>NZ_JASPIY010000013.1:0-78661 GCF_030232085.1 Corynebacterium sp. MSK073 | reverse complement strand
AAGCGCGCTGCCCAACGAGCGAAGAAAGCAAAACGCGCCATTGAATGCAACGGCTATATTGAAGGAGCGAAAGCCACCGGGTGGAAACAAGTTATCAACCAACTAGCCGTGTCTTACCCCAACCGATTCGCGGATTACTTGTAAACCAAGCCCCCGCACACAAAGAATCGGACACTCTCCCGTGGGACACAATTTACCAGCGAGCAGCTCTGGGAGGTGTGCCGCAATTTGGGCATTGCTCAATCCGTGGGGCGTACCGGAGTGTGTTTCGATAACGCGATGGCTGAGTCGTTCTGGTCGACGCTTAAGACCGAGTTCTACGACCGGAAGCGCTGGGCCACCCGCGATGCTGCGCGTCAGGCTGTGGCTTGCTGGATTGAAGTGGTCTACAACCGTCGACGTCGGCACTCCGCCCTCGGGATGGTCAGCCCCGTCGATTTCGAGAACCACACCAGCCTAACCACCAGCAGAAAAGAATTAGCTGCCTAACCACTAGGTAGCTCTACTACGTGTCCACGATTTGCGGGCAACCCTAACGCCCACACCGCGCACTAGGACGACATACCCCACACCACAGCTACACCACCGGCACAAAAGCCAGCCCCAACGACAATCCCACACAAGAATGGCGCACCAGAAAAGACATCGTCTGGGACAACGGCAAAGTCACCGTCCGCTACGCCGGCAAACTCTTCCACCTAGGCATCGGGCGCGCATTCAAGAAACAAAAAATCCTCATGGTCATCGCCGACAACCACATCACCACATCACTAGCTGCGACCGGAGAAATCATCACCGAGCACTACATCGACACAGCCCGCGACTACCAAAACCCTACTGGAAAAAGGAGCCCCACCCCTAGACCCAAAACACGAAAAACCGGCACCCCAGAACAAAAACAACTGAGATGCCGGTTCGTCAACGATGTCGCGACTGACCTGTCAAGTATGTCGCGACTCATGACAATGGCGGAGGATGTGGGATTTGAACCCACGAGGGGCGTGAACCCCGCACGCGTTCCAGGCGTGTGACATAGGCCGCTAGTCGAATCCTCCGAGAAGAAACATTAGCAGCCGTAGCAATTAGAATGCCAATCGCCTGGTCAGACGTAATTTCTGGGCAATTATTGGGTTTCGGTGGGGCAGGGGCCGGCGATCGCTGTGCTGCCGCCGCTTGCCGATGCCCCCGTAGCCTTCCGTCTCGCCCCGAGAGACGCGTATTTGGCTAATGCGGGTTGCGGGCGTTAAAGTAAGGGCAGGATTCCGCGTGGCGTCCATCCTCTGAACTCCCCCAGGGCAGGAATGCAGCAAGGGTCAGGAGGCTCTGACGGGTGCGCGGGGTCCCTTTTTTGTGCAGGGTGCGTTAGTATTGGTGGCTAAACGTCGCACCATACTATGGAAGGTAAGACATACTAATGTCGCTTCTCACTCTGGAATCGTCCGCCTTGGCAGAACTTGCCGCGAAAGTCCGCGAAGAATACGCAGACCTGAAAGCAAAGGGCCTCAAGCTGGATTTGACCCGTGGCAAGCCTTCGAAGGCGCAGCTCGATCTCTCCAATGCGCTGTTGTCGCTGCCGGGTGAGGGAAACTACACCGATTCTGAAGGCGCTGACCTGCGCAACTACGGCAACCTGAAGGGCGTCAAGAAGCTGCGCGAGCTGTGGGGCGAGCTTACCAATATTGACCCAGAGCTCTTGCTGGCCGGCGATAGCTCCTCGCTCAACATCATGTTCGACCTCATTTCTTGGGCTTATACCTTTGGCACCAATGATTCGCCGCGCCCGTGGAGCGAGGAAGAAACCGTCAAGTGGATCTGCCCCGTGCCCGGCTATGACCGCCACTTCGCCATCACGGAGCTCTTCGGATTCGAGTTGGTGACGGTGTCGATGGAAGACGACGGCCCGGATGTCGAGGCCATCGCTAAGCTCGCCCAGGACCCACAGGTCAAGGGCATGTGGCTCATTCCCATGTTCTCCAACCCCACCGGCGTACTCATCTCGGAGGAAAAGACCCGCCGCCTGGCGGAAATGGATACCGCGGCGCCCGACTTCCGCATCGTGTGGGATAACGCCTATGCCGTGCACACGCTGACAGACGAATTTCCGGAAGTCTTGCCAGTGCTGGACATCGCCAAGCAGGGCGGGCACCCCAACCGCTTCTGGGCCATGTCCTCGAGCTCCAAGGTCACCTTCGCGGGCTCCGGCGTGAGCTTCTTCGGCTCCTCGGCGGAGAACCTCGATTGGTACCTGGAGCACGCAGGCATCCGCGGCATTGGGCCCAATAAGATCAACCAGTTCGCCCACGCCGAGTTCTTCGGGTCCGCGGACGGCGTGCGTGAGCTGATGCGCCGCCACGCCGAGCTGCTGGCGCCGAAGTTCGCCGCCGCTCGCCGCATCTTGGACGAGCGCCTGGGCGAGTACGGCGTCGCGGAATGGACCGACCCGGAGGGCGGTTACTTCATTTCCATGGACGTCGTGGACGGCACCGCCACCCGCGTGTGGGAGCTGGCCAAGGACGCCGGCATCGTGCTCACCAAGGCGGGCGCGGCCTACCCCCACGGCCGCGATGAGAATGACCGCAATATCCGACTTGCGGTGTCGCTGCCGCCGCAGGAGGAAATCGAGGAAGCCATCGACGGCGTTGCCACCTGCGTGCTCCTGGCGGCCATCGAAAAGGCGGAGGGCTAAAATCAACGCCGCCGAATCCGCCGTGTGGCTCAGCGAGGTCATCCCGGCCCCGCTGGAGTTCCGGTACGTCGACGGGCGCAGGCTGGGTTTAGCCACGCTTGCCGATGCCCAATCCCTCGCCCTCACCACCACCTTCAACGCCGTCGATACCGGCCTGCGCAGCGATGCCGAAGGTCTGGATGTGCGCTGCGAACTGGTGACGGTGGCGCGCGTGGGCCAGCCCGAAGTCGCCGCCGCTGTGGGGGCCGCCGCCGCGAAGCTCGAGAAGGCGGGCGGCCTCTTGCCCGCGCAACCCGGCGTCTTGCTGCCATCGCTTCTTGATCTGCCCGGCGAGCCGACCGTGCACCACGGGCTGCTTATTGCCCCGTACCTCTGGGGCGGGCAGACACCGCAGTACCGCGAGGATGACCGCCTGACGCTCGTGCTGCAGCTGGTCATGCTGACGGATGCGGAATATGCGTTTGGGGTGGAAGAGGGCGTCGGCAAGCTGCAGGAAGCTGTGGCCGAGCAGGGCATTGACCTGCTGGACTGGTCGCGCGAGGGTTAGCCGGTAAACTGGCTAACCGTGGCTTTATACCGGAAATACCGTCCAGCAACGTTTGCCGAGGTCGTGGGGCAAGAGCAGGTCACCACGCCGCTATCTGCCGCCCTCGACGCGGGGCGCATCAACCACGCCTACCTCTTTTCCGGCCCGCGCGGCTGCGGTAAGACGTCTTCGGCGCGGATTATGGCCCGCTCGCTCAACTGCGAGCACGGGCCCACCTCGACGCCGTGCGGCAAGTGCGATTCGTGCGTGTCGCTCGCGCCCGGCGGCCCGGGCAACCTGGACGTGACGGAGCTCGACGCCGCCTCGCACAATGGCGTGGAGGACATGCGCGAGCTGCGCGACCGCGCCTACTATGCGCCGGCGGAATCGCGCTATCGCATCTTCATCATCGATGAGGCGCATATGATTTCCCCGTCCGGTGCCAATGCGTTGCTCAAGGTGGTTGAGGAGCCGCCGGAGCACGTGATTTTCATCTTTGCGACGACGGAGCCGGAAAAGATCATCGGCACCATTCGCTCCCGGACGCACCACTATCCCTTCCGCCTGCTTACCCCGCCCGCGATGAAGGGGCTGCTGCAAAGGACCGTCGCCTCTGAGGGCGTGCAGGTTGAAGACTCCGTCTATCCCATGGTCATCGAGGCCGGCGGCGGTTCCCCGCGCGATACCTTGTCGCTACTGGACCAGCTTTTGGCCGGTGCGGGTCCCGATGGCCTGACCTATAACCTTGCGCGCCCGCTGCTGGGGGTTACGGACGTCACGCTTCTCGATGACACCATCGCCACCCTCGCCGAGAACGACAAGGCCGGCCTCTTCGCGCAGATCGACAACGTCATCGAGGCTGGCCACGACCCGCGCCGCTTTGCCGTGGATCTGCTCGACCGCTTGCGCGACCTGATGATCCTGCAGGCCGTGCCGGGCGCCATCGATGCCGGCTTGGTCTCCGCGCCTACCGACCGCGCCGAGGTGCTCACCGCCCAAGCGCAGCGCTTTTCCGGACCGCAGCTGACCTACCTTGCCTCCACCGTCAATGACCGCATCAGCGATCTGACCGGGGCCACCTCGCCGCGCCTGCTGCTCGAAATCATGTGCGCGCACCTGCTCATCGGTACCTCGGCCGGCGCGGCGCCGGGTGCAGCTGTCGGCGCCGTGAGCCAGCCGGGGCAGTTGCCTCAGGCCACCCAACCCAGCGGCGCACCGCAATCCGCACAGTCTGGCCAGCACAACCAGGCCGGCCAAGGGGCACAACTGGCGCAGGCAGCGCAGGCAGGGCAGCCAGGACAATCGGGGCAGGCGGCACCCTCTGCGGGAAACGGGCCAGCCTTTTCGGGTGCCCAAGACCCGCAGTCGGCAGCGGCCGCCATCATCGCGCGGCGCCGCGCAAAGTCCCAGGCCCAGCAAAACCAGGCCGCCACGGGCCCTACTGCATCAGAGGCGCCTGGACAACAACGGAATCAAGCGGCCGCGGGCACCGAGGCACAGGGGACGCAATCGACATCACCATTGTCTCGGCCTGAGCAACCGGAGACAACTGCGCAGCAATCGCGTGGCGAGCATGAGGGTTCAGCGCAGTCGGCACAGCCGGCACAAACGGGGCCGGCAGCAGCTGAGAATCAGGAGCGATCTGCGTCGCAGCCTGCGCAACCGAGCGCGGAATATGCGCAGTCGGGGCAGCAGCAACAGGCTGGGCAGCCTGAGCAGCAGTCCACGGATTCGCAGTCTAGCGATGTGCCTGAAAAGGATGCTTCGGCTACCGCGGCAGGCGGCGACGTAGAAACTGACGATGGCGCGGATCCATGGGGCCAGGAGCGGCAGATTCCACAGAATGCGCCAGCCCGCGGCAACGGCCAGGCGGAACCGCTGGAGAAGCCGGTGCCGGCGGCGCCTGCGCAGGGGGCATCGGTAAGCGGTGATGACTTCGTGGATGCGGTGAAGAGGAAATGGGTGGAGCTGAGGGGGAGCGTCGGCAAGCGTAATAAGGTCGCCGAAATCATGCTTGCCGAAGCCCGCGTGCTCGGATTCCGCGATAATACGCTGACGCTGGGGCATACCACCGGTGCGCTGGCAGAACGCATCAATGCGCCGGCGAATAATTCCGTCATTGTGGACGTGCTGCGGGAGGAATTCCAGCGCGATATTCAGGTCAACTGCGTGGTGGGCACGGATCCTAAGAGCGCCGGGTTCGATGCGCCGCGGGCTCCGCAGGCCAAACCCGAATGGAACCCCAACGCGCCCGAGCGGGAGCCGAGCGACGACAAGGAGGCGGAGAGTAAGCCCGGGTGGCGCTCGCGCATTGCCAAGGCAAGCGAGGTGGCGAAGCAACGCGATGAAGAATTCGCGCGCACGCCGCAATTTAGCAACGGGGTGCCGCTGCCGCCCGAGCCGGAGGGCCCCGCGGACGAGCCGCCGCCGGAACCGGCCTATACGCGCGATGACGAAGAACGCGACATGGTCGAAGCCGCGCAGTCCGCAGGCGAAATGGACCATCGCAGCGCCACCGAGATTGCGATAGAGCTCGTGGAAAAGGAACTAGGCGCACGCCGTGTATAGGACTGTGGCACGGTAGACTCGGGCGGTAGCAAAGCTATTGAGAAAGGACGAAAGCTATGGCTGAACAAGATTCCACCCCACAACCCAATGACATGAACGACCTCATCGCGCAGGCCGCGCAGGTGCAGGCCGAGCTGCAGAAGGCGCAGGAAGAGATCCTGGCTACCAACGTTGAGGGCAGCGCGGGCAATGGCCTGGTTAAGGTGACCATGACCGGCGGCGCCGAGCTAGTAGACCTGCAGATTGATAAGTCTGTGGTTGATCCTGAGGACATCGACACGCTGCAAGACCTGGTCATGGGCGCGTTTAAGGATGCCCACGCCGCTGCGGGCAAGCTGGCACAGGAAAAGATTGGTCCCCTCTCGCAGGGCATGGGCGGCCAGGGTGGACCGTCGATGGATGACATGTTCGGCGGCAATTTCTAGCTGCGCGATATTCTAAAAAGGCCGTTGTCCCGATAGTGGGGCCGCGGCCTTGACGTAATTTTGGGAGTTGTGGTGTTTGAAGGACCTCTGCAGGACCTCATTGATGAGTTTTCGCGCCTGCCGGGCATCGGCCCGAAGTCGGCGCAGCGTATCGCGTTTCATGTGTTGCACATGGAACCGGAGGATATTGAGCGCCTGCAAAATGCCTTAGGCGGGGTGCGGGACGGCGTTACTTTTTGCCGCATTTGTTGCAATATTTCGCGCGAGGACGTCTGCCGGATTTGCATCAATTCGCAGCGCGACGCCTCCACCATTTGCGTCGTGGAGGAGCCGAAGGACATCCAGGTTATCGAGCGCACGGGTGAGTACGAGGGCCGCTACCACGTGCTCGGCGGTGCGCTGGATCCGCTGGCCAATGTTGGGCCGAAGGATTTGAATATTTCCACGCTCCTCCAGCGCCTCGGCGGGGTGCTACCGGATAGGGAGTTGGCGGATTCCACGCCAGAGGTCCCGCTTTACGACGACACCCCCACCATCCGCGAAGTCATCCTCGCCACCGATCCAAATACGGAGGGCGAGGCCACCGCGGCGTACCTGGTGCGGTTATTGCGGGACTTTCCCGATTTAAAGATCACCAGATTGGCCTCCGGCATGCCGCTCGGAGGCGATTTGGAGTTCGTGGACGAGCTGACCTTGTCCCGTGCGCTTTCGGGGCGCTTGACCATTTAGGCGTTTAGGGCACGTCGGCGGTTGGCCCGCGTGGGGCGCGGCCAGTGAAGACTGGGGGAGGCGAATTCGGCTCCGGCGGCGAGGCAGAGTGCGGCGGTGACGCTGAATTCGGCGGGGCGGCTGGTTGATTCGCGTGGCGAGGATGCGGCGGCAGCCAGGCGATGCGCCCGTTGATGCGCGCCATCCGCCCGCGCCCCGGAAGGCCGTTGATGGAATTGTGGTATGGACACAAGAGGCACATATTCGCCGGATGGGTGTGGCCACCGCGGGCATATTCGAAGATGTGGTGGGCTTGGCATTCGGCGGCGGGACGTCGGCAAGCGGGCCACGCGCAGCGCGCGCCTTCGGCCTCGAGCATGCGGCGCTGCTTGGCGGAGGCGTGGCGGGCGCGGTAGAGATTGACGGGGCCTTCTTCGGGGTGGATGAGGGTGAAAAGGCCGGCGCCGGCGAGCGTGCGGCGGATGAGGTCGGCGCCAGTGATGGTGGCACCGTTAGTCATGGCGAGGCGGACTTCGGAGCCCTCGCCGCGCAGAACTTTCAGGTAATCCGGCAGCTCGATGATGACATTGGTGGTCACGCTGGCCGGCGCGACGGCGCGGGAACCGGTGAGCCAGGCGAGGGGATTATCCTTCGCGGTGGCCCAGATATCGGCCATTTCGGCGGCGGGGCCGGTAAAGCTCAGCGTGGTTTTCTCGCCGTGCAGGATGCGGCGCCCGCCGTCTTCGCGCTCGGGCGGCGGGGCGATTTCGCGCAGCAGGCGGGTGGCGGCCCGGGACACTTCGGCGGTGGTCCCGGCGGTAGCACACAGGGTTTCGCGGAAGCGCCAGCGCTCGGTGGGATTCTTCACCCGCCGGGAGCGGCGCGCGATGAGCGCGAGCGTGGCCAGACTGTGCTGGTTGCGGCGCGCGGCGGCAAGGGCGCGGCGTTGATAGCGCGAGTGGCTTGTGGGCGCGAGGAAAGCCTCGGCGGTGCGGCGCAGCTCGCGCGCTTGGTCCGCAGGCAGGGGCAGGTCAGCGGCGGCGTAGGCCTCTTCGATCAGGTCTACGCCGCGCTTGGCGATGTCCCCCAGCTGCTCCAATAACGTCATGCCCCGCAGCCTAGGGTTGGGGCCGGGGAGCTACAAGGCGACCGCGGCCAGCCTGTGGATAACTTGGCTCAATTCGGCTCTTTTTGGTTGTGAAGGCCGCGAATTGGGGAAGTTATCCACAGATTTAGCGCTGGGAGCGCGGCGGCTCGGCGGCGTTGAAGCGCTCGGTGCGCAGGCGGTCGACCGCGGGAATGTCCAGCGGATCGAGATCCGCGAGCGAGACGCCCATGGCTTGGGCGAGGAGCAGATCCGCGAGCTGCGGGTTGCGGGCAAGCGCCGGGCCGTGCATATAGGTGGCGATGACGCTGCCCTGCACGGCGCCTTCGTAGGTGCGCTGGCTGGAGCCGTCGGCGAGATCCGCGGTGGCGGCTTGGTCGGCGTTGCCGTTTCCGCGGGTGAGGGTTCCCAGCGGTTGGGCGGATGGGCCGAGGATGGTCGCGCCTAAGTGGTTTTCGAAGCCGGTGAGCGGCTCGGTGAGGTCTGCGGTCACGCCGGCGCCGGTAGGGGTGGAGGATACCTCGCCGATGGCGCGGTCTTGCATGCCGGCGGTGGTGGCATCGATAAGCCCGACGCCATCGATAACCCGGCCGGAAGCGCGGAAGGATTCGCCGAGGACCTGCAAGCCGGCGCAAATGGCCAAGATGGGGCGGCCAGCGGTGGCGGCGCGGGTCAGCCCGCCATCGGCAATGAGGTGTTCTGCGGCAAGAATCTGTGCGGTGTCTTCGCCGCCGCCGATAGTATAAATATCCAGCGTTTCGGGCACCGGCTCGCCCAGCCGGATGGGGTGGATCTCGGCGTCGAGGCCGCGCATGCGGGCGCGCTGGCGCAGCACGAGGGCGTTGCCGTCATCGCCGTAGGTGCCGAGGACATCGGGAAGCACTAGGCCGATATTAAGCATTATTAGCCTCCTTGGACAGGGCCTTTTTCAGATCGCGGAAGGCGGTGTAATTGGCAAGGACCTCGATGCGGCCCTCGGGGCAGGCGGCGAGCGCATCCATGGGGTCCGGGATGAGCTCGTGGGTGATATCCGCGTAGACGAGGCGGACGGCAAGGTCGGTGCCGCGCTCGCCGGCGGCCTTGACGCTGAGCCCGTTAAAGCCCTCGAATTTCACGTCCCAGAGCCAGGACATGTCGATGCCATCGGCAACCTGCCCGTTGGTGGCGATGACCAACCCATCGGCGCTGCGGTCCACCATGGACAGGGCCTCTTGCCAGCCGGCGGGGTTCTTGGCCAACAGCAGGCGAATCTCGCGGCCCTTCCAGTGGATGGTGGAATACCGGCCGGCGACGTCATCGATGCTTTCCGCCGCGGCAATAGCGCGGTCCAAGTCCACGCCGAAGCCCTCGACGGCCGCGGCGATGGCCTGTGCCGCGTTACCGCGATTGGCGCGGCCCGGCAGCGCGAGGTTGAGCGGGCGCTTCGCGGTGGGGGTGATAACGCCATGCTTGTCGATGCCCCACGTCGGCTGCGGGCGGCGGAACTCGCGGCCATCGGCAAGCGGCTTGACCGCGTACCAGTCATCCTCGGTGCGCACGACGTGGCCGCCGGTGCGCGGGCAGGTGACGGAATCGCCGAGCCAGCCGGCGCCGGCGGAGACCCAAATGACGTTCTTGGCGTCATAGGCCACCGAGGTCATGAGCACGTCATCGCAATTGGCGATGACCAGCATGTCCGGGTGGGCCTCCACGGCGCCGCGGAGGGCGCGCTCGATCTTGTTGATCTCGCCGACGCGGTCGAGCTGATCGCGGGTGAGGTTGAGCAGGACGAGCGCCTGCGGGTTGAGGTTATCGGCAACGTGCGGCACGTGCAGCTCGTCGACCTCGAGGACCAGGTGCGAGGCGTCCTTGCCCGCCATGAGCGCGGAGATGATGCCGGCGTCCATGTTATCGCCGCCGTCGTTGGTGGCGACGCGGTGCTCGGCGCGGACCGCGGCGGCGAGCATGCGGGTGGTGGTGGACTTGCCGTTGGTGCCGGTGACCAGCACGGCTGGGCGCCCGCCGCCGAGGTTGGTCATGATGGAGGGATCAATGGCATTGGCGATAAGGCCGCCGATCATTCCGCCGGCGCCCCGGCCGGTGGCGCGGGAAGCGGTGGTGGCCAGCTTCGCGGCGGATGTCGCGGCGGTGGTGCGCAACTTCTTAAAGGCACCCGGGACTGAAAAACTCATGCCCTCTAGGGTAGCCGGGGAAGTGGCCTAGGCGTTGTTCTTGGGCGCCGAGCCGCCAGAATTTCGCCGGCCCCGGCCGCGCCCGCCGCGCCTGCGCCGCCGTTTCTGGCTCTTGCTCTGGTTATTTCCGCCGCTCTTTTGCGGGGGCTGGCGCCGCGCCGGCGGCTGGGCGGTAGTGGGGTCTTCGATGCGGGTGAGGGCATCGAGAAACGCGGCATCAGACATCAGCGGGATGCCCTTGCGCTGGGCGTGCATGGCCTTGCCCACGAGATCCGTGGTGACGTTGCACACGACAAGCGATGCCTCGCGGGTGAGCTTTTCCGAATAGTTCAGCTCCTCGCGCATGAGGGCGGAGATGATGGTATCCGGGTCCTCCAGGATTTCGGGGGCCACGACGATTTCCATGCCGCGGCGCAGTTCCTTGCCGGGCTCGTACTTGCCGGGGTTGTGGTGCTGCACGGGAGCTTCGGCGGCATCGACGCGCACGTGCGAGCGCTGTAGGCCAAAGCGGTCGGCGCGGACCTCGTCCGGGGCATAGCTGCGCACCGGGCCGCGCTGCTGGTGCTGGTAGAGCTGGATGAGCAGCTCCGTCTCCTCGCGCGAGGTCTCCTGCTCCGGGCGGCGGGCGCGTTCCACTGTTGCCTTTGGATCGGCATCCAGGCCATTCTGCTTAGCGACGCCCCTCAGCCGCACATCATTCGACCGCACCCCCTGCGCATACGAGGTGGCCAAGGTATCGATGATGCGCACGGGCGCGGGCATGTGGCCCACCTTCTGGCGGCGCCGCTTGCCCTTATTGCGCCCGCGGTTGCGCGCGCGGTTTTGGCGGGCGGCGGTCATCATCGCGCGGCGGGCCTCGGCGACGATAAAGCCCCAGGTATAGGGGATATCGTGGACGACGAGGGTGCGGCCATCGATAAGCTTATCCAGCGACTTGAGGACTCTGCTAAAGGCCGGTGCCTGCTCGATATCCGCGACGGTCAGCCCGTGGAGGTGGTGCGGGCCGGCGTCGATATCCGGCTTGAGCACGGCGTGGAAGCGCTGGCCAATATCGCCGGCATTATCAAAGGCCACCGCATCGATGGTGACGATGCGCCCGGTCGAGGGGTGGATGCCCGTGGTCTGCAGCGTGAGGGCCACGTAGGGGTGCTTGGTGACGGTCTCGGTTTTGTCCGGCTGCTTTTGCGGCGCGCTGTCCGCGCTGGATGCGGAGGCCTCGGATGCTGTGGGGCTTGGAGCGGCCGAAGCAGCTGTATCGGCCGGGGTTTTCGGCTTCGCCGGCCCGCCGGAGGGGCGGACGGCGCGGCGCGGCCGAGACCGGCGCGGGCCCGGCTGCGCGGGGTCGGCGTCAGGATTGGCGGAGTCGGCTGCGGAGTGAGGGGACGCCTGGGCGTGGGTCCTAGCCGCATGCTGGGACGCCATAGTCGCCGGCGAGGGAGCCTGCGGCGACCGTGGGGAGGGGCCAGGTGTGTTATTCATCAACCTTAGTCTAGTATCCCGGAATTCCTGTGGCGGGACAGGGCGCGCCGTGCCTTTTCGGTGCCTAATCCGGTTTAGTGGAAACTAAACCGCGACGATGAGTACGGTCACCAGCGCCACGACGGCGACCACGGCTATGGCCGTGACCCACCACCCAGTGTGGCGCGTGGGTTCCGGGGTAGCCGTTACGGCGCGAAAGCTGCTGGTTTCGAAGGTCTCGGTCGCCGCCTGCGTGGTCGGGGTGGCAACGGCCACGGAATCCTCGTTGGAAGCGGGCCGCGGATCGCCGGCGTAGATACTCAGCACGCGATCGTTGCCGCGCGGGGCATGGTAGGCGTGGGCGAGGATGGGGGCATCGGCAAGCGGGGGCAGCGAGGGGCCCGGGGATAGGGTGGTGAGGAATGTGGGGCCGAAGAAGACATCGACGGCGTCGGTAGAAGGCACCAGGTTGACCAGCACGTGCATCCGGGCTTGGGCAGGGATATCGAGATCCGCGGGGAGATCGGTGATATCGATGGGCGGGGCGTAGCCCAGCATCGTATAGGGCCCGCCGGGCGGATTATTCGCCGGCAGGCAGAGCCCGGGGCGGGGAAGCAGGAGGGTGACGTGGCCATCGGCATGCGGCTGGGCCGTGGCGGCCGGGGTGAGACCGGCGCGGAAAAGCAGGTCGATCTCAGGGTATTCCGCGCGGTCCGCGGCGCTGATGGTGCCGATCTGGCCCTGTGCTTCCACGCTTAAACCGCCCTCCTGGCTGGGAGCCAGGGTGACGGTAAATTCCTCCGTGCCCTTCACCGATGCGCCGTGAATGGGCAAGGTCTGCACCGCGCCGAGGCCGCGGTGGGGGATGAGGTAGGTAGAAGAAGGCATAGTCGATCTTCTACCATGCCCGGCCGCGCCCGCGTTATGCCAACGCGCGGTTTACTGCGGAGGTAATCGCGTTGATGGAGGCGCGGGTCGTGGAAGCGGCGATGCCCGCGCCCCAGACCTTGTTCTGGTTGACGTCGGCGGCAATGTAGCAGGCGGCCTCGGCATCATCGCCGGCCGAGCGCGATTGCTGGGAGTAGTCGATGACATCGAAATCGATGCCCAAGGACTCCAGCGCATTGGCGTAGGCGGCGATGGGACCATTGCCGGTGCCGGTGACCTCGGATTCCTTGCCGTTGTAGGTCACGGTGGCGGTGACGGTGGCATCGGTATCTTCGGCGGAAATATTGTCGATTTCGAACGATTCCAGCTGCAGCGGGGTGGTGCGGTCCAGGAATTCGGTGGCGAAGATGTCCCACATATTCTTGGAATTGACCTCGCCGCCTTCGGTATCGGTGATTTCCTGCACGACGGTGGAGAATTCTGCCTGCATGGCGCGGGGCATATTGATGCCGTGGTCGGTCTTCATGATGTAGGCAACGCCGCCCTTGCCGGACTGGGAATTGACGCGGATAACGGCCTGGTAATCGCGGCCCACGTCCTTCGGGTCGATGGGCAGGTAAGGCACCTCCCAGATGGCATCGCGCAGCTCTTCCCAGCTGACGTCGGTGGAATTGGCCTCTGGGCGCACCGTTGCAGCCAGCGCGTCCAAGCCCTTATTGATGGCATCCTGGTGCGAGCCGGAGAACGCGGTAAAGACCAGTTCACCGCCGTAGGGGTGGCGTTCCGGGACGCGCAGCTGGTTGCAGTACTCCACGGTCTCGCGGATCTTGGGCAGATCGGTGAAGTCGATCTGGGGGTCAACGCCCTGGGTGAGCATGTTCAGGCCCAAGGTCACCAGGTCCACGTTGCCGGTGCGCTCGCCGTTGCCAAACAGGCAGCCCTCGATGCGGTCGGCGCCGGCCATATAGCCCAGCTCGGCTGCGGCAACGCCCTCGCCGCGGTCATTGTGGGGGTGCAGCGAAATCAAGATGGAATCGCGCCGGGCCAGGTTGCGGTCCATCCACTCGATGGAATCGGCGTAGACATTCGGCGAAATCATCTCCACCGTGGACGGCAGGTTGATGATCATCGGGTTCTCGGGGCTGGGATCCATGATGGCGACCACGTCATCGCAGACCTCGCGGGCGAAATCCAGCTCGGTGCCGGTGAAGGACTCGGGGGAGTATTCCCAGCGCCAGTTGGTATCGGGGTAGTCGGCGGCAATGGATTTGATGAGCTCGGCGGCATCGGTAGCCAGCTTCTTGATGGCCGGTTTGTCCTTGCGGAAGACCACGCGGCGCTGCAGCTTCGAGGTGGAGTTATAAAAGTGCACGATGACGTTTTTTGCGCCGGCGCAGGCCTCGAAGGTGCGGCGGATCAGGTGCTCGCGGGCCTGGACGAGGACCTGGATGGTGACGTCTTCTGGAATCTTATCACCCTCGATGATTTCGCGGACGAAGTTGAAGTCCGTCTGGGAGGCGGAAGGGAAGCCCACCTCGATTTCCTTGTAGCCCATCTGCACCAGCAGGTCGAACATGCGGTGCTTGCGCTCGGGGCTCATGGGGTCGATCAGCGCCTGGTTGCCATCGCGCAGGTCTACGGCGCACCACTGCGGGGCGTGGGTGATCTTCTTGCCCGGCCAGGTGCGGTCCGGCAGGTCGATGTCCTCGACCTCTACTGCGAAGGGCTGGTAGCGGTCGAAGGGCATGGAGGAGCCGCGCTGTTTATTCCAAGCGGGCTGTCCCTCGCGGGGAGGGCCTGCAGGGGTGGTGATTTCGCGGGGTGCGCTAATGAAGGAATCGTTGGGAGACATGGGGTGCGGTGTCCTTAATATGTTTGGTGTCGGGAAGTGCGACGGCCAGCTGGGCTAAGGATTGCCAGACTCCGCGACGGGGCGCTGGCCGTAGGTTCAGGCCGAAATCCCGCCGCGGCAGATAAGGAGTAGGTCGTTCCGCAATGTCATACCGGTCACACTACAGAGGATCTCACGGTGTGGCAACATATTTCATTCAGCGGGACACCCGGGCGCGTGGCGTACCATGCTGATGTGCCTACTGTTCCTACCACCCGCCGCCCCGCAGCCGCGCCCGCGCTGCGCTGCTGGTTTTATGCTGCACTGGTGGCGGTTGCGGGAACGGCGATTCGCCTCAGCGTGCTCGCGGCGCTGGCCGCGGCGCAGGGCGATTCCCTCTGGGGGCTGCTGAATAAATGGGACGCCCACTACTATGTCGACATCGCCCGCGCGGGCTATGGCGGGGAAACCGCCCTCGCGTTCTTTCCCGGCTTCCCACTGGCGGTGCGGGCGGTCAGTAACTTGCTGGGCGCGGATATTGCGGGCACGGCAATGGTCCTCAACCTCTTTTTCACCATCGCCTTGGCGGCGGGCGTTATGGCGCTGGCTAGGCAGATGGGGCTGGGCACGCGCGGCCAGGTGCTCGGCGCGACGGTGGTCACCAGCGCGCCTATGAGCATCGTTTTTGTCATGCCCTATACGGAGGCGCTCTTCGGCGCGCTCGCGATCTGGGCCGTGGTGATGTTGCATGATAAGCGCTGGATCGCGGCTGGGGTGCTCATTTTCCTTGCCTCCTTCGTCCGCCTCACCGCGGTGGATCTCATCGTGGTCTTCGCGCTCATGGTGCTCTTCAAGGCGCGGCGCACCTGGTGGGCCTGGCTGAGCGTGGCGGTATCGGCGCTGCCCTTAGCCGGCTATATCTGGTGGGCCAATCGCCATTTATCCGGCGCCGGCGGGTACTTCGGCCTGCAGGAAAAGCACTGGAATTCCGGTTTCGACGGCGGCCGGGCGACGGTGTCCTGGGTGGCGGAGACGCTGTCTAGCGCCACGAATGGTGGGTATCTGCTCAGCGCCGCAGTCATCATCGCCGCTCCCATCTGCCTGCTGCTGGCCTGGGGGCGCCTGCCGCTTCCTGCCTGGCTGTTTGCCGCGGTGCTGATGGCCAATGTGCTGCTTTCCGATGGCATCATGCACTCCCGCCCCCGCCTCTTACTGCCCGCAGCGGTGGTCTTGCTGCCGTGGGTGGGCAAGAAGGGGGCATCGGCAAGCGTGAGTGCCTGGGTGCTCTTCGGGGCCTGGTTTTCGGCCTATATGCTGACCGTATTCGAGTGGGCCATCTAACTGCGCTGGCTGACAGGATTGCGCGACAAAATGATGGTCGCGGCGATCATGACGCCGAGCGCGGCCATCATGACGAGCCAGCCGGCGGTGGAATCGATGAGGAATTTTTCGCCCAAGACCATATAGCCCAAGCCGAAGGCGACGATGGGCTCGAAGATGGTCATGGCCGGCAACGACTGCGCCAGCGGGCCGGCGTTGAAGGAGTACTGCTGCACCACGGTGCCGGTCAGGGCGAGGCCGATGAGGCCGTAGAACTGCCAGCTGCCCACCAGGACGCTCAGGCCCTCGTGGGTGAAGATATCGACCACGGCCTTCGATAGCAGGGCGACGAAGCCATAGATGACGCCGCAGGCGGTGCCCAGGGCGAGCGGGCGCTGCTCGCGGAATTTATGGCCGGCCACGCCCAACGCGACCAGGGTGGCCAGGCCCAATAGTAGCGCGGGCCACCACTGGCTCCATTCGGGCCGGGGATTGCCGGCGACGGGGCGGCCGTAGACCACCATCACGCCGACCGCAATCGTGAGTGCAATGGACCAGAACGTTTCGTGCACGGGCATGGGGCGCTTGGCGTACCAGGCCGAAAGCGGCAGGGTAAACATGAGCGAGAGCACCAAAATGGGCTGGACCACCAGCAAGGTACCAAAGCCCAGGGCGACGACTTGGAGGCCGTAGGCGAGTATGGCCGCGCCGGTGCCGACCCACCACAGTGGGTTGGTCATGGCGGAGCGCATGACTGAATCGTCTGCTTCAAGGGCAATGCGGTGGCGAACCACCGTGCCCCAAGCAACCGTAAGCGCGGAGGCGAGCGCGAAGAATACGGCCAGGAAGCTGCTTAACACCCGCTCAACGCTAGTAAAAAAGTCCCGGAGATGCATTTTGCTTAGCGATGCCGCCCCCGCCCCGCCGCCTCGTGCGCACGGGGGTGGGTGTGAATAAAATAAAAGTATTGTTTCGGAATTATGATGAGGTGTAGCGCCTTGCGGGGTAGCATAGGAATTTGACTAGTGTCCGACAGGTATTTCTGTGGCGTGCCTGCGCTCAGGAGTGCCTTTTAAAACGAAAGGTGGCAACCACACCGTGGCCCTGATCGTTCAAAAATACGGCGGCTCCTCCCTCGAATCCGCAGATCGCATCCGCGCGGTAGCGGAGCGGATTGTGGCCACTAAAAAGCAGGGCAATGATGTCGTCGTGGTGTGCTCCGCAATGGGGGATACCACCGATGAGCTTCTCGACCTTGCAGCGCAAGTCAATCCCGTTCCCCCGCAGCGCGAAATGGATATGCTCCTTACCGCCGGCGAGCGCATCTCCAATGCGCTAGTGGCCATGGCGGTGGAGTCCCTGGGCGCGAAGGCCCAATCCTTTACCGGCTCCCAGGCGGGCGTGCTCACCACCGAGCGCCACGGCAATGCGCGCATCGTTGACGTAACCCCCGGCCGCCTGACCGAGGCCCTAGAGGATGGACAGATCTGCATCGTCGCCGGATTCCAGGGCGTGAATAAGGACTCGCGCGATGTGACCACCCTGGGTCGCGGCGGGTCCGATACCACCGCGGTCGCCCTGGCTGCGGCGCTGAAGGCGGATGTGTGCGAGATTTACTCCGATGTCGATGGCGTCTATACCGCCGATCCGCGCATCGTTCCGGATGCGCAAAAGCTAGAAAAGCTCTCTTTTGAAGAGATGCTGGAAATGGCCGCCGTAGGGTCCAAGATTCTGGTCCTGCGCAGCGTGGAATACGCCCGCGCTTTCAATGTTCCGTTGCGAGTTCGCTCGTCTTATTCAAATGACCCCGGCACGTTGGTGACCGGCTCGATGGAGGATATCCCCGTGGAAGAAGCAGTACTTACTGGTGTAGCAACTGATAAATCCGAGGCGAAGGTAACCGTGCTGGGCATCCCAGATCGCCCGGGCGAGGCCGCGAAGCTATTCCGCGTCATCGCCGATGCGGAGATCAATATTGACATGGTGCTGCAAAACGTCTCCTCCTTGGAGGACGGCACCACCGACATCACCTTCACCTGCCCGCGCGCCGATGGCCCCCGCGCGATGGAGCTATTGAGCAAGCTGCAGTCTGAGGGCGGCTGGTCCAATGTGCTTTACGATGACCAGGTGGGCAAGGTCTCCCTCGTCGGCGCCGGCATGAAGTCCCACCCCGGCGTGACGGCGGACTTTACCGAGGCCCTGCGCGATGTGGGAGTGAACATGGAGCTTATTTCCACCTCCGAAATCCGCATCTCCATGCTGACGCGCGAGGCAGACCTAGAGAAGGCGGCGCGCGCCCTGCACGATAAATTCCAGCTCGGCGGCGAGGAAGAAGCCACCGTCTATGCTGGAACCGGACGCTAAATCAGAGCACTACAGAGCAATAAAAAAGGAAGACAATGACTACCGTTGCAGTCGTCGGCGCTACCGGCCAGGTCGGCCGTGTGATGCGCTCCATTTTGGAAGAACGCAATTTCCCGGCGGATAAGGTGCGCTTTTTCGCCTCCGCCCGCTCCGCCGGAACCGAGCTGGAATTCCGCGGCGAGCAGATCGAAGTAGAGGACTTGGCCGAGGTCACCGAAGAATCCGTGGCCGATGTCGATATCGCGGTATTTTCCGCGGGCGGGTCCACCTCTGAGAAGTGGGCCCCGGTCTTTGCCGCCGCGGGCGCTACCGTGGTGGATAATTCTTCGGCCTACCGCAAGGACCCGGAGGTCCCGCTCGTGGTATCGGAGGTAAACCCCGAGGAGGCGAAGAACCCGCCGAAGGGCATCATCGCCAACCCGAACTGCACTACCATGGCCGCCATGCCGGTGCTCAAGGTCCTGCACGATGCCGCCGGGCTTAACAAGCTGCACGTATCGTCCTACCAGGCGGTATCCGGATCCGGCCTGGCGGGCGTACAGACGCTGGCCGCGCAGGTTTACAGCGTGGGTGATCACAACGTGGATCTGGTCCACGATGGTTCTGCGCTCGATGATGAGGACCTGGGTCCCTTCGTTGCGCCCATCGCCTATAACGCACTGCCCTTTGCCGGCAACCTCGTCGATGATGGCAGCAATGAGACCAACGAAGAGCAGAAGCTGCGCAATGAATCCCGCAAGATTCTCGGCATGTCGGACCTCAAGGTCGCCGGCACCTGCGTGCGCATTCCCGTCTTCACCGGCCACACCCTGACCATCCACGCGGAGTTCGACAAGCCCATCACCCCCGAGCAGGCCACCGAGCTTCTAAGCGATGCCCCAGGCGTGACGCTTGCCGATGTCCCCACCCCCCTCGCCGCCGCCGGCAAGGACGATTCCTTGGTCGGGCGCATCCGCCAGGACCAGACGGTAGATGACAATAAGGGCCTCGTGCTCGTCGTCTCCGGCGATAACCTGCGCAAGGGCGCTGCGCTTAATACCATTCAGATCGCAGAACTGTTGGTATAGCCGCAAAGCTTTGCCCGGCGCATAAAAATTCGGCTCCTCCTTCCTGTAATGGGAAGCGAGGAGCCGAATTGCGTTTAGTGGCGCTTAAACCTTAGTCTTCGTCTTTCTTGCCAAAGTCCAAGTCACTATCAACGGAAGGTACTTCCGGCTTCGTGTGCTGGACGTAGGTGACGGAAGGCGCGGGCTCTGAACGGTCGTAGTCGAGTTCATCGTCCTCTTCGAGCTCCTCGTGGATATCCTCGGCGAGGTGATCGATGAATTCTTGCGTGTGCATATTAGAGGCCGCGGCTAGCATGCGCAGCTCGCGCTCGTTCTTCTTGGTAAAGCGCTCGCGCGGGTCCAGCTTGCGGGCGACGAGATCGTGGGCGCGCATGCGGCGATCGGATTCATCGGCAAGCATGCCGCGGTTTTTAATGCGGTTATAAACCATCACGACAATCATCAGCAGGCCGAGGTAACCCAGGATGGGGTAGACGTTGCTGACCAGGGACTGGAAGCCGATGAAGGACAGGATGAAGCCGATGATGCAGGATGCTGCATAGACGGGGTAGAAGCGCTGTGGATTATTGCGGGTCAGGCGCTTGCCCAGGGCGTAGAACATACCGATGGCCGTGTTAAAGACCATGCCGTAGATGACGAAGGTCATCAAGATGCCGAGAACTGGGTGGATGCCGGTAATCAGCTTCAACACCGGCATGTCCTCGCCGTTGACGTCCTTGGCCTCGAAGAAGAGGGCGAAGACGAGCAGGGCAAGCAAGATGAGGTAAAGGAAACCACCGATGAGGCCGCCGATGCCCACGGCGCGGTTATCCAGGAAGTTACCGCCGATGACGATGGACATGGACACGGCCGTCATGACGTTCAGGCCGGTGTAGTTCAGGGCAGAAAGCCACCAGTTAGGCAGCGAGGTATTGACGTTATCGATGGCCCAGGTATTCAGGGACGCGAAGTCCACATCGGCCGTGAGGATGGTGTAGCCGGTGGCCAACGCCACGAAGACGATGATGAACGGGGTGATGGTACCGATGACGCGGGTAACGCGGTCCACGTCCATAAGACCCACCAGCAGCACGAGGATCAGCATGACGGTGCCGCCGACCCACACGGGGATGCTGGGGAATTGCTGGTTGATATTGGAGCCACCACCGGCGAACATGACGAAACCGATGGAAAACAGCGTAATAAGCGTGGACCAGTCCAAGATCTTGGCGGTGACTGGTGAAGCGATCTTGTTATAGACAGCGGTGTGCTCCACGGCTTGGAAATAGGAGCCCAGCTGCAGGATGGACACGCCGGTGACCATCATGAGGCCGGCGGCGAGGGCGATGCCCCACAGGCCCCACTCGCCGAAAGCTACGAAGTACTGCATGGCTTCTTGGCCCGAAGCAAAGCCTGCGCCCACAACGATGCCAATAAACGCCATGGAGATTCCGATTGCGCGTTTAATCATGAGGGGAGAAACTCTCTTACTCACACTCGCCGGGCCCGGCTTTGGGAACGCGCGGGCCCGGATCGACGGTCGATTTATCACGTGTGTGTATCTAATAGAATCACATTTCACCCGTGACTTCACAGCTGAAATCGCGTCACTTTAGTATTTTTCTACCCCGCCCAGGGTCCGCATGCGCCCGCTGCGCTGCCCCAAGTACCTGCACGTTGATAAGTATTGTGGCGAAAGTATGCGTCTAGGCGCTCGAACATTCGGGGGTATTAATTTGCGCCCTCAATGAGGTCCTTGCGGGCGCGCGCCACGCGGGAGCGGATGGTGCCAACACGTACCCCGGCGACCTTGGCTGCTTCCTCATAGGTATAGCCCAGCACCTGGGTGAGGATGAGGGCTTCGCGGCGGTCGGCGGGCAGGGCATCGATAAGCGCACGGGCATCAATCCAATCGCTCCAGGAACCGGAGTTTTCCGCGGCGGAGCTCATGGCGTCCTCGTATTGCGTGGCGGACTTGCGGGGCCGGGCCATATCGTGGCGGATATTATCCACCCACACGCGCCGGGCCAGCGAGAGCAGCCAGGTGCGCGCGGAAGAGCGGGCGGCAAAGCGCGGCAAGGCGCCGATGACGCGCAGGTAGGTCTCTTGGGTGAGATCGTCGGCGATTTCGGGGCCGCCCAGGTGGGCGAGCAGGCGCCATACGTCATCCTGCGTGGCCTTGATGAACTCCGTAAGCGCTGCTCGGTCGCCGCGCCCAGCCCGGAGGGCGAGCTCGGTGACGCGGGCGTCGTCTGCTGCGGAGTGGTGTGTCACCTGAATGAATCTACCAGTAGCTCCTGCATTTCTTATCCAAGGTTGCGGTGACTGGGGCATCGGCAAGCGGCATATGTGCGGAAAAAGGTAGCGCAGTGCCGTTATACGTAGTAAGCTATGGGTTGTCCGTGATTGATAATTGACCCCAAATTATCGACTGATTGCCAGGAGGCAAAGACATACCATGACTGATTCCACTGCTGATGACATCCTGAACAAGGGACAGCGTCCCGCAGGTAAGGGCACCACGACCCGCCCGTCCGGCCAGCCCGTGCCGTCCGAGAACACATCCGTGACCGCCGGCCCCCAGGGCCCGGTTGCGCTCAACGATATTCACCTCATTGAAAAGCTCGCCCACTTCAACCGCGAGCGCGTGCCCGAGCGTACCCCGCACGCCAAGGGCCACGGCGCCTACGGTGAGCTGCACATCACCGAAGACGTGTCCGCCTACACCAAGGCCAAGGTCTTCCAGAAGGGCACCGTCACCCCGATGATGGGCCGCTTTTCCACCGTCGCCGGCGAGCAGGGATCCCCGGATACCTGGCGCGACGTGCACGGCTTTGCCCTGCGCTTCTACACCGAAGACGGCAACTTCGACATCGTGGGCAATAACACCCCGGTATTCTTCCTGCGCGATGGCATGAAGTTTCCAGACTTCATCCACTCCCAAAAGCGCCTGGGCTCCAACGGCCTGCGCGATGCCGATATGCAGTGGGATTTCTGGACCCGCAACCCTGAATCCGCCCACCAGGTGACCTACCTGATGGGTGACCGCGGCACCCCGAAGACCACCCGTCACCAAAACGGCTACGGTTCCCACACCTTCCAGTGGGTCAACGAAGATGGCGAGGCCTTCTGGGTGAAGTACCACTTCATCTCCCGCCAGGGCGTAGAGAACTTCACCGATGAAGAGGCCACCGTGGAAGCCGGTAAGAACCCGGATAGCCACCGCGCGGACCTCTACAATGCCATCGAAGAGGGCAACTACCCCATCTGGGACGTCAAGGTGCAGATCATGCCGCTTGCGGAGGCAGAGGACTACCGCTTCAACCCCTTCGATCTGACCAAGGTCTGGTCCAAGAAGGACTACCCGCTGCACGATGTGGGCTATTTTGAGCTCAACCGCAACCCGCGCAACTTCTTCGCCCAGATCGAGCAGGTTGCGCTGGATCCCTCCAATATTGTGCCGGGCGTTGGCCTGTCCCCGGATAAGATGCTGCAGGCTCGCGTCTTTGCCTATGCTGACCAGCAGCGCTACCGCATCGGGCCGAACTACAAGCAGCTGCCGGTCAACCAGCCGCGCAATGCGGAGAAGGTCAATACCTACGAGCACGAGGGTCCCATGCAGTATTTCTACAATGCTCCAGAGGATCCGGTGTACTCGCCCAACCGCCATGCGAAGGGCGCGGGTGTGCTTGACGATGCCTCCGTCAACAACCGCGAGGACCTCGAGACCACCACCGCGGCGGACCTCTACGTGAACCCAGACCCCCACGGTCAGGACTTGGTCCGCGCGCCATACGTGCGCCACGCGGAAGACGATGACTTCGTCCAAGCACGCGACCTGTACGAAAACGTCTATGACGATGCCGCCAAGGAGCGCTTGGTCACCAATATCACCAACGCGATGGCCGGCGTGTCCGAAGAAACCGAAGAGCGCGTGTACCAGTACTGGACCAACGTCCACCCGGACTTGGGTCAGCGCGTGCGCGAGGTCTTCGCTGAAAAGAAGTAGCCCACTACTGCGGTGTACTGCTTCTTAGAGGCGTAAAGCAAAGCCGCCTTCGACCATCCCTGCGTCCTCACCCCACAGTGAGCTGCTGTGAGTTGGGTGGAGTAATTGGTCGAAGGCGGCTTGTGCGTTAGGCGGGATTAATCGCAGCGGCGCATATTGTCTGCAACAAAGCTCGGCGCGCCCTGATTGATCCATTTGTCTACGTCATAGCACGGTGCGGTCAAACCACTATTTGTTTCACCGATGGGTTCAATAGTTGTCCATGCGCCATCGCTAAAACGTGCCCAAGCGGTCCAATCTGTACTGTCTTTGCCAAAATGAGCCCATTCCCCGTCGCAATCCGACACCACAATTTTGCCCATATCGGGCTCTAGAGACGAGAAGGTACTTGGGGAACAATCACCTTTGGCCTGCGTGGTAGTGGTAGTGACTGTTGTCTCCTGTGGTGCAGGTGGCTGTGCAGTAGTTTCTACCGTTTCTACCGGGGAGGTTGTGGGCGAGTCCGTCGTAGTCGCCGTTTGCTCCGTGGAACTTGTAGTGCTGGAGCTGGAGCTGGATTGCGCCACGGCATCAGAAAACTGGGGCTCACTGGAATCGCCAGAGTTATCGGCATCATCGGTGCAGGAGACCAATGCCATGCACAGCGGAAACGCGGCTACGCACGCCAAGGCGCGGGAGTGAGAGAGTTTTAGAGGATTAGACATGTCTTAATAGTAGATTCTCTTTGTAATGCGTGGGGATCGGCGCGCCTGCAGAAAGGGAATGACCTGCAGCGATAGGTTACTAGCATGACCAAACGCCTTGCCTCGACCGCGCCCACCGCGTCCGCGAGTTCCTCGCGGTGGCGCACACTCTTACTGCTCGTATTGCTCGCCGTACCGCTTATCGTTGGTACCGCAGTGGCGGCCTGGTCGCAGTGGGAACCGGCGCATGCGTGGTCGAGCGCCGCGCAGCCTTATGGCGCGCCGCAGGCGAATTCGACCTCGCCAGAGCTTAAGGAAGCCGCCGAGGCCGCCAGCCACGCCCAAGCGCAGGCTAGCATCCTGAAATCTGGCGCGGATCGGTTAAACAAGGGCACCAGTGAGCTGGATAAGGGTGCTGGGGAATTAGGCGAGGGCGTCGAAAAGCTCGCCGGTGGTTCGCAAGAGCTGGTGTCGGGGCTTAACCAGTTGCAGTCAGGGACCAATACCCTCGGCGGTGGGGCGACGGAACTGGCCAATACCGTCGGAGGGGCCGTTGACCAGGTCGTGGGCCTGGGAGCCGTCCAAGGCCAAATCCTAGAAGCCATCGACGGTACGGTGCGCGACCTGAAAGGAAATGATTCCAAGGAAGCGAAACAAGTTCGTTCCCAGCTGGGGGATTTGCGCAAGCAGGTGGAAAACTTCCGCCTCGATGAATCCCTGACTGGGGAGCTGAAGAAGCTGAAGGATGGCTCGCGCGATCTCTCCAATCAGCTGGCGGTAAGCGGTTATGCCTACCACGATGGCATCAACCAGGCCGTGGCAGGTGCGCAACAGCTCAACCAGTCCATAGCGGAGCTCAATAGCCGTGTGGATGAGGCTCTCGATGGGGTGGGCCAGCTTGACGATGGCGCCGGCAAGCTCACCGGCATGGCGGAACAAAACCAATCGAACCTGGGCGCGGTGCAGCGCGCCCTGCCTCCCGCGCACGTGGCCGCGGAGGAAGATGCGCGCCAGCTGAGCCCGGTCATCGCCATGCTCATTTCCGCGCTCGTCCTGCTGGCTGGATCCGCGGCCGGAGTGGCGTGGAAATTGGGATTCCGCCCGTGGCTGATGGTTCTCGGCGGATCGCTGGCAGCGGTGGCTATCGGGGAGATCCTGCTCTTCGTCTTGTCCATCGGCCTTACCCCCATCGCCGCGGTGGCCGCCGGAGGGGCGCTGTTCTTGGGTGCCCTGTCCTCCGCTCTTATCGTGCGTGGCCTGCTCGAACTGTGTGGCATGACCGTAGGATCCATCCTCGCCGCGATCTTTGGCATTGGGCAGACCGCATTGGTGGGGTGGCTGTGGAAATCCGCGGCCATCGCCGGGGTGGACAAGGTGTGGCAGGTAGTAGCTAACCTTTTGCCGCTCAACTGGACAACGGCGGCTGTCACCGTGGCGGGCAACGATGGTGAGGCAGTGGTGCTGTGGACCGGCCTTGCCGTATTGGGCGCTATCACTCTTGTAGGTCTGAGTGCAGTGAAATGGATCGTGCCTGCCAGGAAGAACCCAAAAACAGGCGCTAAAGTATGAAATTGTGTACTTAAATAGGCAAAAGCTTGTATGAAGCTGGCAATATTTGCCATCGCTATGGTTGGAATGCGAGGAGTGTTATTCTTGCTAGTGCTCACACCGTCTACTTAGGGGGTAGGCGAACGGCTTGCGCCGTTGTGAGTGATAGGGAATAGGGGCGACGCGGTGCTGTAGGGGCGCCGCGTCGTTTCCCGTTTTGCCCAAAGCTATTTATCCAGGTCGGCCCAGGGGGATATGTGCGGCTCACGGCAGGAATGTGCGCTACCACACAGCAGTGTTTAACATTAGCTATACGTCCATTGGCTAATGGCGTGCGCCAGGCGGGCGCCAGTGACTTTTGAAGGAGCGCAATGCAGACCTCCCTGGGGCTGACCCTGATGGGACTGGCCATCATCTTTGTGACGGTGGGCATCCTCATCCGCGGCCGCGTTAATCCCATCATCCCCATGACCCTGGTGCCTGTCATCGGCGCTGTGATAACCGGTTTCGGCGTAGAAGATATCGCGGATTTCTTTGGTGAAGGCTTAAGTTCTGTCATCAACGTCGTGGTGATGTTCATCTTCGCCATCATTTTCTTCGGCATTTTGCAGGATGTGGGGCTTTTTACCCCGGTGATCCGCAGCCTCATCAAGGCGACCCGCGGCAATGTCATGGCCGTGACCATAGGCACGGCCGCCATCGGCATCGTGGCACACCTCGATGGATCGGGTTCCACGACCTTCCTTATTACGATTCCCGCATTGCTGCCGCTGTACCGGGCGCTGCACATGTCGCGCTATGTCCTAATTACCATCGTGGCCCTAGCCGCTTCGGTGATGAATATGGTCCCGTGGGGCGGGCCACTGGGGCGTGCCGGTGCGGTGGTTGAGCAAGACCCGAACGATATTTGGCTGCACTTATTGCCCATTCAGGGTGTGGCAGTGGTCCTCATCTTTGCTACTGCCACCCTGTTGGGCTGGCGCGAAAACCGCCGCTTGGCCAAGCTACAGGAAAGCGGCGAGATTAAGGGCACCATCTCTGTGGACGTGAATTCGTTGGCGGATGATTTTTCCGCCAAGCAGGCCGAGGAACAGCAGAAACTCGGGTTTAGGTACCGGAAATCCCGGTGGGTTACCATCGCGAATATCGTCATCGCTTTGGCTGTGCTCGCCGCCCTGCTTTCGGGCCTGCTGCCGCCGGCGCCCGCGTTCCTCATTGCTACCACCATTGCCTTGGTGGTGAACTTCGACGGCGCGATGGAGCAGGGCGATGCCTTGCGGCGTCACGCCCCCAACGCCTTGTCCATGGCCGGAGTGATCATCGCGGCCGCGATGTTTTTGGGCGTGCTCAATGAGACCAAGATGCTAGAAGAAATCGCGCTGAGCCTGGTGAATGTTCTCCCAGAAGGAGTGGCACCGTATTTGCACCTCATCGTGGGATTCTTTGGGGTTCCGCTAGACCTGTTGACCTCCACGGATGCGTATTACTTCTCGGTACTGCCCATCGTGCAGGGCACGGTGGAGTCCTTCGGCGTCAGCGGGATGGGCGCTGCGAGCGCCCTCATTATTGGCAACGTGGTGGGAACCTTCGTCTCCCCATTTTCGCCGGCGCTGTGGCTGGCGCTGGGACTGGCGGACGGTCAGATGGGCAAGTACTTGAAGATAGCCTTCCCCGTCGCATGGGTATTTTCCATCATCCTCGTCGCCATCGCATTCTTTACCGGAATGCTGGCCTAAGTCGCGGGCCCTGGAATCCAAGGGCCCTGCAGACATGGAAAAAGCCCGCAGTTTCCTGCGGGCTATTGTCGGGATAACAGGATTTGAACCTGCGACCTCTTCGTCCCGAACGAAGCGCGCTACCAACCTGCGCCATATCCCGGTCTACTGCTTAAAAGCAGTACTGAGATACTTTAACGCATGGTGAATGAGATCGACAAAACGGCAGGTCTAGTCCGCCTCAGTGATGCTCAGCAGGGTGGCCGAGGGGCGGCAGAATAAACGCACTGGGGCGAATTTGGACGTGCCCAAGCCATTGGAGACGTGCATCTTCATAGGGCCGAAATCATGCAGGCCCTGTGCGCGCGGGCGATCGATGCCGCAGTTGGTCACGATGGCGCGCGACCCAGGTAGGCAAATTTGCCCACCGTGGGTATGACCGGAAAGGGAAAGCTGGTAGCCATCGGCGGCGAATTTTTCGAGCACTCGCGGCTCGGGGGCGTGGAGCAGGGCGAGCGATAGATCGGCATCCTCGTGGGGCGGGCCGGCGATTTCGGAATAATCATCCAAGTCGTGGTGCGGATCGTCCACACCGGCCACGGCGAGGCGGACATTGCCCACCTTGAACTCGTGGCGGGCTTGGTTGCCGTCGTACCAGCCGTGCTCCACGAAGGCCGCGCGCATGCCGCGCCAAGGCAGGTCAACGTAGGAGGGTTCGCGCTTTTTGCCCAGCAGGTACTTAAAGGGGTTGACCGGGCGCGGCGCCCAATAATCATTGGTGCCAAACACGAACACGCCGGGTCGGGCGAGCAGCGGGCCGAGCGCGCGCAGGGTATCGGGCACGGCCTGCTTATCGGAGAGGTTATCGCCAGTATTGACCACGAGGTCTGGCTCCAGTGCATCGAGGGCGGAGACCCAATCGATCTTGGTCTGTTGCCCCGGGATCATGTGCAGGTCAGAAATGTGCAGCAGGCGGAACTCTTCTTCGCCGCGCAGGGTGCCCTTGGGAAGGAGCGGAAGAGTATATTCCTTGAGCTCGAATTTCGTGAGCTCGCTAAAGCCCCAAGCAGCAACACTTAGGCCTGCGGCGACGCCGCCAAGAATCCGTTGAAGTTTCACAGCTTCTACACTACCTGCCTTAAATGGACGTATATTGAAAGGCATGAGCGAGCTAAAAGATACTATCCGAGCAGATCTGAAAACGTCGATGAAGGCCAAGGAAAAGCAGCGCACCAGCGCCATTCGCGCGCTGCTCGCGGCAATCCAGGCCGAGGAAACCACTGGCTCCCGCCATGAGCTGGAGGATGAAGACATCCTCAAGGTCATCGCGCGCGAGATTAAAAAGCGCCGCGAGTCTGCGGAGGTCTATGAAGAAAATGGCCGCCCGGAATTGGCAGAGGCTGAGCTTGTCGATGTCCCCTTCTTCGAGGCCTACCAGCCGCGCCAGCTCGATGATGCGGAGCTTAAGGCATTGGTAGAAGAAGCAATTGCTGAGGTAGAAAAGGAAAACGGTGAAGCACCCACCATGAAGCAGATGGGTGCGGTCATGAAAGTGGCCAATGCAAAAGCCGCCGGCCAGGCCGACGGCAAGCGCCTTTCCGCAGAGGTAAAAGGCCAGCTTAACTAATCTTTAGCGGCCGAGGAGATTGCGGATATCGTTGCGGAAGTTATCGATATCTTCTTGGCGGATTCCAAAGTCCTCTGGGCTGAGGTTTAATCCGCCGCCGTTATTTCCTCCCCAGTTGCTCACACCGGTAGTGTTCGCGCTGCCGGTGTTATTTTGTGCGCCGGTCGTATTCGCACTGCCCACGCCGCTGGAGGGGGATTGGGTGGCAGAGGTGCCATCGGAAAGCTGCAGGGTAATCTCGGCGCCGTCCTTCTTGCCATCCTTCCCGGTAATCGCGCGGACCACTCGGCCGTAGGGGACATCCCCGCCGACGACGCGGGAGGTTTTTACCACATAGCCCTTGGCTTCAAGGGTGCTGCGGGCCTGTGACTCGTTTTTGCCGCGCAAGCTATCGAGCAACTTATCCCCGGTGGTGCCGTCATCGTATTTCTTATTGTAATTGGGCAGACCGCTCTGAGTAGCCTGCGGTAGCTGCGATGCCATGGTGAAAAATGTCTGCGCGGGCTCTAAGCCACCAAAGAGGTTGCCAGCACCGGTGCACTGGCGCACGGGGGAGGTACACAGAGGCTGGGTATCGGTGCCGTCGTTATAAATATAAGGAGCGGCGGCGAGCCCGTCGTTGAATCCCAAAAATGCCGAGGACTGGTTGGACTCGGTGGTACCGGTCTTGGCGGCGATGGGGGAGCTAAAGCCAGCGGCCTGGGCGGCATCCTTAGCGGTGCCCTGCTTGGCATCTTCAGATAGCGCATTGGCCAGGGCGTGGGCCACATCCTGGTCTACCGCCTGCTCACACGGGGTCTCCTTGAGGTAGACCTCATTGCCGTCCTTATCCAGGACCTTGTCAATGGGGTTGGGCTCGCACCACCGGCCATTGGAGGCAATCGTTGCGCCGACATTGGATAGCTCCAGCGGATTTACCGGGTTGGGGCCCAAGGTAAAGGAACCGGAATTGGCGTCCTTCGTGCGCTGCGCGATGGAGGTGTCCTTATCAAAGGTGCCCTTTTCGTCATAGGAGCGCAGGCCAAGGCGCACCGCCATATCTACGATGGGTGCCACGCCAACCTGCTCGGTGAGCTTGATAAATGGCGTATTGGGCGAGTGGGCCAAGGCCTCTTGCAGCGTCATCGTGGCCTTATAATTGCCCGCGTTTTCCACACAGTAGCGGTTGGCGGGGCAGTTATCGGCGCCGCCGTGGCCAAGGCCTTCGGCCTCGTAGCGGGTGGGCACATCCACCGTATTCTTAATGCCGTAGCCAGATTCGAGGGCGGCCGCGGCGGTAAAGGCCTTAAAAACCGAGCCCGCGCCATTGCCCACCAAGGAGTTGGTCTGCGGCAGCAGGGTTTCATTATTGTCCTGGTCCAGCCCGTACGCACGGGACGAGACCATGGCCAGGACCTTGCGGTCCGACGTGCCCGGTTCGATAACGTCCATCACCTCAGCGACGCCCTGGGCATCCGGGTTGGTACGCGACTGCACCGCAGATAGCGCCGTATCCTGCACCTGCGGGTCCAGCGTGGTCTTTACGGTATATCCACCGTGGGCGAGCTGGTCTTGGTCTATGCCCTTTTCCTCGAGGTACTGCAGCACATAATCGCAGAAAAAACCGCGATCATCTGCGCCGATGCAGCCATTGGCCAGGGTATTGGGCTGCTTGCCGACGCCCAATTCTTCCCCCTTATACTCATCCGCATCCGCCTGCTCCAGATAGCCGTTATCCACCATGGATTGGAGCACGACGTTGCGGCGGTCAAGCACCTCTTCCTCATTGGTATAAGGGTTGAGGCGCTCTGAAGACTGCACCATACCCGCCAGCATCGCCGCCTGCGGCACCGTGAGGTCCGCGGCGTGGCTATCAAAGTAGGTCCGCGCGGCGGCTTCCACACCGTAGGCATGGTTACCAAAGGAGACCAGATTGAGGTAATTGGTGAGGATTTCCTGCTTATCCAACTCCTCATTCATCTGCGTTGCCATGCGCATTTCGCGCAGCTTGCGGGTGGCGGACTGCTCTGTCGCAGCAGCCCGTTCTTCATCGTTTTGTGCGGAGACGAGCAGGAGGTAGTTCTTGACGTATTGCTGGTCAATGGTGGATGCGCCCTGAGATACCCCGCCGGAGGTCAGGTTGGTCCACAGAGCGCGGAAATTGCCTTGGAGATCAACGCCGCCGTGCTCGTAAAAGCGCTCGTCTTCAATGGAGACGATGGCGTTTTTCATCGCATCCGAAATCTCGTCACCATCTACGGGGTGGCGGCGTTGGCTATAGACATAGGCCATATCTTTGCCCGAGGCATCCTGCACCGTGGTAACACCAGGGATATTGCCCGCTGTTAGGTCTTGCAGGTCTGATTGCATGGTCTGGTTGGTGCGGGCGATCGCCACGCCGGAAATGCCCGCAAAGGGGGCGAGCGCGAGCGCGATGAGCGCGGCTACCAAGACCGTGGACAGGGCTATCTTGGACAAAGATTTGAAGACAGTCACGCCCAATACCCTACGTGGTCTGCCTAGCAATGGGGAAGGTGACCTGCACCCCCTAAAGTGTGACCTCGTAGACAATCTCGCGTTCTAGTGAATAGACTCAGGCCTCGGTACATAGTATTCCGTCTGGGAAGGAGAACACTCACCCATGACCGTTCGAGTGAAGACTGCGGGGATGTCCAATACAGCCCGAAATCCCGAGCGTGGTGAGTGGGTCACTCAAGCAAAGTGCCGCAATGAGGACCCAGACGCATTATTCGTGCGCGGCGCTGAACAGCGCAAAGCCGCCGTCATTTGCCGCCACTGCCCCGTATTAACGGAATGCCGTGCAGACGCCCTTGATAACCGCGTGGAATTTGGTGTGTGGGGCGGGTTGACCGAGCGCCAGCGCCGCGCGCTCCTGCGCAAGAACCCCCACATCACGGACTGGGCCAATTACCTGGCTAAGGGTGGCGAACTCGTCGGCATTTAAGGCGGTCAGGGGTGTGACTGTCCTTGCAGCGGCGACAGCGCTGCGAAATAGGGGCGGCATAAGTCGTATTAAATCGCTAGAATGAACCCCATGACTAAATGGGAATACGCAACCGCACCAGTACTGACCCACGCCACCAAGCAGATTCTTGACTCTTGGGGCGAAGACGGATGGGAATTGGTCTCCATCACCCCTGGCCCAAACCCGGAGAACGTGGTGGCCTACTTCAAGCGCGAGGTGGCAGAGTAAATGAGCTTTTCCGCTCGCTTGAAAGAGCTAGGGGTGGAGCTGCCGGGCGTCGCTAAGCCGCTGGCTTCCTATGTGCCCGCACTGCGCGTGGGCAACCAGGTATGGACCTCTGGCCAGCTTCCCTTAGTGGAAGGCTCCCTGCCGGTGACCGGCAAGGTTGGTGCTGAAGTCACCACGGAGCAGGCCCAGGACCAGGCCCGCACCGCCGTGCTCAACGCCTTGGCGGCCGTTGATGCGGAGATCGGACTGGATAATATCTCCCGCGTGATCAAGATCGTTGGCTTTGTGGCCTCGGACCCTGGCTACGAGGACCAGCCCGCGGTGGTTAACGGGGCATCGGATTTCATCGGGGAGGTATTCGGCGAGGCTGGCACGCACGCGCGTTCTGCAGTCGGCGTAGCTGCCTTGCCAAAGAATGCCCCGGTGGAGATCGAATTGATCGTAGAGATCGCTGAGTGATCGGTTAGGCTGGTAGGCATGGAGCACCCCGCATACAGTCAATTGCGTCCCGTAAGCCAATCCGTTGGCGTAGTTCTTTGTGATAATCCCAGCTATACCGCCCTCGAGGGCACGAATACCTGGATTATCAGTGCCGCTGAAGACTCTCGGTCGATCGTCGTAGACCCGGGGCCGGAAGATGAAGGCCATCTCAACGTTGTGCATCGCCATGCCGGTGAGGTGGCTTTAATTCTGCTTACCCACCGCCACGATGACCACGCTTCGGGCGCGCAACGGCTTCGGCAGATGACCGGCGCGCCCATCCGCGCCTTCGATCCCAGCTATTGCAATGGCGCGGAGGCATTGCAGAATGGTGAAATTCTGACTTTGGAAGGCATCACCCCGCAATTGGAGGTCCTGCACACGCCGGGCCACACCGCGGACTCCACGTCCTTCTTCGTGTGGAGCGGTGAGGTAGAAAATTCCCGGCTAGAAGGCATTATCACCGGCGATACCATCGCGGGGCGCCACACCGTTTTGCTTTCAGAAACGGACGGTGATTTGGCCGATTACCTGCATACCCTGGATGTGCTGGAATCTCGCGGCAAGGATGTTCCGCTCTTCCCAGGCCACGGGCCGGATTTGGAAGATACCTCGCAGGTGGCGCGCAAGTACATTGACCGCCGCCACTACCGCCTAGACCAGATCCGGGAAATTCGCTCCCGGCTGGGCGATGACGTGGATCTGACCACCTTGGTCAATGAAATGTATGACGATGTGGATCCGGTGCTGCGCCATGCCGCAGAGCAGTCCACGCGCACCGCGTTGAAGTACCTCGACGGTACGGATAACTAACGCGCTGCGCGGCAGGCAGCCGGCTTAAAACGTTTATTCCCTCCACCCCTAGTGCTTATGCACGGGGGACGGAGGGAATTGTTTGGCTTTAGCGCGCGCGGCGGGCGAGGTGCTCGGTATCGACGATGAGCACGGACTTGCCCTCGAGGCGAATCCAGCCGCGGTGGGCGAAGGTGGCTAGGGCCTTGTTGACGGTCTCGCGGGAAGCGCCCACCAACTGGGCAATCTCTTCCTGGGTGAGATCGTGGTTGACGCGCAGCGCGCTGCCTTCCTGGACACCGAAGCGGTTAGCCAGCTGCAGCAGGGTCTTGGCAACGCGGCCAGGCACGTCGGTGAAGATGAGGTCCGCCAGGTTGGCGTTGGTGCGGCGCAGGCGGCGGGCCAGCACGCGCAGCAGCTGCTGGGCGATGGCGGGGTGATCGCTGACCCACTTATCCAGCAGCTCGGAGTTCATGGTGGCGGCTTGGACCTCGGTCACGCAGACGGCAGACGAGGTGCGAGGGCCCGGATCGAAGATGGAGAGCTCACCGAACATATCGGAGGGGCCCATCACGGTCAGGAGGTTTTCGCGTCCATCCGGGGCGTGGCGGGCCAGCTTAATCTTGCCGGAGGTGATGATATACAAACGGTCACCGGGCTCGCCTTCATCGAAGATGGTGGTACCGCGCGGGAAGCGCACTGTCTCCATCTGCTCGAGAAGATTCTGCACTGCTACGGGATCAACGCCTTGGAAGATTCCGGCGCGGGAGAGGGTGTCCTGTACGCCTTCCACGTTTTACTCCTTGGATGTCGACTGCGAAAAGTCACTAAAGTGCTTGGGCCACATCCTTTTGCGGGCTCCAGGGAGGCACGCTAATGCGGAACAAGCGGGGTCAATTTTTAGCGTACCCCATTTTACAGTGCAGTTAGTCACTTTTGGGCACTGTCCCCATAATGGTCACACGACAGAAATGGGTTCACTTACGCCCCTAGCGTTACAGCCAGCGGGTTTCCGGCTAATCGGCGAAGACAACTGCTTCCAATTTTTCCATGAGGAGGGCGAAAAGGGCGATGCCAAGCGGTACAAAAATAACAAGTGAAATCATGTATTCCTATCCTACTAAGCTTGGCGGCATGAGTTCATCACTGTCGGCCACCGCGGCCCCGAGTAAGAGAGCGCCCATCATTAACGAGCGATTGGCAAGCGAACACCCCGATGCGCGGTGCGAGCTCGATTTCGATTCTCCCCTCCAGCTTTTGGTGGCCACGGTGCTTTCCGCGCAGTGCACGGATGCGCGCGTGAACTCGGTAACCCCTGAGCTGTTTCGCGCCTATCCCACCGCGGCCGATTTTGCGGCAGCCAGCCGGGAGGATCTGGAGGCGATCCTGCGGCCGCTGGGGTTTCAGCGGGCGAAGGCGGGGCATCTCATGGGTATCGGCGAGCGCCTAGTTTCTGAGTTCGATGGCGAGGTGCCACAGACCGTAAAGGAACTGACCTCCCTGCCTGGGGTGGGCCGCAAGACGGCGCTGGTGGTGCTGGGCGATGCCTTCGGGGTACCGGGCCTTACCGTGGATACACACTTTAGCCGCCTGATGCAGCGCCTGGAGCTGACGGGGGAGAAGACGCCGGTGAAGATAGAAAGGGACATCGCCAAGCTCATTGCAGAGGAACAGTGGACGATGTTTTCCCACCGCGTCATTTTTCACGGCCGGCGGATCTGCCATGCCCGGAACCCGGAGTGTGGGAATTGTGTGGTGCGGGATCTGTGCCCGGCTGCATTAAGCTAGCGGTATGAAAAAATACGTCTTCGGCACCGTCATTGCGGCCATTGTCATCGCAGCCCTCGTGGTGGTGGGGGTCATGCAGCTGCGTGGGGATGACAACAGCACGGGCGATTCGGCGCAGGCCCCTGGCGCGGGATCGGAATCGGGCTCGGCGGGTGACCAGGACGTGGCCGAACGCCCAGATTGCCCCGCAGGGCCCATCGCCGGAGTGGATCTGGAATGCTTGGGCGGCGATGATGCACGCGAAGGGGACAAGGCGGATGAAGGCATTACCATCGCCAATGTGTGGGCGTGGTGGTGCGAGCCGTGCCGCGCGGAATTGCCCCACCTGGACGAGGTGGCAAAGTCCCACCCTGACTGGAAGGTCGTTGGGGTGCACGCGGATAAAAACGCCGCCAACGGGGCCGCGTTCCTCAATGACGTGGGGGTAGACCTGCCGAGCTTCCAGGATCCGGATAATAGCTTCGCGGGCACGCTGGGCCTGCCGGGCGTGGTTCCCGTGACCGTGATTCTCCGCGATGGGGAAGTGGTTAAGCAGGCAGCCCAGCCGTTTACCTCGGCGGCCGAAATCGAAAAAACGGTTGAGGAGGCGCTCGCCGGATGAGTGAATTATGGCCCGAGTACGCACCCGAGTGGATAAAACCCGCGCTGGGCGTCGATCCGAGTCAGGTGCAGGAACTTATTGGGCAGCGGCAAGCATCGCAGCTCAATGGCTCAGAGGAAGAGGTGCCAACCAAGCGGGAAGCCGCGGTGCTGATGCTGCTTAGCGGGAACAGTGTGGAGGATGGCGAAATTTTGCTTACGCACCGCTCGCCGTCCCTGCGCTCGCATTCCGGTCAGATTGCCTTTCCTGGCGGCCGGCGGGATCCGGGCGATACCTCGCTGGTAGATACCGCCCTGCGGGAGGCGTGGGAGGAAACCGATCTGCAGCGCCACACGGTCACGCCCTTAGAGCAGTGGGAACAGCTGCACATTCGCGCCACGGGGAATCCGGTAAGCCCCATCCTGGCCCATTGGAACCAGCCGGGCGAAGTCTATCCCGCTAGCCCGGCGGAGACCGATGATGTGTTCTTCGTCCCGCTCGGGGAGCTCATTGACCCCCGCAACCGCCTGCTGGTGGGATTTAAGCAGTGGCAAGGCCCGGCGTTTTATGCCAATGACTACGTGATTTGGGGCTTTACTGCCGGAGTTCTGTCAGCATTATTGGAGCATTCTGGGTGGAGCGTACCGTGGGATAACAATTCGGTCATAGACCTGCGTGACACCCTCAAAAAGTCCCGCAATAATGAGAAGATGTCCTAATTGCCCGCGCGCTTAAGGTGCCGGAGGACGCACGAGATTTCGATCGAGAAAGAACCAAAGCCATGACTGCTGCGCTCGTTGTTGACGGCCTGATCGTGCTTGCCGTATTAGCAGCATTGCTAAGTGGTTGGCGCAATGGCGCGCTCGCCGCGGTGCTCTCCGCCATTGGCGTGGGCGCGGGCCTCGTGGTGGGCATCGCCGTAGCACCCAGCGTATTGCGCACAGTGGAGGAGCCTTCGCTGCGCCTGCTCCTGCTCGTGGGCATCCTAGTTTTGCTGGTGGGTATTGGGCAGATCATTGGTTCCTCCTTGGGCACCAGCATGCGCGATCGCATGAAGGCGCGCACCACCCAGCGGAAAGATTCGCTATTCGGCGCGGTCTTTCAGTCCTTCATCGCGCTCATCGTCATCTGGATGATTTCCATTCCCGTGGCCACCAATTTGGGCGGATCCGCGGGGCAGGGGCTGCGCGATTCCCGCATCCTGAGCAACCTCAACGCGGCCGCCCCGACGCGCCTGGCTTCCCTTCCCAATGGCGTGGCGGCGTTGCTCAATGAATCGGGGCTTCCGCCCTTGGTCTCGCCGTGGGAAAATTCCATCAGCGGCAAGGACGTTGAGGACCCCGCCCCAGACGTGCAGGATCCGGAGCTGGTGCGCAGCATCCGCCCGTCCATCATTCACGTGCTTGGCGATGCCGAAGAGTGCTCCCGCCGCCTCATGGGTTCCGGTTTTGTGGTGGACAATGACTATGTGGTCACCAATGCCCACGTGGTGGCCGGCACCCAAACGGTGAGGTTGGATACGAAGCTGGGGCTGAAAGACGCCACGGTGGTCTACTACAACCCAGAGGTCGACATCGCCGTCTTGCACGCGCCGGATTTGGGCATCCAACCCCTGCCGTGGGCGCAGCAGCCGGCCCAGACCGGCGACGATGCCATGGTCATGGGCTTCCCACACTCCGGCCCCTTTAATGCGGAAATGGCACGCGTGCGCGATCGCATCACCATCGCCGGGCCAGATATCTACTCCCAAGGCAGGGTAGAGCGCGATTCCTATACGGTGCGCGGCAATATCCAACAGGGCAACTCTGGCGGCCCCTTGGTCAATACCGCGGGTGAGGTCTTGGGCGTTATCTTCGGTGCCTCAGTGGATGATTCTGAGACCGGATACGCGTTGACCGCAGACGAGGTCATCGGCCACATTGGGGATGTCACCCAATTGAAGCGCCCGGTAGAAACGGGCGAGTGCGTGGCGCACTAGCTTTCGTACTAGAGATCCGCGTAGGGCAATCCGCCCTACGCGCCCCACACGCCGCCCTACGCGCCCTACGCGTCGAGCCAGCGGCGCAGCTCGTCGACGAACTGTTCAGGGGCCTCGAGGAAGGGCAGGTTCTTGGCCCCTGGAATCGAAGTGGCGCTAAAACCAGCGCGGGCGCGCAGGGAGGCCCGCTGGATGACGGGGTTCCACAAGCGCTGCTGGGCGTGGATGAAAAGGACGGGGCGTTTTACGCTTAATTCGGACCAGTTCAAGGGCACCACGGCGGTGCGCATCCGATGATTCCACAGGATGCCGCGGCGTACCTTGCCAATCTGGGAGGCGCGCAGGCGCAGGGCAAGGATGGACTCTAGGGTGGCATCGGCAAGCGCGGGCCCCGTATCCAGGCTGAGCTCCTTGCGGTAGGCCCGGGGACTGAGCAGCAAGGTATTCGCGCGGGTGACCTTTGGCAGGTGGCAGAGCAGGGAACGCAGGATCATCCACCCAAAATCCCAGGGGCGCGCGGCGATGGCGCGGCGGATATCCACGGGGTGCGCGGCCGAGACCGAGACCAAGCCGCGCACGCGATTGGGGCGCTCGGCGGCCAGGCACCACGCCACCGCGCCACCAGTATCGGCGCCGACGATATAGGCATCATCGTGGCCCAATGCCTGAATGAGGCCATCCAGATCCCCGACCAAGGTGCGGATATCCTGGCCGGGATCGATGGGCGGCTTATCGGACATGCCAAAGCCGCGCATATCCACCGCGGCGACGTGGTACCCGCACTGGGCGAGGGGCCCGATGACCTCCTGAAAATCGAACCAGCCGCCAAAAGCTCCGTGAATAAAAACGACGAGGGGATCGGCGCTATCGCCCGCTATGGCCACGTGCAGGCGGATGCCCCGAGTGTGGACAAACTCGTGCGCAAAGGGTCCTTCCAGCTCAACCGTGGAGGGGGGAAGTGGTGCTAAGGCCATGGAGGGCAAGGCGCCTTTCTATGTGTACAGAAAATCCGCCCCAGGAAAGGCTGAGGCGGATCTAATGGTGCGTGCGGTTTAGGTGTACAGGCCGTGAGTGTCCTTGCGGTCCAGCGACTTCTGCGCCTTGCCCGGAATCAGGTTCTTGAGTTCCTTGGTGGAATCTATGGTCTTTTGCGGTGCCTTGACCTTCTTGACATTCTTGACGCCGAGCAGGGCGAGGGCACCGGCCGCGACGATCATCACGAGGAAGACGATCAGGAAGGCAGCCCAGCGGTCCAGCCAGAGGGCGAGGAGCTCAGCGAGGAAGAAGAAAAAGAAGAAGGAGCTGTACAGCGCGATGGTGCCCGCCGCGCCGAAGAAGCCGGCGCCGATGCCGCCCTTCTTGGCGGACTCCGCCAGCTCCGTCTTGGCCAGCTCTACCTCAGAGCGCACGAGCTGGGACATCTGCTCGGTGGCATTGGAGACCAACTTGCCGATGGAGGTTTCGGAGGACGATGCATCAACATCGCTCAAAGGAATCGAATTAACCTTTGGTGCGAATTGATCGGTGCCGTCAGTAAATAATCCATCGTTGCTCACGATTAATTCTCCTCGTTTTCATCTAAACCTTGTAACGGCCCCAATGATAATAGATACAGCGCGGTTTTATGGTGCCGCGCCAGTCACAGGGGGCGTTCGGGGCTCGGGGCGTCTAGGGCTATCCTAATGTATATGCCAGAAAATGACGCGTTATCCCCGCTATTTCGCCTCCCGGGGGTGAAAGAAGGTGCGGAAAAAGCCGCGGGCTCCATCGCGCGCGCCCACCGCAGGCCGGCTGGGCTGCGCAGGTATGAGGTCATCTCGGCGGAGTCCTTGATGCGGGGCGCGCGCGCCAGCGTGGCCTTGGATGGGCATGCCATCCCCCCGCACCCTGGCCCGGGCGATGTGGAAAGCGGTCCGCTCGCCGGCGCGGTCAGCGCGTATTCCGTGGCGGCACCTGAGGTGGTGGATTCTACCGTCCGCTCCTTTGCCCGCGCGCCGCTGCAGGTGCTCGCACGCATCGACGTCGCCGCTGGTGGAACTGGGATTCCCAGCGGCGATAGTGCGCGCTTGCAGGGCTTGGCGCGCCTGATTGCGCAGGGCAGTGGCCCCGCATTCCGCGATCTCTTACCAAGCGTCGTGCATGCCGAAATCGCGGCAGGCGAATTCTTCGGCCCGCGCAGCGGTGTCGTAGCGCGCGTTGCGGCCCGCCTTGCCGCTATTCATACCGGCTTTGATCCCCGCGGGTTCGCCGTGCCAGAGGTGTATTTCCACCGCCATTCCAAGGACTACCGCGAGTGCCGCGCGAACTACCGCGACAGGCCCGGTGAGGTGGTGCTTTTTCACCTCTCAGCCTGGGCGGCAGGCGGTAAAGAAGCCGATGCCATCGCCCGCGCGGCCTAGCCGTATCCTCGTATTCGGTAGGCGGTGAACATCCATTCGGCGCAGGTCAGCGCCGTGCAGGTAGATTATTTTTCTTAGCTGTTGTGATCGGGTAATGAACGTGTCATAATAATCGGTGCAAGGCCCCGATATACTGTGTGGCCTGCCCCGGCTCGCCCCCCGAGGCCGGGTTACTGACGGCCCGCGCGCACCCCCCGATGCGCGGGCCGTCACCTATATCTACGGTTATCCACAAGGATTTGTTGGAAATTCAACTAACTGAGCGCTAAGTGGTGGCTTTCGCCCGCTTATCCACAGGCGGGAAGTCCCGTCCCTAGTGCAGGTGGCGCGGGTGCTTCAGGCTAGGGAGCATGAACACAGCACACTCTCGCTCCACCATCGTCGTTGCCATAGGTGAGGAAGCCTTGCGCGCTGAGGCGGTTCATGCCGCCGCCGCGACCAGCCACGAGGTCATCACGGCAACCGATCCCCGCGATATCCCGCGCAGCCTCCCCGGAGCCTATACGGTCTTGGTCGACGCGCTCATGGCGCGCGTTATAGCCTCGGCCCAAGCCGCGCAGACCGCTCCCGCTCCGGTGCTTTTCCTCGCCGCGGACCCGGGGCCCATCGATTATGAGGCAGCGCTTGCCTGCCATGCGGACCGCGCCTTTATTATCCCCGCGGAGATTAAAGAGCTGCTGGCGGCTATTGCCCAGGCAGCGCACCCGCCGGAAGATCGCCCCGGTAGCGCTACCATCGCGGTGGTGGGCGCCAGCGGTGGGGTAGGCACCTCCACCTTTGCCGCAGCCCTTTCGCGTTCCCACTGCACGGCGAGTGAGCAGGCGCGGGCGCTGCTTATCGATGCCACCGCGCACTCCGGCGGCCTCGATCTCCTCCTCGGCGTGGAAACCGCGCCAGGTGCCCGCTGGCCGGAGCTCAACATTGGCGATGGCAGCATCGATGCCGCCGACCTTTACCGCGCCTTGCCTTCTACCGCCGATGGCATAGCGGTGCTATCCGCAGCGCGCAGCACGGTGAAAGACACCTTCACACTAGATGCCACGCTTCTGGCGGCGGCGACGTCTGCGGCGCACGCAGGCGAGGGCCTGTGCGTTGTGGATTGCACGGCGGAAAATATCCCGGCTGCCTGCACGCACGTGGTGTTGGTGGTGGCTGCGGAGGTGCGATCGGCAGCGGCGGCCGCACAACTCATCCTGCGCATGGATGAGGCCCGGCGCGACATCGTGGTGGTGCTGCGCCAACGGCAGTGGGCGGCGCTGAGCGCGCCGGAGGTAGAAGACATTATCCACCACCGGGTCAGTGCCCAATTGCCTACCGTGCGCGGGCTAACCCGCAGCATCGAGATCGGCGGACTCCCGGCCCGACTTCCCGCGGCTTTGGCCAAAACCGCCACTGCGGTGCGCGAGGAGGTAGGGGTATGAGCGCAGCGATGGATAGTTCGACCGAAACCATGGAAAAGACCATGGAGAAGATGCAGCGGCTCATTGCTGCCGAACCAGGTCTGGTGCACGACGCCTCTAGCTTGGCCCGGCGGATCCGCGAGGAAGCGGGGGTTATCAGTGACGTTGCCGTAGTGGATCTGCTTCGGCGCCTGCGCCAGGACGCCACCGGCATGGGGCCACTGGATGCCTTATTGGCCCGGCAGGGCGTGACCGATGTCGTGGTCAACGGGCCCGAAGACGTCTTTATGGACCGCGGCGAGGGGCTAGAGCGCAGCGATATCACCTTTCGCAACGATGGGGAGGTGCGCCAGCTCGCTTCCCGGTTGGCGGCGGCCTCGGGCACGCGGCTTGATGATGCCCAGCCTTTTGCCGATGGCCGCGTCACGCGCCCCGATGGCGTCGTGCTCCGCGTGCACGCCCTTTTAAGCCCACCCGCCGTGGGCGGAACGTGCATTAGCCTGCGTGTATTGCGCCAGGCACAGACCACCCTGCCACAGTTGGTGGCCAATGGCACCGTGCCCGAAGACATTCGCCAGCTGCTTGCCGCGATGGTGGACAAGCGGGTGTCCTTCCTCGTCATTGGCGGCACCGGTTCCGGCAAGACGACGCTGCTCTCGGCGCTTTTAGGGACCGTATCTGAGCGCGAGCGCATCGTGGTCATCGAAGATACGGCGGAGCTTTCACCCCACCACCCGCATTGCGTGAGCATCGTCTCGCGTCGGGCAAACGCGGAAGGCAGCGGGGAAATCACCATGGCGCAATTGCTGCGGCAGGCGCTGCGCATGCGCCCGGACCGCATCGTCGTCGGTGAAATTCGCGGCCCAGAGGTAGTCGATCTCCTCGCCGCGCTGAATACGGGACACGATGGTGGCGCGGGCACCTTGCACGCCAATTCCCTCTTTGAGGTACCCGCCCGCATGGAGGCCCTCGGCGCGCTCGGCGGCCTGGACCGCAGCGCCCTGCACTCGCAATTAGCGGCCGCCGTCAACGTGGTGCTGACCATGGAGCGCACGCCACATGGCCGGCGCCTGGCCCATATCGGCGTCTTAGAGGGCAATCCGGTCACCCCGCGCATTGTCTGGAGCGCAACCGAGGGCCCCGCGCCTGGCTTCGCGGAATTCTCGGCTGCGTTGCTGGATGAACCGCACGAAGAAGCAGGGGGTCAGACGGATGCTTAGCTTCTTATTGCTCGCCGCAGCTCTCTTGCTGTCTGCGCCCTCGAGCGCGGCCCGCATTGCTGGCAAGGGCAGCCGGATAAAGGCCAGCTCCTTAGTCATTTTGGGCGCCGTATTCTGTGGCAGCTTGGTCTTCTTCTCGGTCGGGCGGATGAGCATTGCGGTTGCGGCAGCGATCATCGCCTGGTGCGTGTCGTGGTATATCAAGGACATCATGGCCGCCCGCGCGCGCCGGCGCGGCCGCGAAGCCCTAGCCGGATACTTTGGGGTCGTCACCGCTGACCTGCGCGCCGGGGCAACCCTTGCAAGCGCGCTATCGCGCGGGGCGGAGTCCCTTCCCGCGACGACGCCGCGGGATATGATCGCAGCCTTAGAATCCACCGCTACCGCCGCTGCGCGCGGTGCGCCCCCACACGTGGCGCTCTCTGGCGCCCATGCGGATGCAGAACTTACCCGGCTGGGACACCTGCTCGAATTATCGACACAGCACGGCATCGCGGTGGCCAGCCTCTTTGAGCAGGCCCAAAGCCGGATGGATGCGCTGCGCCGCCACCACCAATCCACCGCGGCCGGCCTGCAAGGGCCCCAAGCTACGGCCACGGTCTTGGCCTGCCTGCCCATTGCGGGCATCGCCATGGGTGGGGCGATGGGGGCCAATTCGCTGGGCTTCTTGCTCGGCGGGGGATTAGGCGGAATCCTGCTGGTCATCGGGGTGGGGCTTGCCTGCGGCGGCTTTGCCTGGTCCCGCGTCATTATCAGGAAGGCGGCACCATGATGGCCTTTATCTGCTTAGCGCTGGCTGTGCTCGTCGGGTTGCCGGCCACCAAAGGGCGGCTGGGACCTGCTACGGCACAAAACGCAGCGCAGCACACGGCGAAGACCCCGCGCGCCGGCCCAAGAAAGCGCGATGGCGCAACAGCGCGCGGGGGATTGATGAGCAAACTCCAGCCCTCTACCACCGTGGATCCACTCCTCGTGGCCGGGGATATCGAACTTTTCGCAGCTTGCCTGAGTGCGGGCCTGACGGTGCACGCGGCTGCTACGGCAGTCGCGCGCACGGCAGAGGCCGATTCCCAGCACCTGTGGGAGACGGTATCCGCGCTCCTAGGGGTTGGCGTACCCACGGAATCTGCATGGGACCACATGAAAGGCCATGCGGGACTAGAGGACGTGGCGGGGCTTGTCATCTTATCGGGCCAATCCGGCGCCACCATAGCCGCCGGATGCACGCGAATCTGTACTTCTTTGCGCGCCGAAGCATCTGCTCACGCTACGGCTAAAGCAGAGCGTGCAGGAGTATTCATTGCCCTCCCGCTGGCGGTGTGCTTCCTGCCAGCATTCATCGTTCTAGGCCTCGCGCCCGTAGTGATCAGCTTGGGTGCGCAGCTTTTCTAGATACACCACCTTTCACTTCTACTCAACCACCACACCTTTTAAGAAAGGACTCCTAAAATGTCTGCACTATTTATTAAGTACTCCCAGCTCACCCGCGCCCTCGTCCGCAACGATGAGGGGATGAGCACGATTGAATACGCCATGGGATCGCTCGCGGCCGCAGCGCTTGCCGGCGTGCTGTACATGGTCATCAACGGCGGCGGCGTGGTCGATGCCATCGAGGGAATTATCACCGATGCGCTATCGAATACTCCAAGCTAGCCGGGCGCACTAGAGAAACAGAAAGGAGGAATCATGCGCACGGTAGTCGATGACGATGGTTCCGTGACCATCGAGGCCGCCCTGGCATTAAGCTCCCTCGTCCTCGTGGCGGCGGGCATCATCGGTGCGATCGCGACGATGGCGTCCTATATCGCGGCGGTGGATATGGCGGGCGCGGCGGCTAGGTCGCACGCCATCGGCGTCGAGTACCAACCGGCGCGCGAGGATGCCCGGGTGAACGTGCAGGAAAGTGCGGGGCTTATCAGGGCATCGGTAAGCGTCGATGCTCCCATTGGCACCATGAGCGCGGAAGCGGTCTTTCCCGCCGAGGTGGCCGGCAATGACTAGCAGGCTCCGCGGCGAGGATGGATACGCCACCATCGCAGCCACCGGAATCATCGTCGCCATTGTCAGCTTATTGCTGGTCATCGTGGCGGTGGGATCTCGTGTGACCGCGCGCCATGAAGCGCAAGTGGCCGCGGACCTTGCCGCCGTGGCCGGCGCGTGGGCCTTAGCCACCGGCAAGGATGCATGTGCGGCCGCAGAAAGCACCGCGCGGGATAACGGCGCGAGCCTCGAGGAATGCACAGAAAATGTACCCGATATCATCGCCGTTGCCGCGGTGCGCGGCCAGAGCGCCAAGGCCAAGGCGGGCCCAGTCTAAACCGCGGCATCCTGCGTCATGGTGACGAGCGCGCCGAGCAGCTTGATGGCGCCGTCCTTGCTCAGAGGGTTATTGCCGTTGCCGCACTTGGGCGATTGCACGCACGATGGGCACCCGGCCTCGCACGGGCAGGAGCGCACCGCCTCAAAGGTGGCCGCGATCCACTCGGGGAAGCGGCGGAATCCCTCTTCGGCAAACCCGGCACCACCGGGGTGGCCGTCGTAAACAAAGACGGTGGGAAGCTGTGTATCCGCGTGCAGGGCGGTGGATACGCCGCCGATATCCCAGCGGTCGCAGGTGGCGATAAGCGGCAGCAGGCCAATGGCGGCATGTTCGGCCGCATGCAGGGTGCCGGGGATATCGGCGGCGGTAATGCCCATCGCAGAAAGCGCCAGCGGGTCGATGGTATAGGCCACGGCGCGGGTGGTCAGCCGCTGTTCGGGGAGATCGAGGGGGATATCGTCGCCGATGGTGCCATCGGCAAGCCGCACCTGGTAGCCGGTGACGCGGTCGGTGACCTCGACCTCCACGTCCGCCACCCACAAGCCCGGGGAATAATTGACCAGGTTATCGGCCTCGCGCACGATGCGAATATCCGTCGTGGAGCGCGGGGTAGTCGAATACTCGGGAGTCTCCGGGCGGGCGAGTGCCACATAATCGGCCAGGAGGAGCTCCTCGATGACAAAACTTTCGCCCTGGTGCAGGTAGACCGCGCCGGGGTGGACTTGGCTGGTCGCGCGGGCTGCATCGATGGTTCCCAAGAGCCGTCCATCAGAGGCATCCACGATCATGACCTCCTCGCCCGCCCCGCCGCGCAGCGATACCGCCGAGTGGGCGGTTTCCGGCGAGAGCTCTTCTGCGCTGGAAGCGGGAATCGGCACGGCGAACCACCCGCGCTCGCGGCGGCGCACGAGGCCTTGCTCCGCAAGCTGGTGGATGACATCGCGTGCACCCCACTCAGCAATGGTGGCATCATCCAGCGGTTTTTCCACCGCCGCGCAGTAGAGGTGTCCAAAGAGGATGTAGGGATTCGTGGGGTTAAAGACGCTTGCTTCTACCGGTTTTCCCAGTAGCGCATCGGGGTGGTGCACCAGGTAGGTATCCATGGGTTCATCGCGGGCGACGAGCACTACGAGCGAGCCTTGACCGCGGCGGCCTGCGCGCCCGGCTTGCTGCCAAAAACTGGCCACGGTGCCCGGAAACCCGGCGGTGACCACGGCATCGAGGCCGCCGACGTCGATGCCCAGCTCGAGGGCGGAGGTGGTGGCGACGCCTAATAGGGAGGCATCGTCAAGCGCCTGCTCCAACCGGCGGCGGTCCTCGGCCAAGTAACCGGCGCGGTAGGCGGCGATGCGCTGCGCGAAATCCGGCCGGCCCAAACTGCCGGAGAGAGTCTCGGCGGCTACCATCGCCACGACCTCGGCGGAGCGGCGGGAACGCACAAAGGTCATGGTCCGGGCGCCTTCCGCGATGAAGGTCGCCATCATCTCGGCGGCCTCAGTCGTGGCCGCGCGCCGGACGGGGGCGCCGTGCTCGCCTTCCGCACCCTCCAGGAATCCAGGCTCCCAGAGCGCGACCGTGCGCGCGCCGGTGGGGGCGGAATCCTCAGTAATCGCATGCGCCGGGCGGCCGGTGAGGCGCTCGGCATGCCGCGCCGGATCATTCATGGTTGCGGAGGCATAAATGATGGTGGGCCGCGATCCATAATGCCGGCACAGACGGAGCAGGCGGCGCACCACCAGGGCCACATTGGCGCCGAATACGCCCCGGTAGGAATGGCATTCATCGATGACAATGAACTCCAGGTGGCGCAGCACCCGCGCCCACCGCGCGTGCGCGGCCAGCATGGACATGTGCACCATATCGGGATTGGAAAACACCAGGCGCGAATGCTCGCGCACGCCCGCCCGCGACTCCTGGGGCGTATCGCCGTCATAGGGCGCGGGCACCACGTTCTTGAGCTCCGGAATCCCGCGGCACAGCTCGAGCGTGGACTGCAGCTGGTCCGATCCGAGGGCCTTGGTGGGGGCGAGGTAGAGCGCGCACGCGGTCTGATCCTCTGCCAGCCGGGTGAGGATGGGCAGCTGATAGCCCAGGGATTTTCCGGACGAGGTACCGGTGGAAATTACCGCGTCGCGGCCCTGCCACGCGCATTCGGCGAGCTCGGCCTGGTGCGCATAGAGCTTGCCGATGCCCCCATCTACCACCTTCTCCTTCAACCCCGGCAGCACCCACTCCGGCCAATCGGCGTAGCGGGCCCGTTGCGCCGGGAGCGTGGTGTGAAACGTCAGGGTGGACTCAGAAAGGCGCCGCTGGATGAGGTCTAGGAGCTCTTCACCAATGGGGTTATCGCCAGCCGGGTGAGACAATTTTTACCCCCTTGTGAGTTAAATCTATCGCTTTGGCGTGGAACGTGTCACACTGTTGACAGGCCAATGTTGTCTTGGTGCGGTTTTATACTTCACGGTACTGCTCGAGGACCCATTTACCGAATAACTACCGGCGCGGTTGTCCGCGCTACCTCTTTAAGAAAAGGAACTCAGTTCACCATGACTCAAGGAACCGTTAAGTGGTTTAACTCCGAAAAGGGATACGGCTTCATCGAGCGCGAGGACGGCGGCGGAGACATCTTCGTGCACTACTCCGAAATTCAGGGCAGCGGCTTCCGCACCTTGGAAGAAAACCAGAAGGTAAGCTTCGAGGTTGGATCCGGCCCGAAGGGCGACCAGGCGCAGGCCGTTTCCATCCTCTAACGCCTTTAGGGTTTTAAGCGCCCTAGGGCGTTTCGGCGTAGCCGCGGCGGGTATCCCACCACTCCATGATGTTGTTTTGGGCCTTTTGCAGTCCCAAGCCGATGAATACGGCGGCGATAATGCTGATAACCATCGCAAACAGTGGGGTATCGGAGAACGCTAAGCCGCCCACATAACCAATGGCCAAGGCCTGGAATGCCCAGAGCATCACGCCAATGGTGTCGAAGAAAAGGAAGACCGGCCAGGGAAAGCGCATTGACCCCAGCAAAATGGTCATAAAGAGCCTGGCTGAGGGGATAAAGCGCGCAATGATAATGGCCGCGCCACCGCCGCGGCGCATATTGCGTTTTACCCAGGTGAGGGCCTCGTAGGCCTTCGTACCTTTTTGAATGCGATTGAGCAGCGGCATGAACCGCGTGCCCAGCAAAAAGCACAGGTTATCGCCCAACATGGCGGCTACGAGCGCCGCAAAGAACATGGTGGGCAGGTGCGGAAATCCCTGCGATCCGGCCCAGGCGCCGGCCATATTCAGCGGGATTTCAGAGGGGAGCACTGGAAAGAAACAGTCCCCGAAAATGAGCAGGCCCACGATCGGATACACCCACTCCGTGCCCATGATGGCTTCAATCCACATCGTTACTGTGTCAACCATCTAATCCTCCACGGGGTGTGTTGTGGGTGTGCTATCGTCCCCAACAATGCTTTCACAGCTGCTGGACTTTCTAAAAAGGTCAGTATAGACCGGTTCGGTGGGGGTGCGAAGTGCCCCCTACAAAGCCTTTTGGTAGTACCAAGTATATGGTGCGAAGAACGGTATAAACCACCTGTGTACGCTAGGGGCGATTGCTGAAAGCGCACAAATTTTAATGTTCGCATCATCGAAAGGGATGAAGTCGAAGTGGCAGAAGCGGCCGAGCCGGGCAAAACTTTAGTGATTGTGGAGTCGGCGACTAAGGCGAAGAAGATCCAGCCGTACCTGGGAGATAACTACATCGTGGAGGCCTCCGTGGGGCATATCCGCGATCTCCCGCGGGGCGCTGCCGACGTGCCGGCGAAGTTCAAGAAAGAATCTTGGGCCCGCTTGGGTGTTAACCCGGAAGATGATTTCGCCCCGCTTTACGTCGTCAGCCCGGATAAAAAGAAAAAGGTCGCTGACCTCAAATCCAAGCTGAAGCAGTGCGATAACCTCTTGCTGGCAACAGACCCGGACCGCGAGGGCGAGGCCATTGCTTGGCACCTATTGGAGGTTTTAAAGCCCAAGGTGCCGGTGCGCCGCATGGTCTTTAATGAGATCACCAAGTCCGCAATTCTGGAGGCGGCGGAAAACACCCGCGACTTGGACTATGACCTTATCGATGCCCAAGAAACCCGTCGCATCCTCGACCGCCTCTACGGCTACGAAGTCTCCCCGGTGTTGTGGAAGAAGGTTATGCCGCGGCTTTCGGCCGGGCGCGTGCAGTCGGTGGCCACGCGGGTCATCGTCGAGCGCGAGCGCGAGCGCATGGCGTTTATCTCCGCCGATTACTGGGATTTGCTCGCCACCTTGGACGCGGGCGCTGGCAGCGGCGAGGGCCCGTCGGCCTTTGACGCGCGCCTGACCGCGGTTAATGGCAAGCGCGTGGCTTTGGGCCGCGATTTCGATGATCGCGGAAATGTGAAAACCAAGGACGTCATCGTCATTACCCAGCCGCAGGCGGAGGCCTTGGAAAAGGCCCTGCAGGGCGCGGGCATGAGTGTAGCCGGGGTAGAGCACAAGCCCTATACCCGCAAGCCTTATGCGCCGTTTATGACCTCGACGCTGCAGCAGGAGGCGGGCCGGCGCCTGCACTTTACCTCGGAGCGCACGATGCGTATTGCGCAGCGCCTCTATGAAAACGGCCACATTACGTATATGCGTACGGACTCCTCTTCGCTGTCCCAGCAGGGCTTGAACGCCGCGCGCAGCTCCGCGACCAGCATTTATGGCGAAGAATACGTCTCGGATTCCCCGCGCGTCTATGACCGCCGCGTGAAGAACTCGCAGGAGGCGCACGAGGCTATCCGCCCCGCCGGTGAGTCCTTTGCCACCCCGGGCCAGCTTTCTAGCCAGCTGGATGCGGAGGAATTTAAGCTCTATGACCTAATTTGGAAGCGAACCGTGGCCTCGCAGATGGCCGATGCCAAGGGCACTTCCATGAAGGTGGCGGTCGCTGGCACCGCGAACACGGATAACGGCACCTATGACGTCGAGTTCTCTGCAACCGGCCGCACCATTACCTTCCCGGGTTTCTTGAAGGCTTACGGCGCCGACGAGGATACGAGCAAGAAGAGTGAAAACCGCCTGCCGCACCTGGAGGAGGGCCGCGATCTTCAGGCCGAAGAGGTTTCGGCAGAAGGTCACTCCACCAACCCGCCGGCGCGCTATACAGAGGCCAGCCTGGTGAAAAAGATGGAAGATTTGGGCATCGGGCGCCCCTCGACGTATGCCTCCATCATCAAGACCATCCAGGACCGCGGCTACGTCGTCTCGCGCGGCAACGCCTTGGTGCCTTCGTGGGTGGCCTTCGCCGTGGTGGGCCTATTGGAAGAGAACTTCACCGAGCTGGTGGATTATGACTTCACCTCGTCCATGGAAGATGAGCTGGACTCGATTGCCACCGGCACGGAGGATGGCACGGACTGGCTCAACGGCTTTTACTTTGGCAACGCTGAGGCCAACGAGCACAAGGCGGCCTCCATCGCGCGGCATGGCGGGCTGAAATCGCTTATCGATGTCAACCTCGAGGCCATCGATGCCCGCAAGGTCAACTCGCTCAAGCTCTATACCGATTCTGAGGGCCGCGAGGTCTTCGTGCGCGTCGGCCGCTACGGGCCCTATATCGAGCGCGCGATCGGCACCAATGAGGACGGCAGCGTGGAATACCAGCGCGCCAACCTCTCAGAAACCGTGACCCCGGATGGGCTGAATGAACAGCTGGCGGAAAAGCTCTTTGCTACCTCGCAGGGCGGGCGTCAGTTGGGCGAGAATCCCGAAAACGGCCGCATGGTGGTGGCGAAGGAAGGCCGCTTTGGCCCCTATGTCACCGAGGTCGTCCGCGATGATGAGCGGGAGAAGGCCGAGGCAGAGGCCTTGGAGATCGTCGCCAAGGAGCGCGCCGAAGAGGATAAGCAGCGCGCCGAGGAAGGCAAGCGCGCCAAGAATTGGGAGACTAAGACGGCCGCGAAGCAGAAGGAAAAGCGCATCAATGACTACATTGATGAGAAGCTGAAGCCTGGCACAGCCTCGCTCTTTAGCTCGATGGAGCCGCTGACCGTCACGCTGGAACAGGCCCTTGAGCTGCTATCCCTGCCGCGCGAGGTGGGCGTGGACGACGGGGAGATGATCACCGCCCAAAACGGCCGTTACGGCCCATACCTGAAGAAGGGCACGGATTCGCGCTCGCTGGCTAAGGAAGAGCAGATCTTTAGCATCACCTTGGATGAGGCCCGCCGCATCTATGCGGAGCCGAAGCGTCGAGGCCGCGCAGCCGCACAGCCGCCGCTGAAGCAGCTCGGCGATAATGACGTTTCGGGCAAGCCTATGACCGTTAAGGATGGCCGCTTCGGCCCGTACGTCACGGACGGCACCACCAATGCGTCCCTGCGCCGCGGCGACGATCCGGAGCAGCTTACCGATGCCCGCGCCAACGAGCTCCTTTCCGAGCGCCGCGCCAAAGAGGCCTCTGGGGAGACGAAGAAGAAGTCCACGAAGAAGTCTTCTAAGAAGAGCACAAAGAAGTCGACGAAGAAATCGACGAAGAAGGCCACTAAGAAGGCCACTAAGAAGGCTTCTAAGAAGGCTTCTAAGAAATCCAGCTCGAAGCCTTCGCCCGGCACGAAGAACGTGGTGAAGGCCGGCTCGCGCAAGAAATAAGTGTAGAAATAAGTAAGGTGGCGGGCATGAATGATTTTCTTGCCCGCACCGAGGAGGGCACCGCGGCCTTGACCCGCGCGGTGTCCGAAACTTTTGCTGATGTCACCGACCCAGCCCGGCGCACGCCGCGGGGCTGGCGGCGTTTTGCGTACCTAACGCTAGGCGAGTCCACGGTGTGGGCCCGCCTCTTTGGCTGGAAGAAGGCCCATGCCGCCACGAGCGCGCCGCTTCTGCCGCTATTGGCAGCGGAGGCGCAGGACCCTACCCTGAGCCCCGCCCTGCTGGCCGGCGCGGTGGGGCAGGCGGAAAAGTCGCGCCGCTTGCACCGCCCCTCCCTCCTCGGGGTAGCTGGCGTTAGCGCTAGCCACGCGGCGTATTCGTGGGTGCTTTATCGGCGCGGCGCGCGCAACGATGCCCGCGGGTGGGGCCTGCGCGCCATCGCTTGGGTAGCGGCGATCGTCGCTGCGCGCAAGCAGCCCACCCGGACCGCGGTAGCGGTCGGCGGCGCGGCGGTGCTCACGACCTCGGCGCTGGCGGGCGATCCGTGCCTGCGCACCGATGCGACGAAGGGCTTGAGCCACGGCGCGAACCTCTTGGTTGCGGCGGAAGGCTTGACGGCGCTGCGGGCGCGGCTGTCTTTTGCTGAGTCTCAGCAGAAGACGCGGATACTGAAGAAAAACAAGAAACATCCCAAGCCCACGAAGGTGGCCCGGGCGGTGGGCGCGGCGGAGGCCGGCGCCTTTGCCCTGGGGCACTTCCTGCTAGTCGATGCCCTGACTAGGTAAGGCCCTGACGAGGTAAGCTCCGCTCCGGCTGCATGCTCGGCCCATAAGATAGCCGGCGGTGCACCACCTCGAGGGGCCCGCGCAGGCCCAGCGCCTCGAGCACGCAGGCACCAATTACGGTCACCAGCCACACGCCGCAGGCGAGGGCGGCTTGGCCGAAGGCGCCTAGCTCGTGGCCGTAGTCCAGCGTGAAGGGGTGCACGATAAGGAAAAACAGTATCGACTGGCCCACATAACCGCTCATGGATCGCTTCCCCAGCGCGACGAAGGGCCACAAGAGCACGGGCACGGAGGCACCGGCCGCTATCCGTTCTTGCACGGGCTGCAGGATAAGCGCGAGCCCGGCAAGGATCCCCGGCCCGGTTAGCACGCCGAGGGTGGAATTGGCGCTACTGGCGGCGTTCGCCCAGCGCTGATCTATGACCCCGAGGGTGCCCAAAGACCACAGCGTGCCAATGACCAGCGTTACGGCTGCGGCGATGGCCACCCAGCGCAGGAGTTGGGGGCGGTGAGAGGGGACATCGGCAAGCACGCCCTCGCGCGCCCACACAAAGCCCACCAGCATGACCGGCAGGTACATCAGCACGATGAGCGGGGCGGAGATGATCTGCGCGCCGAGGGTGAGAAGCTGGCTTAGCAGCAGGTCACCATAGGAATTCACGGTGCCGATGGCATCGACGGGGATATCGAGCCCGCCGTCCACCGCGGAGAAAATTAACGTTGCGATGCCGAGCACCGTCAGCGCCCCAAGCGCGATATAAGAAATCTTGCGCAGCGTAGAATTGTGCAGCGTGAGCAGCAGGGCAATGACTATGCCCGCTATGCCATAGACAAACATGATATCGCCCCAAAACAGCAGCACCATATGCACCGCGCCCAGTAGCGCGAGGAAGCCATAGCGCTTGGCGATGACCCTCCTCGCCTCCCGCAGCGGAAATCCCCGCCGCCACAGGCTCATCGCGATGAGCCCCACGCCGAAGCCCAGCAGGGTAGAAAACATGGGCAGGCCGCGGTTGTGCACGAAGAAAGCGCCGAAGACGACGGCGATTTTATCCAGCACGCTGTCATTGAGGATGCCGCCGAAATACGCGCCCGGCCGGTCTTCTGTGATGATCCACGCGGTGGTCATATTCGCTATCGCGATGCCTAAGAGCGCCATTCCGCGCGCCGCATCGGGCACGATGAGGCGGGTGCTTGCCATTAGATTTCGCACCTTTCTGCCAGGCTGGCGCGAATGGGGCGCGCCAACTGGGTCATGCGGCGGCGCCCGCGCAGCTCGATGGATTTCATGACGGTCCAGCGGGCCTGCTCCGCCTCGTTGGCGGTCTTTAGGGTGGCGGCGTTGGTCAAGACCTGGCCGGGGGTGTCCTTGGCCATTTCGGTTAGGCGGGCGGCCTCATTGACGGCATCGCCGATGACGGTGTACTCGAAGCGATCCGCGCCGCCGATGTGGCCGGCCACCACGTGGCCGGAGGCGACGCCGATGCCGGCCTGCAGCTCGAGCCCGCGCAATTCGCCGCGTAGCTCGCGGGCGGCCTGCAGCGCCATCGAGGTCGAGTCGTACACGTTGAGCGGCGCGCCAAAGACGGCGAGGGCGGCATCGCCCTGGAACTTATTGATGATGCCCTTATTGCGGTGCACTACCGTCACGACGTGTTCGAAGAATTTATTGAGCTCCGTGACCACTTCTTCGGGCGAGTGGTTGACAGCGAAGGTGGTGGAACCGATGACATCGATAAATAGCACCGCGACCTTCCGGTCCTCGCCGCCCAATTCGGGGCGCTCATCAAGGGCGCGCTGGGCCACCTCGGTGCCTACGTAGCGGCCGAAGATATCGCGGACACGCTGGCGCTCGCGCAGCCCGCGCATCATCTCATTGAAACCTGCCTGCAGGACGCCGAGCTCGGATCCATCGTAGATATCGACCTCGGCATCGGCCTCGCCGCGGCGCACGCGGTTAATTGCATCCTGCAATTCTACGATGGGATCGACCACGCTCATGATGGCGAAGCTGGTGCCGATAAATCCGGTGGCCAGCGCGGTGAGCGCGAGCGCCACGATGGCCGGAATAATCTCGCTAGCGTCGCCGGAGAAGAGCCTGGTGTGCTGGCCCAGCAGCACCAACACGATGCCGAGCAGCGGCACCCCGGAGGTCATCAGCCAGGTGGAAAACAGGCGATACTTGATGGGTGGCTCGACGGTGGAATCTTCAAAGCGGCGGGCGACGGCCTGCGCGGCGACGGGCCGCACGAGGCGCTCTGCCTGCAGGTAGGTCAAGATGATGACCACTAGGCCCGCCAGGGTGGTGGAGACACCCACGACGAGCCCGAGCCGCCCGGATTGCCCGCTGGAGATAGCCACCGTCAAGATGATGCCGATGAGCCAGACCGCGGCCGCGACCAGGGATTGGTACACGGGGATGCGCAGCACGAGGGTGCGCACCATATTTGGATCGTGCGCATCGGGATTGCGCTGCCAGTCCAGCACGGGGCGGAAGAGCAGCAGGGTAGCGGCGATGCCGATGATGACGGCAAAGATGAGGTAGACCGCCGCCACTCCCTTCAGGTTGGGTAACTCGGCGGCAAAGTCCTCGATTTCCGGCATGGGCAGGAAATAGAGGATGAAGGTCATGATCGCGATGGCGCCGATGAGATTGGCGCCCAAGACCAAGGCAGCGTATACCGGCCATTGGGTTCCCATAAGCCAACGAGCGCCACGCAATAGTCTGTTCATAACTACTTACTGTAGTAAGACCAGTAGGCTAGAGCGAGTGAATACGGGAAGCGTTGCGCAACGATTGGCAGATACCCCAGGTGTGGCCCGCACTATCTTGGGTGCCGCGCGGGCGGCGCGGGGGATGCCGGGGGCAGATCCGCGGGCGATGAGCCATTCCTGGCTCTTTACTGGACCTCCCGGCTCTGGGCGTTCCTTGGCCGCAATCGATTTCGCGGCCGCGCTCATGTGCACCGATCCAGAGGAACCGGGCTGCGGAAAATGCGAGGCCTGCCGCGCCGTGCTGGAGACTAAGCAGCACACGGATTTGGTCTTGGTGGACCCGCAGGAGGTCATCATCCCGGTGGATACGGTGCGCGAGGTCATTGGGCGCGCCGCGAGCTTGCCCACGGTCGCCCCGTGGCGCGTGGTGATCTTCAATAACGCGGATCGCCTCAACAATAACGGCGCCAACGCGCTGCTCAAGACGGTGGAGGAGCCGCCGGAGCGCACCGTGATCATCATGTGCGCGCCTTCCGATGCCCCCGAGGACTTCTCCCAAACCCTCCGCTCGCGCTGCCGGCACCTGTACATCCCCTCGCCGTCGGTGGACAATATCGTTGCCCAGTTGGTGAGCGAAGGCGCCTCGGATCACGATGCCCGCCTCGCCGCCGTCACTTCCCTGCGCCACGTGGGCAGGGCGCGCCACTTGGTAGCAGATCCGACGGTGCAAAAGCGCCGCGCTGTGGCCATCAACCTGGCCGAGGACATCTTCCACGAATCCCAGGGCTTTCAGGCGGTGACCTCGCTTCTCAAGCTGGTGGATGCGGAGGCGAAGGAATCGCACAAGGAGGAAGAAGAAGCGGAGCTGGCCAAGCTGGAAAATACCTTTGGCGTGGGCGCGAAGGGCAAGGGCGCGGCGAAGGCGCAGCGCGATGCCCGCTCCGCCATCAAAGACTTGCAGGAACAGCACAAGAAGCGGGCGAAGCGGCGGGTCATCGATAACCTCGATTTGGTGCTCGTCGATCTCTCCGGAATCTACCGCGACGCGCTGATGACAAAGGTGGGCACGCAGGTGGAGATGACCCACCCGGATTTCGCGGGGCTATCCGGCGAACTGGCGCAGCGGGTGAGCGAGGAGGGCCTCTTGGAGTGCCAGTCCGCCATTTCTTATTGCCGCGAGCAGCTGACCCAGAACGTGGGCACGCAGATTGCCTTCGACGGCTTGGTGGGCAGGTTGCGGCGGGCCTGCCTCTAAGGCCGGTCTTTAGCGCCGGCCCGCCAAAAACCGACCCTGAGCCCCGATTTCTTTTCCGCGCCACCCCTGCGATAGAATCGCCAGTGCTGCTTAAGCAGCGCGCCGCCTTAGCTCAGTCGGTAGAGCATTTCACTCGTAATGAAAAGGTCGCGAGTTCGATTCTCGCAGGCGGCTCCATTTTTTATATGTGCGGGTTTCTTCCTTAATATAAACTCTCCTTCAATAGACGCAGGCCATATGGCCTCGATGAGAGAAGGAACGAGACACTGCTTATTGCTACCGTCGCAGCAGAAATCCTCTTTTGGGCGTGCCTTATTCTGGGCGGTGTTCTCCGATACATCGTCAAGGCCCCAAGAATTGGACTGGCATTCTTTATCGCTACGCCAATTATTGACATAGTCTTGTTAATTTTCTCATTTTTCACTCTGCATACTGACGGCGAAGCGGGATTCATGCACGGTTTCGCAGCTTTTTATATCGCATTTTCGCTGGTCTTTGGCGGTGACATCATTCGCGCAGTTGATCGGAAACTCAGTGGGAGGTCGAAAACCGAGTCTGGGAATCAGTCCGATAATAATTTAAGAAAATCCGTATATGCCAGTGCGGTGACGGCTGCGATCCTTATAGTTAGCATCGCGGTGGTAGGGCTAAACGGCAGCTTCTGGTTGATTTATTGGCTTATTGCCGTGCTCTTTACCCCACCGATGTGGTGGGGCATTGAAAAATTTAGTCGCCGTGCTTAAGTAGGCGCGGAACCACCTTGCCGGTGGCATTGCGCGGTAGCTTGGATAGGAAGTGTACGTCGCGGGGCACGGAGTGCTCGGCGAGCTTATCGTGCACCCAGGCGCGGATGGCATCGGCAGTCAGATCGCGGCCGGCGGCATCGGCAGTAGGCACCGCCCAGACGGCGATGCGGCTGAAGGTCTCGCTATCCTCCACGCCACCCGCGTGCACCTCATCGATGCCGGGCATGGCCTCGAGCACCTCGGTCACGGACTGGGGGTGGACATTCTCGCCACCCACGATGATCATGTCATCGGCCCGGCCCACGACGTGGAGGAAGCCCTGCTTGTCGATGTACCCCAGATCACCGATCGACAACAATCCATCGACCCGATTGAGCTTGAGCTTGGGGTTAGTATAGCCGGTCATGGCGGTGGAATTGGTGAGGTAGATTTCGCCCACCTCGCCGCGGGGAACGGGGTAGCCCTCCTCATCGAGGATGCGAAGCTTGGTGCCATTGGCTACCTTGCCCACCGCATCAGGGTTTTCTGCGACCTGTTCCATCGTGGCCGTTGAGGCAAGAGCAAGCTCCGTGGAACCATAAACGTTGCACAGGATGGGGCCGAAGCGCGCGTTGGTGTCCTTGACCACCTGCGGGGTAAGGGCATTGCCGGCGGAGGCGATGAAGTTCAGGCTAGAGGTATCGAAAGCGCCCTCGGGATCGTGATCCACCAAGCGCTTGAAAAAGATGGGGGAGGAGAGCATGCCGTCGAGGCGGTAGCGTTGGACATCATCAAGCACCTGCTCCGGTTCAAAAACGCGGCGGGTGACGATGGTATTGCGCAGCCCCAAGGCAATATTGATGCAAGCCCAGCCCCAAGTGTGGAAGATGGATGCCGTCATCTGCACGCGCTGATCGGCGCGCCACGGGATATTGCCCACGATGGAGGCGAGGACAACCGGCAAGGTCGGCTCGGGGCGGACGATGCCCTTGGGGATGCCGGTCGTGCCGGAGGACATCAGCACGATGGGGCCGTGCTTGGGAAAGGCGGGCAGCTCGATATCCAGGGGGTTCTTCACGATCTTATCGAGCGTGGGTAGATCGCTTGCCCCCGTATCGTGGGCGATGATGACCGGGATATCGAGGTTGGGATTGACGCGGTCGATGAATTCATCATCGATGACGAGGACGTTAATGCCATTTTCTTCGATGCAGCCGGCGAGCTGCTCTGGGGAAGAACCGACATTGAGCAGGTAGATCCCGGCACCGGCGTAGCCCTTGGCGCCCAAGGGAATGATGATGCCTCGGCCGTTGCGGGCCATGACGCCGAGCCGGATTTCCGGCAGTTCCAGGGACTCTAGGTAGCGGGCGAAATTCTGCGCGTGGGATCGCAACTGGCGGTAGGTGAGGGTGCCGTCGTCATCGATAAGCGCGAGGCGATCGGGGCAGGTTAAATAGGCCTGCTCGATTTCGCGCGCCGTGGTGAAGCGGTAGCGCGCGAGGTTGGGCAGGAGCTTGATCTGCCCGCTCAGCCCGCCTTGCCGGGTAATCAGCCCCGATTTGAAGAGGGCAGGGAAGAACTGGCTGAGCGCGGACGCGTGGAAGGAAACATCAGACAATTTCATGAAAGAGATAACTCCGAAAAGGCGAAGATAACAAAAATATAACTACGATCGATATCGTTAGAAGGAAAGATGATGTTGCTTCTAACTCGAAAAATGTTACTGGAGTGACTAATCTACACTTAAGTTACAAGGTTTGAAGAAAAGGTCCCTCAATGAAATCCCTAAAACTCAAGGCATTTTCGGTCGTCGCTTCCGCGATCGCGGTGGTGGGCGTGGCGGTAGCGGCGCCGCAGGCTAGCGCGGCGGAGCGCAATCTCGTTTCCTTCGGTGACTCGGTCATGGCGGATCCGAACGGCGGAGAATACTTGAAGGACCGCTTCAATCCAACGCGGGTCATCGGGGAAAACTGCCCCACCTCCTTCAACTATGCGAAGCGGGCTGGCGCCAAGATGGGCCTGCCGGTGCGCGATTTCTCCTGCTCTGGTGCGGTGTCGATGTCCAATGGCCCGCAGATCTGGCAGCAGGTTGATGCCGCCATCGGATCTGGCGCGCTGACCCCAGATACGGCGCGCGTGTTGATTACTACCGGCTTCAACGACACCTATAACCACCGCGATCTGAACATGGATCAGATCCGCCGGGAATTTACGGATCGCACCGCCCCGCAGGTTGAGCGGATTAAGCACGCCGCGCCGAATGCCCGCATCCAGATCGTGGGCTACCCCACCATCGGATCGGGTCCGCACTACTGCCTCGTTCACGTTGGCCCGACGCCGCTGGATTCGACCTTCCTGCCCATGGTTCAAGACTACGAGAATAAGGCGCAGTGGATGCAGGTTGATCTGGCGGCACGCACGGGCGTGCAGTTCCTGGATATGAAGCCATCGACCCGTAATAACGGCATGTGTGCCAATGCGAATGACCGCATGTGGGCAGGTCTGGTGGACTTTACGGCGGGTGCGGGTAACCTGCCCATCCATATGAACCAGCGTGGCCACGAGCATGCGGCCAATGTGATTGCGGCTTCCTAGCAACCATTTTCATTACCGCGGACATATTGAAAATGTAGGTATGGTTGTGGACATGACTGTAAAAGCTGTTATTGCCCGCTCTAAGGGTGCGGAAGTTGAGACCGTAAATATCGTCGTTCCCGATCCCGGCCCCAATGACGTCATCGTGCGGGTGCAGGCTTGCGGTGTATGCCACACCGACTTGGCCTACCGCGATGGTGACATCGAGGATGCCTTCCCCTTCCTGCTGGGCCACGAGGCGGCAGGCGTGGTGGAGACCGTAGGTTCTGCGGTCACCCACGTGGAGGAGGGCGATTTCGTCGTCCTGAACTGGCGCGCGGTGTGCGGCGAGTGCCGCGCTTGCAAGAAGGGTGAGCCCAAGTACTGCTTCAATACCCACAACGCGTCCGCTCGCATGACACTCGCAGACGATGATCCGGACGCCGGCACCGAGCTCACGCCTGCGCTGGGCATCGGTTCCTTCGCGGAGAAGACCCTGGTCCACGAGGGCCAGTGCACCAAGGTTGATGAGATGGATCCTGCCGCTGCTGGCCTGCTGGGCTGCGGCATCATGGCTGGCCTCGGTGCTTCCGTTAATACCGGCGATATCCAGCTGGGCGAGTCCGTGGCCATCTTCGGCTGCGGCGGCGTTGGCGTGGCAGCGATTGCCGGTGCGAAGCTGGCGGGCGCGGCGAAGATCATCGCCGTAGACATCGACGAGTCCAAGCTGGAGACCGCGCGCGAGTTCGGCGCCACCGACACCATTTGCTCGAAGGGCATGTCGGAGCAGGAGGTCATCGATGCGGTGCGCGATCTCACCGGCGGCTTCGGCACGGATGTTTCCATCGACGCGGTGGGCATCCAGCCGACGTGGCGCCAGGCCTTCTACTCCCGCGATCATGCCGGCCGCATGGTGATGGTGGGCGTGCCTAACCTGACCGATCACGTGGACATCCCGGCCATCGATCTCTACGGCCGCGGCGGTTCCATCAAGCCGGCTTGGTACGGCGACTGCTTGCCGGAGCGCGACTTCCCCGCATACGTTGCCCTGCACAAGGCCGGCAACTTCCCGCTGGATAAGTTCGTTTCTGAGCGCATCGCGCTTGACGATGTCGAGTCTTCCTTCCAAACTATGAAGGACGGCAAGGTACTACGTTCGGTGGTGGAATTTTAATGCAGATTGAAAGCACAGTAACTTCTGGCAAGTTCCGCTTGGATGGCGGCGAATGGGACGTGGACAATAACGTCTACGTGCTTGGCGATGCCTCCAGCGTCTACATCGTCGACCCTTCCCACGACCTCGATGCCGTGGCAGAGCTGGTGGGCGATCGCAAGGTTGAGGGCATCATCTTGACCCACGGCCACAACGATCACTGCGAGCTCGCGCCGGAGGCGGCGAAGCGCTTCGACACGGATGTCTACATGCATCCGGACGATGACATGCTCTGGCGAGAGGCGAATGGCGATGCCCACTACATCGACCTAGCCGATAACGGCCAGTTCGACATCAACGGTGAGAAGATCACTGTCTACCACACACCGGGCCACTCGCCGGGCTGCGTTGTCCTCTACGTCGATGGCACCCTGCTGTCTGGCGATACCCTGTTCAACGGCGGCCCTGGCGCGACGGGGCGCAAGTACTCGGACTTCGATGTCATCATCGAATCCCTGCGCAACGTCGTATTCAACCTGCCGGATGACACGAAGGTCTTGCCGGGACACGGCGATGCCACGACGGTGGGCGCGGAAGCGGCGCGTATCGACGAGTACATCGAGCGCGGCTACTAATAATCGCGCAAGTACTCCCCGTAGCCGGATTTGAGGAGGGGCTGGGCTAGCGCTTCCAGCTCCGCCTGCGAGATGAATCCGGCTTCATAGGCTGCCACTTCGGGGGAACCGATGACGATGCCCGTCCTTTTTTGCATCACCTCTACGTAGGCGGCGGCCTCGCTCATGGAATCGACGGTGCCGGTATCCAACCACACGCTGCCGCGGTGGAGGCGCTGCACGCTCAGCGCGCCGCGGCGCAGGTAGGCCTCGTTAATGGAGGTGATCTCGAGCTCCCCGCGATCGCTAGGCGTGATGGACTTAGCGATATCGATAACCGAATTATCGTAGAAATACAGCCCGACGACGGCGTGATTAGACCGCGGTTCCTCCGGCTTTTCTTCGATGCTCAGTGCTTGACCAGCTCGGTCGAATTCCACGACTCCGTAGCGCTGCGGATCCGATACCTCATAGGCGAAGATGATGCCGCCCTCTGGATTGCGGCACTGGCTTAGCTCCCCGCCGAAGCCGTGGAAGATATTATCGCCGAGGACCAGCGCAACGCCGTCATCACCAATGAAATCCTCCCCAATCAAAAAGGCCTGCGCCAACCCTTCTGGGCGGGGCTGGACGGCGTAATCGATCATCAACCCGAGTTGGGATCCATCCCCGAAGAGCCTCTGAAAGGCCCCAGCGTCCTCTGGGGTGGTGATGATGAGGATCTCCCGAATGCCCGCTTGGATGAGCGTGGTCAACGGGTAGTAGATCATCGGCTTGTCATAAATGGGCATGAGCTGCTTAGAGATGCCCTTAGTGATGGGATAAAGCCGCGTTCCGGATCCACCGGCAAGGATTATTCCTTTCATCGCTACTCCTCGCTGGCCTCTGCGGTCTCAGCGGTTTTGGCGGTTTCTGCGGCGCTGGGCTCGCTGGTATTGCCAGTATCGCTGGGCTCACTAGGGTACAGCGCGAGGTACAAGGCGAGTGCGGCCCGCCAATTCTGCGGGGAAAAGCCCGTGGCCTCGATTTTGTCTAGGGCAAGCGTTGATTCTTTGGGCCGTGGTGCTTCGGGGCCAGCGATTTCCCGATACTGTTCGGTGCTTACCGGCGTGACCTCTGATGGGTCATGGCCCAAGCCGATGAATACGGACATCGCCATTTCATCGCGCCCGACGGTATCGCCAGAATTGGAAATATTATAGATTCCGTACTCGGGCTGGGTGTGCAGGAGATGCGCGATGCCCTTCGCCAGATCCTCGGCAAAGGTGGGTCGCCCGCGCTGGTCATGAATGACCTTCGGCTCTTTATCGGCTTCGGCGAAGCGGCGCATGGTGGCGATGAAGTTTGGGCCATCGCCAAATACCCACGAGGTGCGCACGACATAATGCTGCGGTGCGGTCTGCGCGGCGGTTTCGCCCGCGGCCTTCGACGCCCCGTAGGCGGAAAGGGGCGAGGGAATCTCGTCTTCGGTATGCAGCTCCTTAGAACCATCGAAAATGTAGTCGCTGGATACGTGCACGAAGGTCAGCTGGTTTTCGGCAGCGATGCGGGCGAGCTTGGCCGGCGCGTCGGCGTTCACGGCCCAGGCGGCGGCGCGATCGTCCTCAGCGCCATTGACGTCGTTGTAGGCGGCGCAGTTGATGATGGCCTCGTATTGCTTCCACTGGCGCTGCGGGGGATTGGTGATGTCGAACTCCGCATGGGTGCAGAACTCGGCATTCTTAAGAACCCGCTTCAGCGCCCTACCGAGCTGGCCATTCGCACCGGTAACGAGGATTTTGCGGGGAGGCATGGGGGCTACGTCGGCAAGCGCAGGCAGGTGCTTATCCTTTTCTGATACCTCACGCGGTTCGAGGGGCCACTCCACGGCGCCGAGGTTGATTCCGGTATAGCGCGCCTCGGGGGACCAGTGCTCGTTGACCAGGTAGGAGTAGGAAGTTTCCTCGAGCGCTTGAAAGCCATTGGCAACCCCGCGCGGTACAAATATGGCGGTCTCCGGACCCACTTCATGGGTGACGATTTCCCCAAAGGTTTCCGATCCTTCGCGGAGATCGCACCAGGCGCCAAAGATCTTGCCGTGCGCGACGGAGACGAGCTTGTCCCAGGGCTCGGCGTGCAGCCCGCGCGTGGCACCAGTGCGGTTAAAAGAAATATTGTTTTGCACCGGCTGGAACGAAGCCAACTCTGGCGCGGCCTCGCCAAGCTTTTCGCGCTGCCAGTTTTCCTTGAACCAGCCACGGTTATCCCCGTGCACGTCCAGCTCGATGATGCGTAGGCCTTCAATGGCGGTGTTGTGTACCTGCATAATTACTGTCCTTGCTCTTTATAGCGGGCTTCTACAGAATCCTTTTGGGAGCGCCACCACGTTTCGTTATCGCGATACCAGGCGATGGTATCTTCCAGACCCGCCCGGATATCGGTATAGCGGGGCTGCCACTCTAATTCGCGGCGTAGCTTGGAGGCGTCCATGGCATAGCGCTGGTCGTGGCCGGGCCGGTCCGCCACGTGCTCGTACAGGGCTCGACCTCCCTGGGTATGTCCCATGATTTCGCAGATTATCTCGATGATGCGCTTATTATCGATGTCCGGCTGGTCAGCGCCGATATTATACGTTTCACCGATCCGCCCTTCCTCGATGATTTTTAGCACCGCCGCGTTGTGATCATCGACGTGGATCCAGTCTCGAACCTGCTCGCCCGTGCCGTAGAGCTTGGGGGTATGCCCGGAGAGGATATTGGTGATTTGGCGCGGGATGAACTTTTCGATGTGTTGGTAAGGCCCGTAATTATTTGAGCAATTAGAAAGGGTGGCGCGCAGGCCAAAGGATCGGACCCATGCCCGCACGAGGTGATCGGAGCTCGCCTTGGTGGCCGAATAGGGGCTGGAGGGCGCGTATGCGGTATCTTCCGTGAACTTGGTATCCGCCCCAATTTCTAAGTCCCCGAAGACTTCATCGGTGGAAACGTGGTGAAAGCGGACATCGTATGTCCGGCAGGCCTCTAGAAGGGTATAGGTACCCACCACATTGGTGTGGATAAACGGGGAGGGATCCCGCAGGGAATTATCATTATGGGACTCGGCTGCGAAGTGCACGACGATATCCGCCTTGGCGACGAGCGGATTCACCACCGTAGGATCCGCGATATCGCCCTCCACTAATTCCACATCGAGCCCCGCAAGGTTATCCCGGTTGCCGGCATAGGTCAGCTTATCCAGGACGGTGATGCGGGTATCTGGGCGCACCTTGGTCATGAGGCGCACGAAATTGGCGCCGATGAAGCCGGCGCCGCCAGTAACGAGCATGGTGTGCATGAGTCTCCAGTGTAGGGCAGTCCGTACAAGCGCTGCGCGTGGCCAGCCCCAAAACGCTTGTACACGCACTTCTAGGCCGCACGACATGATCGTACGGCCTGAAGGCACGGTAGCGGGTGGATAGTAGGGCATGCTCACGCTGCGCCGGGAGGTGGTGGACTAGGTGGTGAATCCGTCCCGGAAGTGTGTGGCGAATAGGCCGGGGAACTGGGTGGTGAATCCACCGGTTCATGAGGCTGAGCAGGCGGGTTAGCGAGCTTGCGCGCCGGGGCTTGCTCTGCAGCGGGGGAGTTATTGAGCTCCACCGAAGGAGAAAGCCCTCCGGTATGCGCTGAGCGGTAACCCACCCGGCCCGTTTCTGGGTCTCTTTCCGCATGCCCCATGCCATTGCGGCCATCGCGGTTATCGTTATTGTCCACGTGGTGCCGGCGGCAGAGCAGAGTGAGGTTCTGGAGGTCTGTAGCTCCCCCGTGGGACCACGCCTGCAGGTGGTGGACATCGCAGTCTTGCCACGGCCGGTTGCAGTCTGGGTGGGTGCACACGATTTCACTGGCGGCGAGCGCCAGCTTTTGCCACAGCGACGCGGTGCGCTTGGTGCGGCCGAGCTCGAGCGGGAAGCCTTTGTCATCGACGGCGCAGAAAAAGTCGTTCCGCGCAGCGCCCAAGCGGAGAAGATCGAGCGGGGATAGGTCGATTCCCACGCTCGTGGTGAAGCGAGTATCGCTGTTCATCGCTTGTAGCTCTTCAAGGGTAGTGGCCACGAAGAAGGATCCGAGGCCGTCCGATTTCTTTTGGCCTGCGGATAAGTAGCTGCCTAGTGCCGCGGTCAACTGATCCGCCATGCGCTGGGCATAGGTACGCGTATCGTCTTCGGGGCTCAGGCTCTCGCTGCCCTTATTCTTGGCAGGGGCGAAGGCACTGGCCAGGACCGCGGCGGCAGAGGCATCGAGGTAGCCGGAGATGTGCACGCCACCGTCCGCATCTTGGTGAGAAATGCTGAAGCGGCGCTTGCGGGTGGCCGCGTGCGGATCGCGCTTCCCGGAGGGATCCACGGCATGCTTATTCGCCTTGCGGATGGCCTGACGCAGCCAATCCCGCAGGGATTCATAGGAGCGGCGCTTGGCCTCTTCCAGGGCCTTATTGCGCAGCTCCCATGGCCCAGGAACCGCGAACTTATTGAGGTTGCGCAGTTCCCGTTCGATGAGGTTGAGGACGCGCTCTGGGATAGGGTCTTCCTCGAAGAGCTTCTTGCGGCGCTGTTCTTCCGCGCGGCGCTCACGATCGGCGCGGCGGCGCGCTTCCTCCTCGGCTTTCTTTTGCGCCGCCGCGTCTGCCTCGTCATCCTCTGGCGGGGGAGTAGGTTCAGGATCCTCGATGGGAGCAAAGAGGTTCTTGCCATTGCGCAGGCGGGCGGCGGCCTCAGATTCCGTGAGGCCAAGGCGGGCGACTAAGTAATCCTTGGCCTTAGAGGAGCCGACCCGCCTGCCGGCATCATCGCGCTCTGCAATGAAGGCAAAGGCGGCATCGATGGTGGATTTATTGCCCAACGCCCGCTCTAAATGTTCGAAGTTGGGGTGGAGCAACTCGAAGGAGAGATCGTCCGGATTCTGCATAAGGTTGCGCAGGCGCGTAAGCCCCGCAGCCACATCTGAAATGGCTGTATTGATTTCCGTGTGCTTGGCAGTTTCCATGGTTCCCTCCTTCCTGTTTCGCTTTCATGTTCTATTGTAATCCAATAAAACGCCAGCGCAACAGCAAGAAAGGAATTGGTCAATAGACTGTACATTCCCCACTTAAACGGGCCCAGCCGCAACCAAACGCAAGCAACCCCCCACCAAACAGCGCCCAAAACCACTAATCCGGAAACTTGGGCAACGCTGTTTCATCGAGCCATGCGGCAACGGTGGCATCGAAAAGAGCGGCGTCCGGCGCAGCCTCACGGAAGGCGGAGAGGAGATCGGAGGGCTCGACCACGGAGTGCTGATGCTGGGTGAGGTAAAAGGAGAGGGTGGGGAAGAAGGCATCGCCAAGCAGCCGGTGAATGGCGTGTACCGCGAGGGCCCCGCGCTTGTACACGCGATCATCGAACATATCGCGCGCGCCCGGATCAGAAACCTTGATGTCTTGGCGCTTGCGGGACAGGACCTGATAATGCGAGCGCGCCGCCTCGCGCGCGGATGCGCCGCCCTTGTGCTCACCCCACAACCACTCGCTGTAGCAGGCAAAACCCTCATTGAGCCAAATATCCTTCCACTCAGAAAGGCCAACGGAATTGCCAAACCATTGGTGGGACAGCTCGTGTGCGATGAGCCGCTCAAAGGCGTGATCACCCTTCACATGGTTGGAACCAAAGATGGACAGGCCTTGGGCCTCGAGGGGAATCTCCAGCTCATCCTCGGTAATGACGACCTGATAGGTGGGGAAGGGATAAGGCCCGTAAATAGAGGAGAAGAAATCCACCATCTCCTGCTGCTGGGAAAATTCCTCCCGCACGCGCTCGCGCAAGAACGCCGAGGCCCACGCCTGGGTATCAGGCCCCAGCGAATAAGAAGAAAACTCTCCTACCTGCACCGTTGCCAGGTACGTGGCCATGGGGTGGCGAGTGCGGTAGTGCCACCGGGTGGTGGAACCGCCGGCCTTGCGGGAGACCAACTCGCCATTGGAAATGACGGTAAAGGGGCTATCGGCGGTGATGATGATGTCATACGGAGCCTTTTCTGAAGGCGTGTCATCGCACGGGAACCAGCTGGGCGCGCCATTGGGCTGGCTGGCCACCAATGAGCCGGATTCGGTTTCCTCCCACCCAATTTCGCCCCAGGTGGTGCGGATGGGGCGCGGGCTGCCGCCGTAGCGAATGTGCAGCTCAAACTCGGTACCGGCAGAGATCTCGGACGCAAAACGCAGACGCAGCTTCCCGGAAGATTGGCGGAACTTAGCCACCCGCGGGGCATGCTTGGCGGTCACGCGCCGGGCCACCATCGCCCCGCCGAGGTCCAAAGTTAAGGAGGTCAGCTCTTCCACCGCGCGCACGCTTAAAATGGCCTCACCCTGCAGCAGGTTAGGCTCCACGCGGTAGTTCAAGTCCAGCGTGTAGTGGGTGATTTCAAAACCAAGGTTGAAGTCCACGCCGGTATAGGGATCAGTATGCGCACTCGAAAAGGCGGTAGGAAGCAATGTCATAATATTGCGATCCTACCGCCCGTCACGCGCAGCCGAAATTTAGCTATTGAATGCCCGCTCGAATACTGGCCAAGAATCCTTCAGATCCTCTTTCCAGTGCGGCCACGAGTGGGTTCCGGTATTGCGGAAGTTGTAGGTGGCTGGCACTCCGGCCTGGTCAAGCTTGGCCTTGAAGTTGTGGGTGCAGTAGTTCACCCCAGCTTCGATGCCGCCGCCCTCAACCTGCAGGGTAGAAGACCCACGGATGGCATCTTCTTGGTCCAGACCCATAGAGCGCAGGTAGCTATAAGTGTCCTCTTCACTTGCCAGGCCGGAACCGGAAGAAATGTATAGCTCGGTACCGTGCAGCTTATCGGCGTTCATCATGGCGTCGTTGTAACGGTTGGTCTCAGAGCCGTACGGGCCCCACATCTGGTCCACGCTGCCGCCGCCGCGGTTGACGGTCAGCTCTACGGCCTGGCGCTCCAGCGGGTAAGCGGTAGCGGCACAACCGGCGTATGAGCCCACTGCATCGTAGAAGCCCTGGTTGTGCTGAGCTAGCAGCAAGGAAGAGGTGGCGGACATGGACATGCCCGCGATGGCGCGGTGGTTATCGGCATTGATGTGCTTCTCGATGGCCCCCGGCAGCTCCTTGGTCAAGAAGGTCTCCCACTTTTGTGGTCCCTTGAGGAAGCCCGAATTCGGCTCAGAGATCCAGTCGGTGTAGTAGGAGAAAGCGCCGGCCTGCGGGACGACGACGTTGACGTCCTTCGAGTGGTAGAAATCAACGGCATCAGAAAGCTTCAGCCAATCCATGTCTTGTTCTGCCCCGCCTGCGCCATTGAGCAGGTAAATGGTTGGGCGGTTTTCGCTCTTGGCGCGGATGACGGCTAGCGGAATCTTCCGGTCATTCATTGCCGGTGAGGTTGCCTCGAGCTTTTCAACGCGCGCATCGTCCTTGTACTTCTTGTACCAGGACTTACCCTCGATTTCCGGGGTAGGCTCCAGCGGGGAAATCGTGGACTGTGCGGCATCGCCCGCCACCTGCTGCGGGGTCAGCTCGGCCGCGCCTGCCACGGGGGCATAAGCCAAGCCCGTGCAAACCGCAGCTGCCGCGAGGACAGAATTGAGACGCTTCATGGTGCTTCTTTCCTGTAGGGAGTGGACTCGATAACTATACTTCGGCCGCGAAAAATCGGCATGTTGAGGGAAGTATATTTAGTATTCCTACATGTAGACCTAACCATTAATAGTGCCCAATAAACGCCTGGCGGTAAAGACTTTCACTGATGTGGGGGAATAGTGGGGGTAGGCATACCTTCATTGCCTTTTCTGCTATCAATAATAAGTAACGCTGGGACAACTGAGGTTTCTATGTCATAATTTCCCAATGAAGCACGGCGTGACGCGGTTGGCACCTGTAATAACACACCTGTAATAACATCAGTAACGGCTGCGTTAGTGCTTTTAGTGTGAAAAGCTAAGCAGCGAGATTGTCTACTCGCGCCCCATCAAGAGAAAGAACTTCAATGAACCTTTTTGACTCCGCCCTCGTGTCCTTCAATGAATTCATTGGGCCATTCATCCACTCTGCAATGGATGCATATTCCAAGCTGCTAGCATCCTTGGGCGTGATTTAAGTCCAAGATTGCTTAAGGGCCCTGCGGAGGTGTATCTGCTGCTTGCCGATGCCCCCTTGCAGGGCCCTTTCCCTATCCTCACCGCGGCTTGGGGTGGGGTGCCCCCAAGTGTGACCAATTACGCGACATTCAGGACAAAGTTACGTATCCTGTAGGGCGTGACTAACGAACATTATGACGTAGTAGTACTCGGTGCGGGCCCTGGCGGCTACGTTGCCGCCATCCGTGCAGCTCAGCTTGGAAAGAAAGTCGCTGTTATTGAAAAGCAGTACTGGGGCGGAGTCTGCCTCAACGTAGGCTGTATTCCCTCCAAGTCGCTGCTGAAGAATGCAGAGGTTGCCCACACCTTCAACCACGAGGCGAAGGCTTTTGGCATCTCCGGCGATGTTTCCTTTGATTTCGGTGTAGCCCACAAGCGCTCCCGCAAGGTTTCTTCGGGCATCGTCAAGGGCGTTCACTACTTGATGAAGAAGAACAAGATCACCGAGATCAACGGTCTGGGTTCCTTCAAGGACGATAAGACCATTGAGATTACTGAGGGCGATGACGAAGGTAAGACCGTTACCTTTGATGACTGCATCATCGCCACCGGCTCCGTGGTCAAGTCCCTGCCTGGCGTTGAGCTCGGCGGCAATATCGTCTCCTATGAGGAGCAGATCCTGAACGAGGAAGCACCGAAGTCCATGGTCATCGTGGGCGCCGGCGCGATCGGCATGGAGTTTGCTTACGTGCTGGCCAACTACGGTGTGGACGTTACCATCGTGGAGTTTATGGACCGCGTCCTGCCGAACGAGGACAAGGACGTATCCAAGGAGATTGCCAAGCAGTACAAGAAGCTCGGCGTTAAGCTCCTGACCGGTTACAAGACCACCTCTGTAAAGGACAACGGCGACGATGTCACCGTTGAGGTGGAATCCAAGGATGGCTCCAAGCAGGACACCTTGACCGTGGATCGCGCCATGATCTCCATCGGCTTTGCCCCGCGCGTTGAGGGCTTTGGCCTTGAGAACACCGGCGTTGAGCTGACTGAGCGCGGTGCCATCGACATCGATGACCGGATGCGCACCAACGTTGACCACATTTACGCCATCGGTGACGTCACCGCGAAGCTGCAGCTGGCCCACGTGGCAGAGGCGCAGGGCGTTGTAGCGGCAGAAACCATTGCTGATGCAGAAACCCAACTCTTGGGTGACTACAACAACATGCCGCGCGCTACCTTCTGCAACCCGCAGGTTGCATCCTTCGGTTACACCGAAGAGGCAGCCAAGGAGAAGTTCCCGGATAAGGACATCAAGGTTGCTACCTTCCCGTTCTCCGCAAACGGTAAGGCAGCCGGCCTGAATGAGACCGCCGGCTTTGTGAAGCTTATTGCTGACGGCGAGTTCGGCGAGCTCATCGGCGGACACATGGTGGGCTCCAATGTTTCGGAGCTCTTGCCTGAGTTGACCTTGGCGCAGCGTTTCGACCTGACCACTGAGGAAATCGGCCGCAACGTACACACCCACCCGACCTTGTCTGAGGCCATGAAGGAAGCCGCCGAAGGTATCAGCGGCCACATGATCAACCTCTAAACAAGCGTCCCCCTATACCGCATAACGGCACCGCAGCGTTCTCCAGAAAGGAGGACCGCGGTGCCGTTTCGCTGTGTGCGGATAAAGCCCAGCTAGTAAGGCGCGACCGCCGAGCGGTGGATATCGATATTGATTGCCTCGTTGATGGGCGGGAAAGCGCGCTGCGAGCAGTTTTCCCGGGCGCAGGTGCGACACCCTGGCCCGATGGGGGTGGCGGCGTGGAGATTGGTGAGGTCGAGGCCCTCCGCATAGACCGTGCGATCGGCGTGGCGGGCCTCGCAGCCCAAGCCAATGGCGAAGAGCTTATTGGTATCGCCGTAGCGTCCCTGATGGTGCTGCACGGCGCGGGAAATCCACAGGTAGTTGCGGCCATCGGGCATTTGCGCGAGCTGGCGCGAGATGACACCTGGACGGGTGAAGGTCTCGTAGACATTCCAGAGCGGGCAGGTGCCGCCGTTATTGGAAAAATGTACGCCGGTAGCGGATTGCCGCTTGGACATATTGCCGGCGCGATCCACGCGCACGAAGGTAAACGGAATGCCGCGCAGGTTATCGCGCTGCAGGGTGGAAAGCCGGGAGGCGACCGTCTCGTATCCCACGCCGAAGACCTGGCATAGGTATTCCACGTCGTAGCCGGCGCGCTCGGCCTCGCTGTGCATCATGGTATAGGGCATGAGTGTGGCGGCGGCGAAGTAGCTGGCCAGGCCGCGTTTTGCCAAGCTGCGGGAGGAATCAGAGGTAAAGGGCTCATCGGCCACGAGCACGGAGATCTGGTCCTGGGCCTCGAGCAGGCCGAGCTCGGCGGCCATGCGGAAGGCGCGTTGGCCCTCGCTCAGGCGCGAGGCGAGCGTGAACTGCCCGCTCTCGCGGTCAAAGCGGTGCAGAGTGCCATCCATCTGCGCCGTCAGCTCGATATCTACACTGTGTTTCTCGCGCAGCCGGTTTGCCAGCGCTTGCTCGGTATCGCGAATGCCGAACCCGGAAACGCCGAGGTCACCGGCAAGCTCCTCTGCGTGATGGTCCAGCCCGTCCAAGTAATTCTGCCGGGCGTAAAAGAAGTCCCGCACCTCATCGTGCGGCATGGATAGGGCAGCGGCGCTTTCCGATGTCCTCCTCGTATCCGTAGCCAGCGACAGCTTATCGCGTACATTGCGGTAGCGGCGGTGTACATCGACAAGCGTGCGGGCGACCGTGGGGTGGTTATACACCAGTTCCGATAGCTCCTGGAGCTCCACGGGGGAGGGGCAGAGCTCCTTGTCTTGGATGACGTCCTGGATCTCCGCGAGGAGGCGGGAATCATCATCGCGGGAGAAAAACGTGGCGTCGACGCCAAAGACCTCGGTAATGCGCAGCAGTACCGGCACGGTCAGGGGGCGGACGTCGTGTTCAATCTGGTTGACATAACTGGCGGAAAGGCCGAGGGTGCCAGCTAGGGAGGCTTGGCTGAGATCGCGTTCACGGCGAAGCTGGCGAAGGCGAGAGCCCACATACGTCTTACTCATGCGCCAAAGATTACTAGTAGAAAGCGCGGCTGTGCATCTTTATGGCGAAAATTTTGTGAAGACTCTTCGCTACCTGGACACAGGGTTTGTGGGGTTTCATGCGAAAGTTTGACACATAAAGGGGTGGGTTAATCACTCACGTAACACGGGGTGGTGAAGCTCACAGTTTGGTCCACAAATATGAAACATCTGCATTGCGGAAATGAAGGTACCCAAGGTAACAGCGTTTTCGCATTCTGCTTCTCAGGATACCCTTACCTAAAAGATCTCACCGCCTCATCGTGCCTGCGAACCGGGAGCAAATAACCGCTCGAAAATAACTAGTAACCAGCGGTTAAGCCCGGTTAAGGTGAGTATGACTATGGAGGTGTCATGACTTTAAAAAATCCGGACCGTGAGGCAATTGCTCACGGACACATCACTAATGAACCAATTCGTCAGAATCCCGGAACGCCATCGTGGGTACTGAAGCTCATCATGGCCGTTACCGGTTTGCTCTTTGCGCTTTTCGTGGTCGGCCACATGGCCGGCAACCTGAAGCTGTACATGCCGGCACACAACGGTGAGCCTGCCCTGGATGAGTACGGCGAGTTCTTGCGCTCTATGGGTGAACCGCTGCTGCCGCACGGCTCTGCCCTGTGGGTCATCCGCATCGTGCTGATCGTGGCAATCCTTGCCCACATCTACGGTGCCTTTACCTTGGCTTCCCGCTCCAAGGCATCCCGCGGCAAGTTCAAGCGCACCAACCTGATGGGTGGCCTGGATTCCTTCGCCACCAAGTCCATGCTGGTAACCGGTGTAGTGCTGCTGCTCTTCATCATCTTCCACTTGCTGGACCTCACCTTGGGCGTACAGCCGGTGGCCCCAGAGGCCTTCGTTGAAGGTTCTGTCAAGGCCAATATGATCGAAACCTTTAGCCGTTGGCCGGTCACTATCTTCTACGTGCTGGCAATGTGCTGCCTCTTCCTGCACCTGACCCACGGCATCCGCCTTGCCGCATCTGACCTGGGTATCACCGGTGCAAAATGGCGTCAGACCTTCTTGGTCTTGGCGTACATCATCCCGGCCGTTGTATGCATCGGCAACATCGTTATGCCTTTGTCCGTTGCCCTGGGCTTGGTCAGCTAAAGGAGATAGGAACCCATGACTACTACTGAACTCAAGCGTGAACACCCCAACTTCTCGCACCCAAAGTCCATCGTTGAGGGCGTCTCCGCTGGTAATATCCTGGAATCCCAGGAACCGCACGGTGTGCCGATGAAGGATATGTGGTCTCACCACGTTGACCACATGAACTTGGTCTCCCCACTGAACCGCCGCAAGTTCGAGGTCCTCGTCGTAGGTACCGGCTTGTCCGCGGGTGCTGCTGCGGCAGCCCTTGGTGAATTGGGCTACGGCGTCAAGGTCTTTACCTACCACGACTCCCCACGCCGCGCGCACTCCATTGCTGCGCAGGGTGGTGTCAACGCCTCCCGCGCCAAGAAGGTGGACAATGACTCCGCTTACCGCCACACCAAGGACACCGTGAAGGGTGGCGACTACCGCTGCCGCGAGTCCGACTGCTGGCGCCTGGCCAACGAGTCCGTTCGTGTTATCGACCACATGAACGCCATCGGCGCCCCGTTCGCCCGTGAGTACGGCGGCACCCTGGCCACCCGTTCCTTCGGTGGTGTGCAGGTCTCCCGTACCTACTACACCCGTGGCCAAACAGGTCAGCAGCTGCAGCTGTCCACGACCTCTGCACTGTACCGTCAGATCGGCCTGGGCAATGTGGAGCTTTTTGCCCACAACGATATGCAGGACATCATCACCTACGATGACAACGGCAAGAAGCGCGCGGGCGGCATTGTCACCCGCAACCTGATTACTGGTGAGCTCAAGGCCTTCACCGGCCACGCCGTCATCCTGGGTACCGGTGGTTACGGCAACGTCTACCACATGTCCACCCTGGCAAAGAACTCCAACGCCAGCGCCATGATGCGCGCTTATGACAAGGGCGCTTACCTGGCTTCCCCGGCGTTCGTGCAGTTCCACCCAACGGGCCTGCCAGTCAACTCCGACTGGCAGTCCAAGACCATTTTGATGTCGGAGTCCCTGCGTAACGATGGCCGCATCTGGTCCCCCAAGAAAGAGGGCGATGACCGCGACCCGAACAGCATTCCGGAGGAAGAGCGCGACTACTTCTTGGAGCGCCGCTACCCGGCCTTCGGTAACTTGGTTCCCCGTGACGTTGCCTCCCGTGCAATTTCCCAGCAGATCAACAAGGGCTTGGGCGTTGGACCGCTGAATAACTCGGTCTACCTTGACTTCCGTGACGCCATCGAGCGCCTGGGCAAGGACAAGATCCGCGAGCGTTACTCCAACCTCATTCAGATGTATGAAGAGGCCATTGGTGAGTCCGCCTACGAGACCCCAATGCGCATCGCTCCTACCTGCCACTTCACCATGGGTGGCCTGTGGACCGACTTCAACGAGATGACCTCTATTGACGGCCTCTTTGCCGCCGGTGAGTGCTCTTGGACCTACCACGGCGCTAACCGCCTGGGCGCGAACTCCCTGCTTTCGGCTTCCGTTGACGGCTGGTTCACCCTGCCGTTTACCATCCCGAACTACCTGGCTGACCACCTCAACGAGGACAAGCTGGCCGAGGATTCCGCTGAGGCACAGGAAGCCGTGCAGAAGTCCCAGGAGCGCATCGATAAGCTGATGCAGGTCCAGGGCGATGACCCGCACGGTCCGTCCCACTACCACCGCCAGCTGGGTGACCTGCTGTACTTCGGCTGCGGTGTGTCCCGTAACGTCGATGACCTGAAGGACACCATCGAGAAGATCCGCGCGCTGCGCGATGACTTCTGGAAGAACGTCCGCATCCCTGGTGAGGCGAATGACATGAACCAAGTCCTGGAATACGGCCTGCGCGTTGCCGATTACCTGGACCTGGGTGAGCTCATGTGCATCGATGCCCTTGACCGCGATGAGTCTTGCGGCGCTCACTTCCGCGAAGATCACCTTTCTGAAGAAGGCGAAGCCGAGCGTGACGATGAGAACTGGTGCTTCGTTTCCGCCTGGGAGCCGGGCGCGAACAAGAACGAGTTCATCCGCCACGCAGAACCCCTGTACTTTGACTCGATCCCGCTGATGACAAGGAACTACAAGTAATGAAATTGACACTTGAGATCTGGCGTCAAGCCGGACCCACCCAGGAAGGTAAATTCGAAACCGTCCAGGTGGATGATGCCTCCGAGCAGATGTCCATTCTGGAGCTATTGGACCACGTCAACGAAGGCTACATTGAGCGCGGCGAAGAGCCGTTCGCTTTCGCCTCTGACTGCCGCGAGGGCATCTGCGGTACCTGTGGTTTGACCGTCAACGGTCGCCCACACGGCCCGGGCCAGAACACCCCTGCCTGCCAGCAGCGCCTGTTCAACTTCAACGATGGCGACACCATTCAGCTGGAGCCCTTCCGCTCCGCTGCGTACCCCGTCATCAAGGACATGGTGGTTGACCGCTCCGCACTGGACCACGTGATGGAGCAGGGCGGCTACGTATCCATGGACGCCGGCACCGCACCGGATGCCGATACCATGCACATCAACCACGAGACCGCCGAGTACTCGCTGGACCACGCAGCATGCATTGGTTGCGGTGCCTGCGTTGCTGCCTGCCCGAACGGTGCGGCACACCTGTTCACCGGTGCCAAGCTGGTGCACCTGTCCATGATGCCGCTGGGTAAGGAAGAGCGCGGTAGCCGTGCCCGCAACATGGTTGCTGATTTGGAATCCAACTTCGGCCACTGCTCCCTCTACGGTGAGTGCGCCGATGTCTGCCCGGCTGGCGTCCCACTGATCGCAGTGTCTGCCGTTACCCGCGAACGTGCACGTGCTGCTTTCCGTGGCAAGGACGACTAAGCTAGAGTTATTCCGTAGGAATACTAGGAACGAGAGAAAGACAGAAAGACTCCGCCATGAGCGATAACACCCACGTAGTTGCTGACTACCAGAGCGAAACGTATCCGGAGTTCTCCGGCAAGATTCAGGACAACTACATCGAAGGCTACGACCCGGTATCCTTCGCAGCTCCTCACTCTTCCCTTCTCCGCACCTCCACGTGGGTCGGCATGGGCTTGATCCTGTCTTGCCTGCCAGCAGCCGGCATCCTCATCTGGGGCCTCGGCGTCTGGGACACCCCGCTGGGTACCGCAGGTGAAGGCAACTACGGTCTGACCATCGCCATCGGCGTCATTTCCCTGGTTGTGGTGGCCATCGCCGCCGCCGGCACCATCCACTATGGACGCCGCTACTACCGCCAGTACCGCAAGGAAACCGGCCGAGTTAACTAGTATTCGCTCTTAAAACACCTCCAGCCCCGCCTCCAATAGCATTGAGAACATGCCAGGAGGCGGGGCTGTTCCTGTTTTGACGGGGAGCTGGCGCTTGGCGATGCCCCCTTAGTACCCCACACCCCGCATCTGCTCGCGTTAGGGGAGGGGCTGCTGCCGGGAACAGCCGGTTCCTTCAGCTAGGACATAAAAGCACACAGGAAGACCTCTTAAGTCCTGAAATCAATCGGCCTTGTCGCATTCACGGCACGCTTATTCGGTGAAACCTTGTTTGACCGCGGCAATCATGTTGAAGTGCCCCGGGTTTTGTTCCTAGGCATGTGCCTTGATTTCTATTATTGCCTGTGGCGGGTTCTGCTTCCAAAACTCGGTTTCGACCTCGACCGGGGTTCGGTATCCCAAGCTTTGGTGGAGCCTTGTCTCGTTCCACCATGACACCCACTCGAACGTCGCGATTTCCACTTCGACAACGTCATCCCACCTGCGAGTATGGATGAGCTCATTCTTGTAGGAGCCGTTAACGTTTTCAGCCAAAGCATTGTCATTTCAGTCACCGACAGTCCCAGTAGAAGCGACAATCCCGTGCTGGGCGAGACGCTCGTTGTAGACAACGCTGACGTACTATAAGCCGTGATCCGAATGGTGAATGAGACCTGTTGTTTCCCTCGCACTCACAATCGCTTGATTGAGTGCTTGCAGCGGCAATGCCTGAAGTGCGCATGGAATCTGATAACGCCCATCCGACGATCCGCCGGGAGTAAACGTCAGTGACAAACGCGGCATACACAAAGCCTTTCTTCGTGCGCACATAGGTAATGTCGGCCACCCACAGCTTATTCGGGCCCCGGGCTTTGAACTCACGCCCCACTAAATCCGGGCGCAGATCCGGCACGTTGAGGTGTGCGGGTTGTGATAGGTGATCCGCCTTTGCCTTTGCCAGAAACACCAGCCAGGCGCATCAGCCGGGTAGCGTGCTCACGACCGATGTCGATTCCGTCACGGTGAAGCGCATGCCACATTTTCCGCACGCCGTAGACACCGTAATTATCCCGATGAACAGCACCAATGCGTTCAACTAGAACAGCATCACGAAGGCGACGAGCACTTAGCCCACGGGCTTTGGACTGGCGATAACCACGCGAAGTGATGAACCCACCAGCCCGGCTATTCTTTTAACGCCAGTGCAGATGAACTCGACAGAGAAATGATTGCGGTATTTATCGATGAACCGGATCATAACCGAGGCTTGGGGCCTGGTCGTGAGGCGAAAAAGCTGACGCAGCCTTCAGCAACTCATTGGTATCTCGAAGCTGGTGATTTTCACGGCGTAGCCTCGCGTTTTCGGCAGCCAAATCTTCAGGCACAGGTTCTGGGATGTTTCCCGCACGACGAGCAGACTTAAGTCCATAGACGAGCCGTGTGCCATGAAACCCCAACTTTGCAGCTACTGCCTGGCACGCGGCCTGCATCGACATGTTTTCCGCCACGATGCGGTCTTCCACGAGACGGACCACACGATCCTTCGCATCCTGGTCAAATTTTCTTGGCATATTCCAGATTTTCCCATCTACTCAAACGGAACAAAACCTGGGACACTTCAGTTGCTTTCGCTCCTTCAATATAGCCGTTGCATTCAATATCGCGTTTTGCTTTCCTCGCTCGCTGGGCAGCGCGCTTGTCTTCGATGTTGCAGATCATCAGCCACAGTGTCTTTAGTGCGGCAGTATCGTTTGGGAATTGACCCCGGTTACGGGTAGCTTTACGCAGTTCGGCGTTGAGCGATTCGATGGAGTTGGTGGTGTAGAGCACTCGCCTGGCCGTTGGCGGGAACTGCAGAAACGGCACGA
>NZ_JASPIY010000012.1:0-80729 GCF_030232085.1 Corynebacterium sp. MSK073 | reverse complement strand
CTACCCCCGGTACCCGATATCCGCACCGGTCGGTACTCGATACCGCCCTACCGGTACTAAATAGCGTCGCGCGTCACCCAGTCCACGCTCCACTATGAGGAGTGGTTGGACTGGGGCGGTTGGCGGTTAGTGGCCGATACCGGCAGCTGAGGTCGCTAGAGCCGGTAGTCCGCAGGGCAGAGTAAAAGCCTAAAAGCGGGAAAAACGCTTAATTAGCATGTTCTCGAGGCCCTTCCAGGACTCGGCGTGCTCGTTATAGGGCTTCGACGGGACGTAGCCGGCGTGTTCGGTGGAACCGAGCATGTAGCCGAGGTAGTCCTGCAAGCGCGGATTGGCCAGCATATAGGAGTTGATGGAATCGTCCCCGGCCCAGTCCGCGGCATCGGCGCAGACCTCGTAGCAGCGGGCTAGCTGGTCGGAGTCGACCGCTTCGGGCCCCTTTTCAATATCGCGCACGATGCCATTGAAGGAATATTGGTTATCCGGGTGGACCTGCACCTCTAGCTCGCCGGCGTTGGCTGCGGTGACGACGTCCTGCCAGGTGGACACGCGCGCTAAGTCATGGTCATCATTATCGATGAGCCACCGCACCAGGGTCTTGGAGGAATCGAAGGTAAAGATTTCGCCCCACTTGCCCAAGAAGATGGGCTTGCCGTCCAGGTAGGTGCGCAGCGTGTAGACGGACTTGGACTGCGCGGTGATTTTAATCGGGTCGATTCCGGCGGCGGCCCAGGGGGACTCGTCATAAGGATCGGCGGCGTCTGCTGCGGCCTTGCGCTTTTCTTCGGCTTCCTTGGCGGCAGCGTCGGCGGCACTCGCTGCCTCGGAGATGCGGGTTTCGGCATCGGAGATAGCGGCGGCGTCGAATTCATCGCTCGGAACCACGCGGACGTGCTTATCCAGATCCGCGATGACCTTCTTCCAGTTGGTCAAGATGACCCGCCCGACGCCGGTCCATTCGTTCATTCCCTGCTCGCCGGAGTAGTGGTCGGCGCCGCGGGAGACGTTGCGCAGGATGGAGTGGGTGGCGAAGAAGATGGTGGTCTGTTCGGCAGCGGCGACATCGGCAAGCGCGGATGCCACCTCGAGGTCGCGCGCCACGGTGGAGACATTGGCGTGGCTGGGGCGGCCGGCGAGGGCTTCTGGCATGCCGATGAGATCGTATTCATCGCGCTTGGCCGGGGTGACGCGGTGCGCCGGGCGGGCGGAAAAATGCTCCCACTGCGGGTGATCCAGCAGGTCATGCTTGGCATCGGACTCGAGGTAGCACAGCAGCTCAGCGGGGGAATCAAAGACCAAAACGGAGTCATCGTCGCCCAAAAAGGCCTGCCACTCGGAGCCATTTTCGCGCCACTTGGGCGCCCAGAGGGTATAAAAATCGCCCTCAGTCAAGGAGAGCTTAATAGGCACAATCGCACGGGTACTCATGAGCTTTTAGTCTACCCAACGCCCCAGCTGCCGCGCGGAATTGCCGGGGCCTTGTCAGGCAGTCGGCCGCCAAAAACCCTTAAATTGCATGCCCATATTATTCGTGCGCAGCGGGTTGGTCTGCACGGGGTCCCCGGCCTCCACAATCTCGCCATTGCCGGAATACATCGCCACATGGCCATCCCAGACCACCAGATCGCCGGGCTGGAGCTGATCGGCGCTGACCTGCTTGCCGATGGCCTGCTGGTCCGCCGTGCGCGGAATATCCACCCCTGCCTGGGAATAGGCCCATTGAGTAAGCCCCGAGCAGTCAAAGCCACCGTTGCCGGTTCCGCCCCAGGTATAGGGCTGGCCCACTTGGCTCTTAGCCGCGGCCACGGCCGCGCGGCCTGCCTCCGAGCCGGCTTCTGCGCCCGCTGATGGGTGCGGCGCGGGTGCAGCACCGAGCTCCGCCGGAGGAGCCACGGCGCTATGCGTCGCCGCGGCGGCCGTGGCCTGCTGGGGCTGGCCGACGGCGGATTCCACCGGCCGCTGGGAGATGGGCAACAGGGCCGCCGCGGTGGTGGTGAGCTCGTCTTTCAGGCGGTTGACTCGGGCCATCGCCAAGCCAATGTGCTCGTCTATTACGGTGCGAAGGGACGCAAGCGCTGCGGCGCGGGAGGCGGGATCGAGGGAGATTAATCCCATCGCGATGGGCGCCGCGGCCTGGATAAGCTGCGTGCCGATGCCAAAGATATCGCCGGCAGCCGCCGTAACGAGGCCTCGGGCCTGGCCAAGTACTGCGGAGACGGTCTCGTTATCGCCGGTGAGGAGGTTCGCGGCGGCGATAAGCTGCGAGGCATCGCCGTGCGCGATATCCGCCAGCGGTTGCGCGGCGGAGAGATCTGGGACGCGGGGAAGTTGGACATCGGGAAGCGGCGAAGGCTGCAGCGCGGCGATGTTTTTAATGGCGGTAGCAAGCACTTAGATCGCCGCCCCGAGGGAGTCGCGCAACGCCGCATCGGAGTCTTCCGCCTCGCGCGACATCTGGAAGGAAGACTGCGCGATGTGCCCCATATCGTGGCGCAGCATGGTCATCCGCGCCCCAATATTGTCTAAGGCGGCATGGACCGCTTCATTGAACCTGGTAAAGGCCGAATCTTCGGGCAATGCCGGGTGGGGTGGATTGTCTCCCTGCGCGTTCGCGTGCAGGTCACGGGCTAAATGGCGGGCGTGGGCGGTATCTATCTGAAATGGTCTCATGCCCTATTGGACTGGCCAATGGCCCAAGTGGTTCCCAAAAAGTTTAAAGTAGTGGGCATGGATATCCACGTCGTAGACCACCCGCTTGCCGCTTCCCGCCTGACCCTGATGCGCGATGCGCGCAGTGATAACTCCGCTTTTCGCGCCGCGCTCAAGGACCTGGGAACCATGCTCGTATATGAAGCCTCCCGCGATTTGGCGGTAGAAAACTTCGCTTGCGAAACCCCGGTTGCCACAGCGCAAGGCACCCGCCTGCAGGATCCACCCATCATCGTGCCCATCATTCGCGCAGGCCTCGGCATGGTGGATCCTGCCCTGTCGATGATTCCGGATGCCCAGGTCGGGTTCATCGGCATGGCGCGCGATGAAGAAACCCACGAGCCCGTGCCGTACTTGGAGGCGCTGCCGCAAGACCTCACCGGGCGCACCGTCTTCGTCGTTGATCCCATGCTGGCCACCGGCGGATCCCTGCTGCACGCCCTGCGCCTCTTGGCCGCCCGCGGCGCTACCGATATCACTGCCATCTGCATGGTCTCGGCCCAAAACGGCGTGGATGCGCTGGAGAAATCGGGCCTTCCCGTTCGCCTCGTCACCGCCGCCATTGACCCTGAACTCAATGCGGATGCCTATATCGTGCCGGGGCTTGGCGATGCCGGCGATCGCCTATACGGCCCGCGCAATATCGATCTTTAAGCTAGTATTTCTCCCTGAAAGCCCGAAGGTGGCTTTCAAAAGGGGGAAAAGATCGTGAGTTTTATTCAACTAATGTGGTCGAGCTACGGCTACGGATTTTCGCAACAACTGCGCCGCGTGCGCGAGCGGCGCGGGGTATCCCAGCAAGTGCTTGCGGATATTTCGGGGGTATCGCGCAGCCAGATTTCTAACCTGGAACGCAATGAAAATGGCCTACACACCATGGCGGACCCGCAATTATCCACGGTGTACAAGCTGGCGCTGGCTTTAGAAATCCCGCCGGCGGTCCTCTTGCCGGCCGGTGGGGACGTGGTGGAGGGCCACTTGGCAGACTCCGCCGTGCTCGGGGTAGAAGACGTGGCGCCCTTTCCACAGGACTACATCAACCAGCGGCGCTTTAGTAATGCGCGGGGCTAACCACCCTGACTTACTGAACCGCATGGTCTAGTTGTAGACTGCCTCCAAGAGATAGTCCAGCAACAGGGAGGCGTGCGCGTGATCTCGGAGTTTATTAACGAGTGGTTCGATGCTCACCGTGCGGAGGTCATCGCGTGGCGGCGCCATATCCACCGCAATCCGGAAACGGCGAACCAAGAGGTGGAAACCACCAATTACATCGCGAATATCCTTGCGGATTACGGGCTTGAGCCGCAGCGCTTCCCGCACACCGGCCTCATGGTAGACATCGGCCCGGACACGGAGCTTGGCCGCTTGGCCTTCCGCGCCGATATCGATGCCCTGCCCATCACGGAGGTAACAGGGCTGGAGTTTACCTCCGAGAAGCCCGGGACCATGCACGCGTGCGGCCACGATGTGCACACTACCGTGGCGCTCGGCTTGGCGTGCGCGCTGGCGGATTTTCAGCGGGTTAATGAGCTGGAGCTGGGCATTCGCGTCATCTTCCAACCGGCAGAGGAGGTGTGGGTCGGCGGGGCCACCGACGTTATTTCTTGGGGCGCGTTAGAAGGCGTGCATTCCATCTTTGCCATCCACGCCGAGCCGAAGTTGCGCGTGGGGCGCATCGGAATCCGCGCCGGGGCCATTACCTCCGCAACGGACGTAGTGGAGCTCAAGATTAAGGGCCCGGGCGGGCATACCTCGCGCCCGCACCTATCCGCGGACGTGGTCTATGCGCTGGGCAAGGTTATTACGGAGCTGCCGGCGCTGCTGTCGCGCCGCGTCGACCCGCGCACCGGCACGGTTTTGGTCTTTGGCCAGGTCAATTCCGGCTACGCCCCTAACGCAATCCCGGAAACCGGCATGCTGACCGGCACGATGCGCACCGCCGATATCACCATCTGGCGCCAGATGCAGGAACTCTTCGCGGAGTTAGTGGATCAGATCCTTGCACCGGTAGGGGTAGAGCACGAATTGTCCTATAACCGAGGTGTCCCGCCGGTGCTTAACGATGACGTCGCTACCGCCATGCTCGCTTCTGCCGCACAGTCCATCGACCCGCAGGCCGTGGTTCAGGCCCCGCAGTCTTCCGGCGGGGAGGACTTTTCCTGGTACTTGGAAAAGGTACCCGGTTCCATGGCGCGCCTTGGTTGCTGGTCCGGGGAGGGGGAGCAGCACGATCTGCACATGGGCGACCTCATCGTGGATGAGCGGGCAATTGGTGTGGGCATTAAGCTTTTTGGGGCCGTCGTCGAGCAATTTATGGGGGAGAATGCGCAGGCGGACTAACGCGCTGGGGTTACCTACGGGTTAGACTCGTAGGCGACTTTAAAAGTGGAGCCTATAAAGGAGCAATTGCGTGTTGAACCAGACCAAGCGAATTGTCATCATCGGCGGTGGCCCAGCGGGCTACGAGGCAGCGCTGGCTGGCGCCAAGTACGGCGCGGAAATCACCATCATCGAAGACCAAGGCATGGGCGGCAATAGCGTGGTCTTGGACTGTGTTCCCTCCAAGTCCTTCATCGCCGGCGCCAATATTAAAACGGACTTGCGCCGCGCGGATGACATGGAGCTGAACGAGGGCATCGGCAAGGCACAGCTTTCCATCAGCGCGCTGAACCAGCGCGTGCAGGACCTAGCGGCTAAGCAATCCGGTGATATCCGCAATACCATGGATTCCCTGGGTGCCCGCGTTATCGATGGCCGCGCGCACTTCCCGGAGGATCAGCAGGCCGATGCCTTCGGCGGGCACAAGGTCACCGCGGTCTTCAACGAGGATGGCCACGAGGAGACGCTGGATGCGGATCTCGTCTTGGTTGCTACCGGCGCCACCCCACGCATTTTGCCCGGCGCCCAGCCGGATGGCGAGCGCATCCTGACCTGGCAGCAGGTATATAACCTCACCGAGCTGCCAGAGCACCTCATTGTGGTGGGTTCCGGTGTCACCGGTGCCGAGTTCGTCTCGGCCTTCGCCGAGCTGGGCGTCAAGGTCACGATGGTGGCCTCGCGCGATCGCATCTTGCCGCATGATGATGCCGATGCCGCCGACGTCCTCGAAACCGTGCTGAGCGAGCGCGGCGTGGAGCTGGAAAAGAACTGCCGCGTGGAAACCGTTAACCGCACTGAGGACGGCAACGTGCTGGTCACCACGCAGGACGGCCGTGAGATCCATGGCTCGCACGTCATCATGTCCATTGGTTCCGTCCCGAATACCAAGGACCTGAAGCTGGAAAACGTGGGCGTGGAAACCGCGAAGTCTGGCCACATCCAGGTAGACCGCGTCTCGCGCACCAATATTGCCGGCATTTACGCAGCCGGTGACTGCTCCGATCTCTTCCCGCTTGCCTCCGTGGCCGCGATGCAGGGCCGCGTGGCGATGTACCACGCGCTCGGTGAAGGCGTCTCGCCGCTGCGCCTGAAGACCGTGGCTAACGCGGTCTTTACCCGCCCGGAGATCGCCGCGGTCGGCTTTACCCAGGCCGAGATCGAGGCCGGTGAGGTCGCCGCCCGCGCCATTACCATGCCGCTCAATACCAACCCGCGTGCAAAGATGCGTTCGCTGCAGCACGGTTTTGTCAAGCTATTCTGCCGTGCTACCTCCGGCCGCGTGATCGGTGGCGTCATCGTCGCGCCGACCGCCTCCGAGCTCATCCTGCCGATTGCGATGGCGGTGACCAACCAGCTCACGGTGAACCAGCTGGCCGATTCTTTCGCGGTCTACCCATCGCTTTCCGGCACCATTACCGAGGCCGCCCGCCGCTTGGTGGCCCACGATGACCTGGAATAAACCTCGTTCCTAGAACGTGGAGTAGGCCTGCTCTGCAGTGCGGTTGAGCTCGATTTTGATCGGCCTATCTGCCTCCGGCAGGGCGCGCTGCGGACAGAATTCGCGGGGGCAGGCCGTACAGCCTGGGCCAATCGGGGTGGCGGCGGAGATGTCTAGGTTCAGGGCATCGGCATATACGATGCGATCCGCCTGGGTGATATCGCAGCCTAGGCCTACAGCGAATTCCTTGCGCGGCGTACCCCACGACTTGGCCGTTCCCTGCACGAAACGCCCGATCCACAGGTAAGCATGGCCGTCTGGCATGGCGGCGACCTGCCGGGTAATGCGGTTCGGGGTTTCAAAGGCGCGGTGGACTACCCACAGGGGGCAGGATCCACCAGAGCGCGCGAAGTGAAAGGCAGTGGAGGACTGCCGCTTGGAAATATTGCCCGCGCGGTCGGTGCGGATGAAGGAAAACGGCACGCCCTTTAGCCCTGGGCGCTGGAGCGTGGCGAGGCGCTGCGCCGTTGTTTCAAACCCGGTTCCAAAGTAGTTGCATAGCAGGTCGATATCGTAGCGGGTATCTTCTGCCATGCTGAGAAAGTGCTGGTAGGGCATGGTCACCGCCGCCGCGAAGTACTGCGCAAGGCCCAGGGTGGCTAAGTCTTGGGATTCACCTTCGGGCAGTTCAGATACGAGGTTGTCGCAGATATCGCCGTAGGCCAGCAGGCAGTATTGCAGGGCCATCTCAAAGACCAATTGTGCCTCAGATAACCCATCGCGCAGCGAGAGCTCGCGCGTGTCTGGGTCGAAGCTCCGCCGAGGGCCGGGCCTGGAAAAGCGCACCGTAACCCCCAGATCCTCATGCATCCGGGAGGCGAGCCGGCCGCGGCGCAGAACGCGATCGCCCAATTGCCCGGCTAGTTCCTCTGCGAGCACATCGAGCTCGTGGATGTAATTATGTGCGTCATAAAAGAAATCACGCACCACTTCAAAGGGGGAGGGGTCCGCGGCGGGCGCGCGGGAGGCAACGTCGACAAACCGCGGCATCAACTCGGGAAAGCGGGAGGCGAGATCCGAGAGTGTTTCTTCAGAGGCATCGGGGAAGATGTGGCGGAGTTCGGTAATCGTATGGATATCGCGGTCTTCGGCGAAGTAGCTGGGATCCACGGTGAAGCGCTGGGCTAGCTGCATTAACACGGTCACGGTGAGTGGGCGCTGGTCGTTTTCCAATTGGTTGAGGTAGCTCGTGGATAGCCCGAGTTTCTTCGCCATCGCCACCTGGGTGAGCCCGCGCTGCTTGCGCAAAGCGTGAATCCGTGCCCCCGCGTAGTGCTTGGTCATGCGTCCCCCTCCTTCCTTTAAGGCCCATGCGCTGTGAAAATCACAAGTTTTGCAGATTTCACAAAAGAAGTCCGCTAATTTCCACAAACATTACCTATAGCGTGCACCACATGCAAGCATTTACTGTGATGTGCAACGCATTCTTGATGAAGGAGGACGCAACCAGTGAAAAACCATGAGGTACGCACTCATAAATCCGCCGAGGACTTCCCCTACGAGGAGCACTTGGCGTACAAGGTGGCCGAGGTGGCCGCGGACCCCGTAGAGGTCCCGGAAGAAACCACCGAGATGATCATCAACCGCATCATCGATAACGCCTCCGTAGCTATGGCCTCCGTTGCCCGTGGCCCCGTCACCTCCGCGCGGGTGATGGCAGAAGCCCATCCCGTGGACAAGGGCGGATCCACCATCTTCGGCATCGATGGCACGTATTCCGCGGAGTGGGCAGCACTGGCCAATGGCACTGCGGTCCGCGAGTTGGACTACCACGATACCTTCCTCGCTGCCGAGTATTCACACCCCGGCGATAATATTCCACCGCTCCTTGCTGCAGCGCAGCACAAGGGTCTGAGCGGTCGCGACCTTATCCGCGGCATTGCAACCGGCTATGAAATCCAGGTCAACCTGGTCAAAGGCATGTGCCTGCACGAGCACAAGATCGACCACGTGGCGCACTTGGGGCCATCGGTAGCCGCGGGGCTTGGCACCATGTTGGGCCTGGATAGGGACACGATTTACCAGGCCGTCGGCCAGGCGCTGCACACCACCACGGCAACCCGCCAGTCCCGCAAGGGCCTGATTTCTTCGTGGAAGGCCTACGCGCCAGCCTTCGCCGGCAAGATGGCCATCGAGGCCGTCGACCGCACCATGCGCGGCGAGGGTGCCCCGGCGCCGATCTGGGAGGGCGAGGACGGGTTCATCGCCTGGATGCTGCATTCGCCAGAGCGCACCTACACCGTGCCCCTGCCGGAAAACGGGGAGGCCAAGACCGCCATCCTGGATACCTACACTAAGGAACACTCCGCGGAATACCAGGCGCAGGCGCCCATCGATATGGCCTTTGCGCTGAAAAAGACGCTAGAGGACAAGGGCCTCAAGACGGCGGATATCGAGTCCATCGTGCTGCACACCTCCCACCACACCCACTACGTCATCGGCACCGGCGCGAACGACCCGCAAAAGATGGATCCTTCCGCCTCTCGCGAAACCCTGGACCACTCTGTGATGTACATCTTCGCGGTCGCGCTAGAAGATGGCGTGTGGGACCACGAAACCTCCTATTCCCCTGAGCGCTCCAACCGCCCGGAGACCATCGAGCTGTGGCAGAAGATCTCCACCGTCGAGGATCCCGAGTGGACGCGCCGCTATCACTCCAACGACCTGGAGGAAAAGGCCTTCGGTGGCAAGGCAGTTATCACCTTCAAGGACGGCACCGTCATCGAGGACGAGCGCGCCGTGGCAGACGCCCACCCGCTGGGCGCCCGCCCCTTCGCCCGCGAGCAGTACATTGCCAAGTTCAAAAAGCTTGCCGATGGCGTCGTCGACGAGGCCGAGCAAGAGCGCTTCCTCACCGCCGTGCAAGACCTAGAAAACCTCACCGATCTAACCGAACTCAACGTGCGGGTCAGCGATGAGCACCTCGCCACCGCGCCCGAGAAACCGGAGGGAATCTTCTAATGGCTGGACTATTTGGTTCTACAATCACCAACGCTGAAAAGCGTGCGAACTTCCGCAAATCCATCGAATCCGGATCGATTACCACGCTGCCGGGCGCGTTTAATCCGCTGACCGCCCGTCTTATCCAGGACATTGGCGGTTTCGACGGCGTCTACGTATCCGGCGCGGTGCTGGCTAACGATTTAGGCCTGCCCGATATCGGGCTTACCACCTTGACCGAGGTGGCCCAGCGCGCCGGGCAGATCGCGCGCGCTACCGACTTGCCCGTGCTTGTCGATGCCGATACCGGCTTCGGCGAACCCATGTCCGCCGCCCGCACCGTCGCCGCCCTCGAGGATGCCGGCCTGGCCGGCTGCCACCTGGAGGACCAGGTTAACCCGAAGCGTTGCGGGCACCTCGATGGCAAGGAAGTGGTGGACAAGGAAGTCATGGTCCGCCGCATCAGCGCGGCCGTCAATGAGCGCCGCGATCCTAATTTCATCATCTGCGCGCGCACTGATGCCGCCGGTGTCAATGGCATCGATGACGCCATCGATCGCGCTAAGGCCTATGCCGAAGCCGGTGCGGATCTGATTTTCACCGAGGCGCTGTATTCCCCTGCGGACTTTGAAAAGTTCCGCGCCGCCGTGGATACGCCGCTGTTGGCGAATATGACGGAGTTCGGCAAAACCGAGCTGCAATCAGCAAAGACCCTCGACGGACTGGGATACAACGCCGTGATCTGGCCGGTCTCCAGCTTCCGCGTGGCCATGGGCGCTACCGAAGAATTCCTGCGCGACTTGCAGGAAACCGGTATCCAGACTGAGTGGTTAGAGCGCATGCAGCACCGCTCCCGCCTGTACGAACTGGTCCGCTACCAGGAATACAACGAGTTCGACCAGTCCGTATTCACCTATTCCAAAGACAACTATCAACCCACTTTTGAAGGCTAAGGAGCCAGTGGCCATGTCCGATAAGAAAAACGAAACCCCAGAAATCCGCAAGGGGCTTTATGGCGTCGTTGTTGATGAAACCGCCATTTCCAAGGTCGTTCCTGAGACCAACTCCTTGACCTACCGCGGCTACCCGGTCCAAGAACTGGCCCGCTACTGCTCCTTCGAAGAGGTTGCGTACCTCTTGTGGAATGGCAAGCTGCCGGGGCAAGAATCCCTCATCCGCTTCTCCGCGCGTGAGAAGGCATTGCGTCACCTGGACCGCCACCTCATTGACCTGATCATGTCCATGCCGCAAAGCTGCCACCCAATGGACGTTCTGCGCACGGCGATTTCCTTCATCGGTGCCCAGGATGCGGAGGAATACACCAAGGACTCCGAGCACGTGCGCCGTACCGCGCTCGAGCTCATGGCGAAGATCCCCACCATCATCGCGCTCGATATCCGTCGCCGCCGCGGTGAGGGCTACATCGAGCCGTCCCGCAAGAAGGGCTTTGCCGAAAACTTCCTGTGGATGGTCTTCGGCGATGAAGAAGGCTCCCCAGCGGTAAACCGCGCCGATATCGAGGCCTTTGATAAGTCCCTCATCCTTTATGCCGAGCACTCCTTCAATGCCTCAACCTTCTCGGCACGCGTGGTTACCTCCACGATGTCTGATACCTACTCCGCCATCGTCGCCGCCATTGGCGCTCTCAAGGGACCACTGCACGGCGGTGCCAACGAGGCCGTCATGAAGAACTTCCTCGAGGTAGACGATCCTGCCAAGGCAGAGGAGTGGACCAAGAACAAGCTGGCTAATAAGGAACTGGTCATGGGCTTTGGTCACCGCGTGTACAAGAACGGCGACTCCCGCGTTCCCACCATGGAAGCCGCCTTCAAGGAGTTGGCGGAGCAGCACGACCAGACCAAGTGGATCGAGATGTACGACATCATGGCCAAGACCATGGAGGAAAACACCTCGATCAAGATCAAGCCAAACCTGGACTTCCCGGCCGGCCCTGCCTACCACATCCTCGGGTTCGACATTCAGTTCTTCACCCCGATCTTCGTCATGGCCCGCATTACCGGCTGGACCGCGCACATCGTGGAACAAAATGAGAACAACTCGCTGATTCGCCCGCTGTCCGCATACGTCGGCGAAGACCAGCGCTCCGTTCCACCGAAGTCCTTCTAAACACTCGGCTTCCCGCGCGGTTCGGGCGGTCCGTGTAACCGGGTAGTGAGCCGTCCATGCTCCCCATGCCTGCGTGGGGAGCATTTGCGCATCCTCCTACGCTATATGTGCATCCTTCTACGGTATAACTGAGCGACCCGCGCCCTCAGATGTTGCATTTTCGCCTCAGGTATTGCATAGGAGGATGCGCATGTAGCGGCTGCAGCTCCGGCCCCGACTGCGGCTGCGGATCCAGCTGCGGCTGCGGTACCGGCTGCGAAAAATTTGCCAGATGAAATTTGCAGACTTTGCAAAATTGTTAGGCCTGTTATTACTGGTTGACTGGCAGAAATTGCTTTCGCGGGGTTTAAGTTGCAGGTGAGTGTAGAAAATTCCGTTCAAAAAAGGGATGATAAAAACTATTTTTATCTCTAAACTGAGAGACGGATCACCCCAGTGGGGACATTGCAACGCAGTGTCTTCCAAGTTGAAAGGAACACCCAAGTGGCCAATTCCGCCCTTCCATCGTTCGACAAGATTTTGGTAGCCAACCGCGGTGAAATCGCCGTGCGTGCCTTCCGCGCTGCCTTTGAAACGGGGGCGAAGACCGTCGCCGTCTATCCTCGTGAAGATCGCAACTCCTTCCACCGCGCCTTTGCGGATGAGGCAGTGCGCATTGGTGACGAGGGACAGCCCGTCAAGGCATACCTCGATATCGAGGAAATCATCCGCGCTGCCAAGAAGTCTGAGGCGGACGCAATCTATCCGGGTTACGGCTTCTTGTCCGAGCGCGCCGATTTGGCCCGTGCCTGCGAGGATAATGGCATTAAGTTCATTGGCCCCACCCCGAGCACGCTGGATCTCACCGGTGATAAATCCGCTGCGGTTAACGCCGCGAAGGAAGCAGGGCTGCCGACGCTGCAGGACTCGGAGCCGACTACGGACATCGATAAGCTGGTGGCAGACGCCGGTGACTTCAGCTTCCCAGTCTTTGTCAAGGCCGTCTCTGGCGGTGGAGGGCGCGGTATGCGCTACGTGGAATCGGAATCTGAGCTGCGCGAACGGGCAGCAGAAGCCTCGCGCGAGGCCGAGGCGGCCTTTGGTGATGGCAGCGTGTACCTCGAGACCGCGGTGATTAATCCGCAACACATTGAGGTGCAGGTGCTCGCGGATGCCCAGGGCAATGTCATTCACCTCTTTGAACGCGATTGCTCCGTGCAGCGCCGCCACCAGAAGGTCGTAGAGATCGCTCCCGCGCCGTCGCTGGATCCGGAGCTGCGCGATCGCATCTGCCAGGATGCCGTGAACTTCTGCGAGCACATTAACTATGAGGGCGCCGGCACGGTGGAATTCCTCGTGGACGAGCGCGGCAACCACGTCTTTATTGAGATGAACCCACGCGTGCAGGTGGAGCACACCGTGACCGAGGAGGTTACCGGTGTGGACATCGTCAAGGCGCAGATGAATATCGCCGCCGGTGCTTCCTTGGAAGACATCAACCTGTCGCAAGAAAATATCACCATTACCGGCTCCGCCCTGCAGTGCCGCATTACTACCGAAGACCCGAATAACGGCTTCCGCCCAGATACGGGTACGTTGACCGCATATCGCTCGCCGGGCGGCGCTGGTGTACGCTTGGACGGCGCTACCTCCGTGGGTGCTGAGGTATCGCCCAACTTCGACTCCCTGTTGGTGAAGATGACCTGCCGCGGCACCACCTTCGAGCAGGCTGTGCACCGTGCTCGCCGCGCGCTGAACGAGTTCCACGTCTCCGGCGTGGCCACCAATATCGGCTTCCTGCGCGCGTTGCTCAATGAATCTGACTTCGTCAATACCCGCGTCGATACTGGATTCATTACCGAGCACCCGGATCTGCTCAAGGCGCCACCGGCGGTAGATGAGTCCGGTCGTATCCTGGACTACATCGCGGATGTCACCGTGAATAAGCCCAATGGTGATAGGCCCACCGCGCTGCGCCCGTTTGATAAGCTGCCGGAGTTCAACACGGAAGAGCCGCTCCCGCGCGGTTCCCGCGATGATCTCCTGGAGCTAGGGCCACAGAAGTACGCGGAAAAGATTCGTGCCCAAGAACCATTGATGGTTACGGACACGACGTTCCGCGATGCCCACCAGTCCCTGCTTGCTACCCGCGTGCGCAGCACCGCCTTGGTCTCAGCGGCAGAGGCCGTGGCGCGCTTGACCCCGGACCTCTTCTCTGTGGAGGCGTGGGGCGGTGCTACCTATGACGTGGCCATGCGCTTCCTCCACGAGGATCCCTGGGTGCGCTTGGACCTACTGCGCGAGGCCATGCCGAATCAGAACATCCAGATGCTCCTGCGCGGGCGCAATACCGTGGGTTATACCCCGTACCCGGATTCGGTCTGCCGCGCCTTCGTGCAGGAAGCGGCCAAGTCCGGTGTGGATGTCTTCCGCATTTTCGATGCGCTTAACGATGTCTCCCAGATGCGCCCTGCCATCGATGCCGTGCTCGAGACGAATACCACCGTGGCCGAGGTAGCCATGGCGTATTCCGGTGACCTTTCTTCGCCGAAGGAAGACCTCTACACCTTGGATTACTACTTGAAGCTCGCCGAGCAGATTGTAGAATCCGGCGCGCACATCCTGGCCGTTAAGGACATGGCCGGCCTGCTGCGCCCAGAGGCCGCACACACGCTGGTGACCGCGCTGCGCAAGGAATTCGACCTGCCGGTCCACGTCCACACGCACGATACCGCCGGTGGCCAGATCGCTACCTACTTCGCGGCGGCGCGCGCCGGCGCCGATATCGTCGATGGCGCCTCGGCACCGCTGGCCGGCACCACGTCGCAGCCTTCGCTTTCCGCGCTCATCGCTGCATTCTCCAACTCCAAGCGCGATACAGGAATCGACCTGCAAGCGGTCTCGGATTTGGAGCCGTATTGGGAGGCCGTGCGTCAGCTATACGCCCCGTTCGAGAACGGCATTCCTGGCCCGACCGGCCGTGTGTACAAGCACGAGATTCCGGGTGGTCAGCTGTCGAACCTGCGCGCGCAGGCCGTCGCATTGGGCCTGGCGGATCGCTTCGAGGTCATCGAGGATAACTACGCCGCCGTCAACGAGATGCTAGGCCGCCCCACCAAGGTCACCCCGTCCTCCAAGGTGGTGGGTGATTTGGCGCTCCATCTCGTGGGCACCGGCGTTTCTCCGGAAGACTTTGCGGCGAACCCGACGAAGTACGATATCCCGGATTCCGTGGATCAATTCCTCCGCGGCCAGCTGGGTACCCCTCCGGGTGGCTGGCCGGAGCTGCGCGATAAGGTCCTCGATGGCCGCGCCGAAACCGGTGCGCAGATTAACGATGTCCCGGCAGAGGAGCAGCCGCACCTGGAGTCGGATAACTCGGATGAGCGCCGCGCCAGCCTGAACCGCCTGCTCTTCCCCAAGCAGTTCGAGGAATTCAACGAGTTCCGCCGCAAGTATGGCAATACCGAGGCGCTGACGGATACGACCTTCTTCTACGGCCTGACCGAAGGCGAAGAAAAGGTAGTGCACTTCTTCCCAGAAGATTCCACCGATCGCTCCAACCTTAAGCAGATCGTGGTGCGCCTCGATGCCGTGGGTGAGCCGGATGAGAAGGGCATGCGCAATGTTGTGCTCAACGTCAACGGCCAAATCCGCCCGATGAAGGTGCGCGATGAAAACGCCGAATCCACCGTGGCCACGGTGGAGAAGGCGGACCCGTCCAATGACGGCCACGTAGCGGCCCCGTTCGCCGGTGTGGTCAACCCCACGGCAGAGCCAGGCGACGAGGTCAAGGCCGGCGACCAAATCGCGGTCATCGAGGCCATGAAGATGGAAGCTTCCATTTCCGCCACCAAGGATGGCGTGGTCGAACGCGTGGCCATTGGCCAGGCCACCAAGGTGGAAGGCGGCGACCTCATTGCCGTAATCAACTAGTCTGCACACTCAAGCGCCCCGCTTCCCTCGATTTATCTCGAGGCAGCGGGGCGCTTTGGTGTCTAGCTGTGCTAAAAATCAACGATTTCGTCCATCCAAATGACCGCAACCGTCGACGAAATCCTTGCTCTAGATGGACGAAATCGTTGATTCGCGAGGATGGCGGAGGCTCGCCTTAACCAAGGATGACGGGCAATGCTAACGAGCCGACCAAGATGAGTACCACGAGGCCGAAAAAGACTTTGGCCTGCCACCGGGCATAATTAAATGACATTCCCGTACCGAAGCGCTTATCTACCAGTACCGCCGGATCATCCGGGTTGTAATATATTACTCCCCATTTATAGAGGTGGTCATTGTCCGGTGATTCTTTGTCTTCATCAGCGAAGTGAATACCGCGCAATTGTTCGGATAACCGGGATTGCTTGTAGAGAAGAAATACAACTAGACCGATGCTGCCACCAATGGTGAGAATCAGCATTGTGGTGATCGCGGCGCCGTTGAAGCGTTGATAATGCGGGATAGGGCCGGTTACCTGCATCAGCGCCATCCCGGCGCTGATGAGCAGGGTGAGGACTCCCATGCCGGTGTTCGTCAGGGCGAGGTTTGCTTCGTTACGCAGCCGCGCTTTAATGCTGCGCTCAGAGCGTGGGGACACCTCACTATGCGCGATAAAAGAGCAGATAATGGCAAATAGGCCCAGCAATGCTAAAGCGACGAATGAGGAGAAAAATACGCTCCCAATTGATTTGTCGCTCCAATTGTCGGCCTCCATGGATTCATTCCAGTGCACGGGAACGGGGTCCGGAATGGCGGACCAGTGGGAAGCGACGATGATGGCACCGGCCGCGATGCACAGCAGGGAAGAGAGCATGGTTACCCACGGAAAGGTCGGGGTAGGGATGCCGCGAAATTCGGGCGCATCAATGGCTGTGGTGGAAACACGGGCAGCGATGCTGGTTTCAACCTCGTCGAACCAGCCGCCCGCCTTTTTAGCCGCGATGATACGGCGGCGTTGGGACGCATAAGCCCACATGCCACCGAGCGCCACCACGAGGGAAGGTAGTGCGGCTAATAACGGCAGTTTCCAGGCAAAGAGGGACATGGCCGTTGCCACGATGCCGCAGCTCCACGTGCGTATCTTGAATCCGGCGAGGGCGGAGGTAACCGCAGGATCAGAAAGATAAGCCTTGGGCACGCGCACTCCGAGCGGTGTGCCAGGTGAGGCCAGGGAGGGGGCTGTGGCCATGATCCAGGTGATAACCAGGGTGGTGGCGGCCATTATGAGTGTGAAAATCATGGTGATACTTCCAGGTCATTAAGGGTGGAGCTGAGTCGAGCGTGGAGCTCATCTGGGCTAAAGCCTTGGGCGCGGGCGAGTGCGACTATGCGGCTTAATTGCTCTTCCAGTTGTTTTTCTTGCGCGGTGGTGCGAGCACCAGGCCTGACGATGGAGCCGGAGCGTCCGGCGGTTTTACAAGGTCCTCGGAAACCAAGAGGTCGTATGCCTTCTTCACGGTGGCAGGGTTAATGCCTATATCCTTGGCAACGCGGCGGACGGGATCTAGCTTGTCGCCATCGGAAAGCTGTCCGCGAGCGATAGCCAAAACGATTTCATCGTGAATCTGTTGAAAAACGGGGACGTCAGATTCGGGGTGAAGGGTAATGAACATCTGTCACCTCCAATCTTTTTCTGTATTACTTGCTGTAACACAAGCTGTATTATTTTATGTGGTACAGAAAAGAGGGCAAAAAGAATCCCAGGTACCTGCGACTTAATGCAGTGACGTACCTGGGTTGCGGGGCAGGGAGACTAGAGAAAAAGGGCCCCAGCGATGGCAGCAATACCGTAGCTCCCGCGCATGAAGTAACCGAAGACCTCGGGAGAGAAGGAGGCGCCGAAGCCGCCGGTATCGATGATATTCATGGTGGTAACGCGTGCGGGACGGGAGCGCTTAAAAGCGGTGTAACTAAGCCCCAAACAACATGCTGCGAGCGTGAACAGGGACAGCTTCCACACGGTGGCGATGAAGGCGGTGCCGACAACGGCAGCACCTGCGGTGGCAGCCAGTGGCAGTCCCCAGTCGGGCCACGCACCATCGACGATGCGGCCGAAGGAGGCGGCGCGGCCAGTAGCGGCGCCGACAATGGTCCAAGCGGCAGCAAATCCAATAAGAGCAAGGCCGCCGAGCTGAGGTGCTAGCGCTAGGGTCAGTCCCATGACGGCGACCGCACCGAGGGGGATGTACCACCGGCGAAACAGGCGCCGAGCAAAGAGGAGACTGAGCGAAGCCGTGGCATGTGAGCGCGGGCGCAGGCGAGCGGATTGGGAGGCGATAGCATCGGCAGAAACCTCAGAATCCAGTAGCCCAAAGGAGGACGAGCCGATGGCACGGGTACGGCCCGCGCGGAGGAGCGAGGCGAGTTCGAAGGATCGCCAGCCGATGGCAAACCGCAGCAGGGGGAGGGTTATCGCCGCATAGAGTGGAAGATGCAGCGATGCACACAGGGCAAGACCTAGGAGGCTCACGCCGGCGAGCTGGGCAATAGACAGCTTATCGACGCCTCCCATGCGCCCCCGCGGCCTATCCGCATAGACCCAACGCCCGAGCGAAAGGCTGCGCAGCGGATAGAGCGCCTCGAGGAGGATGATGAGGGCGAGCGAGCCGAGCCCGGCACCAATGGTCGCGGTTGCGGGCAGAGCAGCGGCCGTGCGCTGTGCTAGCGAGGGCAGAAGCGCTGCAGCATTGTGCCAGGCGTAGACGCTGACGCTCGCGATAAGTGCCGCGATGAAGGCGTAATAGATGGCTGAGGAAGCTGTGGAAGAAGTTTCATGAAATCTTCACTACTTCGTCGCAGGCAGCGAAGATGGCCGGAGAATGGGAAGCGAGCACCACACAGCGGCCATTGGCTGCCAGGTGGCGTAGCTCCTCGGCCAAGAAGGCGGTCCAGGTGTGGTCGAGGTGGCGCTCGGGTTCGTCGATAAGCAAGGCTTTGGCCGGCTGATAAAGCTGGGCTGCGAGGTAGACCCGCTGGCGCTGGCCAGAAGAAAGGCTGCTGACAGCGGAGTTCCGGATGGCGTCGTCGATGGCCCAGAGCTCATGGACCTCGGCAAAGTTTACGCCGGAGCGGCGGGATAGCAAGCTAAAGTGCTCACCCACGGTGAGATCGGGGAGGAAGACTGGGTCCCCGACGGAGATGACGGAACCGGCCGCCGCAGCGCTACCGGGCGCGGCACCGTCGATGAAAACGGTGCCATTTAGTGGGGCAATCTCGCCGCTCAACGTCTGCAGCAGCGTAGATTTACCCGCACCATTCGGGCCTTTTAGGCCGTATACGCGACCGGCATTAAAGCTGCGATTGAGGTGCCCCAAGGCGGCGGAATGTCCGTAGTCTGCATCTATTGTCAACATCGTTGCCAGGTTAGCAGACAGGTGGCTGGCCCTAGGGGGCGGTAGCTTTGATGCGATTCAATTGTTTCAGGAAGTAATCTTGGATTAAAACCTTGGGTATGATTGTGCGTTCCTGTTCTATTGATGGGCTTGGCTCCTTGTGCCTGGCATGTAAGTCACAAGAGCCTGTCTAGAGGTTTTAGGGTGCCGTAATCTCTCATGGCGAATCGGATCACAGGTTTCTCTTTCTCGTCGAGCCCAGTATTTGATTCGGGATAGATTGCCACACACAAACCATTAGACACTCCCACTGCCGAGGTTCTTTTAGGCCGGTGGGGCAAAATGAGCGCGAACGCCGAGGATCCTCCGATGGGCTAAGCTAGCCCGATCTTCGCGCTGAGAATGCTCGTCTGCGCCGTGAGCTGACACAAACTCCGTACGGTTCAAGGTGTATAAAGCTAGAGGACGCAACCAATTAATTGTGTCGCTGCATACCTAGTTCGCGGAAACGTCTAAAAGCAACCGCGTTTGGCCATTTTCGGCCCTGATTTTTGTGGAAACGCGGTTGCTTTTGGGAAATTTTGGCGTGATTAGTTATCGAATCTGGCCGGGCGGGTTAGAGAACCATTGGTGCAACGATGACGCCGACGATGGCGGCATTGAGCATATTGGTAAGGAAGCCACCGAAGAGTGCGCGCGGGCCAAGTTTTGCTACTTCACCGCGGCGCTCAGGGATGAGGCCACCGATGGAGCCAATCTGGATGCCGATGGACGACAGGTTGGCGAAGCCAGCGAGGGCGAAGGAGGAGATCAAGATGGCCTTATCGCTGAGCTCATCGACGCTTTCACCAAAGGCGGTGTAGCCAACGAACTCGTTAAGGATGGTCTTTTGGCCGATGAAGTTACCCACCTCGAGGGCCTCGTTCCAAGGCGTACCGATAAGCCAGGCCACTGGGGCGAAGATGATGCCGAAGAGGCCTTCGAGCGACCAGTTATCCTGGCCGAAGAGGGAACCAATGCCGCCGAGGATGGCAGAGAGCATCACGATCGAGGCGATGAAGGCGATGAGCAAGCAGGCAACCGAGATGGCGATCTTACCGCCGGCCATGGCACCGCTACTGATGGCATCGATGATGTTTTTGGATTCGGTATCGCGAACGTCTTTAACGGTAGCGTCGAGGTTCGTCTCTTCGGTCTCTGGCATGAGGCCCTTGGCGACGAGCAGGGAGCCCGGCGCATTCATGAGCGATGCGGCGAGCAAGTACTCCAGGGGCGCACCCAAGAGCGAGTAGCCGATCAACGTGGAACCGGCCACGGAGGCAAAGCCGCCGACCATGCAGGTATAAAGCTCGGATCGGGTGAGCTTGGGCAGGTAGGGCTTAATTACCAGCGGTGCCTCGGATTGGCCGAGGAAGATCACGGTGGTGGCCCAGACCGATTCCACCTTGGAGGTGCCCATGAGCCACTTGATGGCGGATCCGACGTATTCCACGAAGTACTGGATAACCCGGAGGTAGTACAGGGCGGCGATGATGGCGCCCAAGAAAATGATCACGGGCAGCACATTGAGGGCGAAAACGAAGTCATCACCGAAGAGGCCGCCGAAGACGAATTGGGTGCCTTCGTTGGTAAATTCCGTGAGCTTAGTTAGCCCATTGGCGATGCCCTTGAGGGCTTTGAATCCAGGTTCCCACGCGAGGACCAAGAAACAGAAGACCACCTGCAGGACAAGGCCCACGCCAATGGTGCGCCACTTGATATTTTTACGCGAGCTCGACAGGACGTAAATTACTGCAAGAATGGCGATGATGCCGAGCAATCCTTGTAAGCGTTCCATATTTTCTGACCGTTCTTTGAAGGGACTTTTTAATTAGAGTGACTCTGGGCCAAAGGAGAGGGGGAGGATCTCAGCAAAGTCATGGCTCCGGGGCTTTCCATCGACGGAGACGATGACGCGCTCGCAGTTAAACTCCCGCAGGACCTGGCGGCAGGCACCGCAAGGGTAGCAAGGTGCGGACTTCAAACCGACGATAGCAACCGCTTTAATCTGCGGAATGCTGGGCAAGTGGCCATCGGTGGCCGTCACGTCTGCGGTGGTGACCATGTGTGCGGCGGCGTTGCGTTCGGCGCAAATGCCTAACGGGCTGGAGGCGTTTTCGACGTTGGAGCCGGTGACAATGCGGCCATCGGCAAGCAGCAAAGCCGCACCGACGGGGAAAGAGGAATAGGGCGCCCAGGCGTGGTGGGCTGCTTCTTCTGCGAGGTTGAGCAATTCGGCATCGGTGGGAGGCGAATCCGGGGTGGTGTTCATTGCGGTATGGGCTTTCTTTGTACGGGGGGTGAAGAGAGACTGCGTTAATTCTCCAATAGAACAAAAAGAAAAATACTCTTTGACATCTGTTCTATAGGGAATAATAATTGGACGTGGTGGAGTGCACAACCACTGTATATAGTGCAGTAAATCACATTATGTGCTTGTATGTTTCGGTTTCCAAATCAGTACAGGAGGAGTCGTCATGGCCGAGAAATTCGATGCGGTAGATGTTATTCGTACCAAGCGCGACAAGGGGGTGTTTAGCCCGGAGGAAATCGACTGGGTCATCGATGCCTATACGCGCGGGGTCGTGGGAGATGAGCAGATGGCCGCGCTCAATATGGCGATCTTCCTCAACGGCATGAACCGCGAGGAAATCTCGCAGTGGACCAAGGCGATGATCGCCTCCGGTGAGACAATGAGCTTTGAGTCCTTGTCCAAGAAGACTGCGGACAAGCACTCCACCGGTGGTGTTGGCGATAAGATTACGCTGCCTCTCGCGTCTCTCGTTGCCGCTTTTGGCGTCGCGGTTCCGCAGCTTTCCGGCCGCGGTCTGGGCCACACTGGTGGCACCCTGGACAAGCTGGAGGCCATCCCTGGCTGGCAGGCGGATATTTCCAATGAACGATTGATGGAAATCCTGGAGGACCCGGGCTGCATCATCTGCGCGGCAGGCTCTGGACTGGCGCCCGCGGATAAGAAGATCTATGCCCTGCGCGATATCACCTCCACCGTTGAGGCGATTCCGCTTATCGCTTCGTCCATCATGTCGAAGAAAATCGCTGAAGGTACCTCGTCGCTGGTTCTCGACGTCAAGGTGGGCTCCGGCGCCTTTATGAAGGATGAGACCTTGGCCCGCGAGCTGGCGCAGACCATGGTGGACTTGGGTAATGACGCCGGCACGGCTACCACGGCACTGCTGACGGATATGTCCACCCCGTTGGGCCGAAAGGTGGGCAACGCCCTCGAGGTCGAGGAATCCGTCGAGGTCCTGGCAGGCGGCGGGCCAAGCGATGTCGTCGAGCTGACCCTGGCCCTTGCGTGCGAGATGCTGGAAGCGGCCGGCGTGCACGATGCCGACGTGGAAAAGGCGCTCAAGGATGGCCGCGCCATGGATAAGTGGAAGCAAATGATTAAGGCGCAGGGCGGAGACCCAGACGCCAAGCTTCCCGTGGCTACACATACCCACGATGTCATCGCTGAATCCGATGGTTACCTTACCGAGCTTGATGCCCTGTCCGTCGGCGTGAGCTCCTGGCGCCTGGGCGCTGGCCGTGCGCGGAAGGAAGACCCGGTACAGGCAACCGCGGGCATCGAATTGCACGCGGTCAAGGGCGAAAAGGTATCCAAGGGCCAGAAGCTTTTCACCCTGCACACGGAAACCCCAGAGCGCTTCGAGCGCTCCCTTGAGACCTTGCAGCAGGGCTTTAAGATTACCGACGCCCCGCTGGATAAGGAGCGCCAGATCATCCTGGACCGCATTGGCTAAATCAGGATTAATGGAAGAGCAATCGACCCGATGACGATGACCGCTATGACGGCGAGGAAGGCCTTCGCCTGCCATGTGGCGTAGTTGAAGGACACTCCGACGCCTAGGCGCTTGTCCACCAGCACCGCTGGGTCATCGGGGTTGTAATACAGGATCCCCCATTTATAATGTTCGTCATTATCGGGGGACTCTTTGTCTCCATCCGGAAGTTTCACCCCGCGCAGCTGATCCTCGAGCTGCGATTGGGCGCGAAGTATCATTGCCACGATGGCTATGGTGCCGCTAATGGTCATCACCACCATGGTGATAAAGGAGAAGCCAGCCAGGTCCTGATAGCTCGGTACCGGGCCGGTTATCTGTATAAACGACAGCCCGAGGGACATGAGAAGCAGCAGGACGCCCATCGCTTCGTTGGAGGCTGTAAGGTTTGCCTGATTGCGTAGCCGCGCCTTGATGGAGCGCTCCGAGCGCGGGCGAACCGCGGTGCGTTGGATAAGCCAGCAGATGCCGGCGAAAAGCAACCACATTCCCAGCGCGATAAACGTGATGAAAAAGACGCTGCCGATGGACTTGTCGCTCCAGCTATCCGGCTCCAAAGAATCATCCCAGTGCACTGGCACGGGATCGGGGATGTCGGACCAATGGGCGGCGACGATGAGAGCACCGGCGATGATGACCAGCAAGGAACCCAACATGGTCAGCCAGGGAAAAGACGGCGTTGGTACATCAATATCTTGTGTGGCGTCGGCGTCCCGCTCCGCTACCTGGGCGCTGACCGCGGTTTCTACCCCGTCGAACCAGCCGCCGTCCTTCTTGGCCGCGATGATATAGCGGCGCTGGGAGAGGTAAGCCCACGTGCTGCCGATAATGACCAGCAGGGAAGACAGAGCCGCCACCCACGAGTGGTTGACGTAGAACAGCGAGATAACCGCCGCTGCGATGCCCACAACCCACGTCCGAGTCTTAAAACCAGAAATAGCGTCGACCACAACGGGATCCGAAAGATGGCTTTGGGGAACGCGAACGCCGAGCGGGGCGCCTGGCGCCGCAAGTGCTGGGATCGTGGTCATTATCCACGTTATGACCAGCGTGGTCGCGGCCATGAGGACGGTAAGAATCATGCGAGCTCCTTCAGTATGGAATCGAGATAGCCGTGGAGCTCCTCAGTGGAAAAGCCCTGGGCGCGGGCGAGGGTCGCCACGCGGCACAGGCGTTGCCGAACCTGCTGTTCTTGCGCCGCGGTGTGCGCGCCGGGACGGACGATCGATCCGGAGCGACCCGCGGTTTCGACGAGGCCATCAGCAACGAGCAAGTCGTAGGCGTGTTTTACGGTGGCCGGGTTAATGCCAATATCCGCGGCGACCTGGCGCACGGGATCGAGCTTGTCGCCGTCGAAAAGCTGCCCGCGGGCGATGGCCAGCACGATTTCATCGTGGATCTGCTGGAAGACCGGCGCATCCGCGTCAGGGTTGAGCGTGATAAGCATGAGCTACCTCCTTCCAATAAGTTTTGTGCAACTAATAGTAGCACAGTCTGTATTAGTGGAGGTAATACAAAGCGGAGACTGGGGCCTAGATATGCACCTGCGACGTGAGGCTGAGCTCTTTGCAGAAGCCCTCATTGTGGCTGACCAGCAAGTATGCACCTTTGTAGGACTCGAGGATCTGCACGAGCCACTTTATGGTGGTGATGTCCAAATTATTGGTGGGCTCATCAAGCAAGAGGAATTGCGGGCTGGGATCGGCCAAAAGCACCCTGGCAAATTCCGCGCGGAAACGTTCGCCACCGGATAGCAGGCCGGTGCGGCGGTGCACCTGGTCATCGCGAAATAACAGCTGCGCCAATTGATCGCGGATGAGTTGTGGGGGAGCAGTGGGGTTGGCCTCTGTGACCATCTCTAAGATTGTGCGATCTTCCGGCAAGGTGATTTTCTGCCGCAAATATCCACAGTCCACGCTGTACTCAACGCCGCCCCGCGCAACCTCATTAAGGAACGTGGTTTTCCCGCTGCCGTTTGGACCCATAAGACGAACATGCTCAGGGCCGGTTATATCCACGATGTTACTGGTGAGCACGCGGGTGCCATTGGGCAACTGCGTGCCTGGGAGGTCAAGGTGAACGTGCTCGTCTGGGCGGATCTTATGTTGCGCAGCTTGATAGGCAGCAAATGCTTCCTGCACCGAACCCGATGCCTGAGCCGACCGCTTAGCCGCGGTATTTTGGGCGCGGTTCTTATCGTTTCCCATCGCCATCCCGGGCTTTCGGCGGTTGTGCGAGAAGGCTTTGCCGCGGCGATTGTCCCGGGAAATGCGCACCTGCATCGCCTCGCGCTCGCGCACTTGCTTGCGGTGTTCGGCTTTGGCCTCGCGAGTTTCTGCTTCGGCGGCGCGCTGTTCGGTTTCTATGGCCTCCCGGTAGGCGTGATAATTTCCGGAAAATAACCGCAAACTTCCCGCGTAGAGTTCTGCAATGTGCTCGACATGGGAGAGCAGGTCTAGGTCATGGGAGATGACAAGAATGGGCGTAGAAGCGCTGGAAATAAGGTTGATGACCTTGGATTTTCCTGCTGCGTCCAAGTTATTGGTCGGCTCATCGAGGATGACAAAGTCTGGGTGATCAAAAAAGGCGGCGTTTAATGCGATGGTGACCGCTTCGCCTCCAGACAGCGTACCGATGGTGCGATCTAGCGGGTAGGGAACGCCTGCGTTATGGAGGCAGGCATGAATCCTGTCTTCGATATCCCAGTCGTTACCAATGGTTTTCAGCAGTTCCTCGGAGTAATTTCCCGCTTCTAGTGCGTGGAGCGCGGCAATCTTTTCCGCCGCGCCGAATACTTCGGCGATGGTTAAGGAGTCACGCAAGCCAAGATCTTGGTCTAGATACGTGACCTCTGGTGCCGTGAATGTGCCCGAGGATGGTGCGATCTGGTGGGACAGGACCTTAGCAAGGGTTGATTTTCCGGATCCATTATCGCCAATCATTCCAGTAACCGAGTCAGGGATTGTTCCGGAAAGTTGGGAAAAGCAGGGCGTGCCGTCTGGCCACGACAGGCTGAGCTGGGAAAAAGAAATCGGCATGAAGAATCCACCTTTAAAGAACGAGTGTGCAAGGGACGTCGTACTAGGCGGAAATCTTCATAGACCTCAACAATAGCAGCTGTGGTGCAAAACACAAGGGCTCTAGCTAAAATTCATCTCTTGCTGGAACCAGAGGCCTGCAAGAGACAGACGCCAGATTAGAAGCGGCGGAAGAACTTACCCTGGGTGAGCTCCTCGAAGCCCGGTAGTGGCGTGGCGGACGCGATACCAGGGGCGGTTTGCTCGGCCGCGAGATCGATAGCGTTAGCAACGAGCAGGTCGTGGGCTCGGTCTGCTTCGTCGCCGGTGCCGTTCGTGGCGACGATGAGCTCGGGGATGTCCTCGGGGTCGAAGGGGGTGAGCCAGGTGGCATCGTCAAGCGGGTCAGCGCCCGGATCCCCAAGGAAGGCTGGGCCCTTGGCGGCGGCGGGGTAGTAGCGCAGGAGCGCGGCCCCCACGGGCTCTACAGTTGGGTCCTCGTTGGCGGCAAGGGGCAAGGCGATGACGCCGCCATCAACGATGGGGGACCAGTCCGCGATATGGGAAGGGAAGAGGCCCGCAAGGTAGTCGCGGTCCTCTTCCTTGGCCAAGCGAACACCAAGAGAAGAATCAGTCATTCTTCCAGGCTAGCTGGCGCGGCTACTTAATTTCCAGCAGCTGCGCGCCCTTGGTGGTGGACGAGCCGGCCTCGACCGCCAGCCCGGTTACTGTGCCGGACTTGTGGGCCTTGACGGGGTTTTCCATCTTCATGGCCTCAAGGACCATGACGATATCGCCCTCTTCTACCTCTTGGCCCTCTTCCACGTTGACCTTGATGACCGTGCCCTGCATCGGTGCGGTCACGGCATCGCCGGACACCGCAGACTTGGTGCCGGCACCCTTGCGCTTTTTCCGCTTGCGCGCGCCGGTAATGCCAAAGGTGGCGGGCAATGCTACCTCGATGCGGCGGCCGTCGATTTCCACGGTGTGGACCTGCGAGGCCTCGGGCGCGCCGGCTTCCGCATCGGTGGAATCATCGTGCGGCGTCAGCTGGTTATCCCACGCCTCCTCGATCCACTTGGTGTAGACATCGAAGGAACCATTTTCCGCGGTAAAGGCGGGATCTGCAACGATGGCTCTGTCAAAGGGCAGCACGGTGGGCAGGCCCTCAACCTGGTATTCATCCAGGGCTCGGGCGGAGCGCCGCAGGGCGGTTTCGCGGTCCGAACCCCAGACAATGAGCTTGGCCAGCATGGAATCGAATTGCCCGCCGATGACGGAGCCCTCGACGACGCCCGAGTCCACGCGGACGCCCGGCCCAGCGGGCTCGGAGTACTTGACGATGGTCCCGGGAGCGGGCATGAAGTCGGCCGCGGCGTCTTCGCCGTTGATGCGGAACTCAAAGGCATGCCCGCGCGGTGCTGGATCCTCACTGAGCGAAAGCTTTTCGCCTTGGGCAATCCGGAACTGCTCGCGCACGAGGTCCAGCCCGGTGGTTTCCTCCGAAACGGGGTGCTCCACCTGCAGGCGGGTATTGACCTCGAGGAAGGAAATCAGGCCATCGGCGCTGACCAAATACTCCACGGTGCCGGCACCGCAGTAGTCAGCCTCGCGGCAAATGCGCTTGGCGGACTCGTGGATGGAGGCGCGCTGCTCGTCGCTCAGGAAAGGCGCCGGCGCTTCTTCTACGAGCTTTTGGAAGCGGCGCTGCAGAGAGCAATCGCGCGTGCCGACGACCACCACATTGCCGTGCTTATCTGCCAAAACCTGGGCCTCCACGTGGCGGGCCTTATCGAGGTAGCGCTCGACAAAGCACTCGCCGCGGCCAAAGGCAGTGGTGGCCTCGCGGGTCGCGGATTCAAATAGCTCCGGAATCTCTTCAGCGGTGTGCGCGACCTTCATGCCGCGGCCGCCGCCGCCAAACGCCGCCTTGATGGCTACGGGCAAGCCGTGCTCATCCGCAAAGGCCTTGACCTCATCCGCGTTGGCCACCGGATCCTTGGTGCCAGGGGCCATGGGAGCTTCGGCGCGCTCGGCGATGTGGCGGGCCGTGACCTTATCTCCCAAAGCGCGGATGGATTGGGGAGGCGGGCCAATCCAGGTCAGGCCAGCATCGATAACTGCCTGGGCAAAATCGGCATTTTCGGACAAGAAACCATAGCCGGGGTGGATGGCATCCGCGCCGGACTTAGCGGCGGCATCCAGAATCTTGTCAAAGACAAGATAAGAATCAGCAGAGGTAGAACCGCCGAGGGCAAAAGCTTCATCGGCCAGCGTGACGAAGGGTGCCTGCGCGTCCGGCTCGGCATAAACGGCGACGGAGGAGATCCCGGCATCGCGAGCAGCACGAATAACGCGTACGGCGATCTCACCTCGGTTCGCTACGAGAACCTTGGAGATCTTCTTGGTTTCTACTGCCACGGCAGTAACCTCCTGAATACACTTCGTTTACTACGGGATCTATTGTTGCACACCAAAATATAAAGTCGTCCGTTTGGCAATGATTGTTACGTTTAAACAAAAATAAACCCACATCGCTGTGATGTGGGTAATTATTGGCCGGACGAAAATCTACTTTTCAATCGGCATATTGACCATGTTGCCCCACTCAGACCATGACCCATCGTAGACCTGCGCCTTTTTAAAGCCCAAAAGGTAAGTGAGCACGAACCACGTGAACGCGGCCTGCGCTCCTAGGTGGGAATACAAAATGGTGTGGGTATCAGGTTCCAGCATGCCGTAGTTGACCTTCAGGTCATCAACGTTGCGGAAACAGGAGTTGGGGTAGGTTGCGCGATCCCATTCCAAGTTGATCGCACCCGGAATGTGCCCGTGGCACATGGTGGTGCCATAAGGCGAGTTTCCATTGGGGTCGAACTCTGTCGCTTCACCTGCGAATTCTTCCGGCGGCCGGGTATCAACCAGGGAGCCGGTTGCCTCGTGTACGTCGGCGACAAAGGCGCGCAGGAGGGAGTCGTCCCGGGTTACCTCTGGATAGTTGGATTCGGGGAATTCTGGGACCATGAAGGAGGTATCGCGCTCTTCTGACATCCACGCATCGCGTCCGCCATCGAGGAGGCGGACGTCTTTGTGGCCAAAGAGGGTAAATACCCATAGTGCGTAGGCCGCCCACCAATTGGACTTATCGCCGTACAGGACAACGGTATCGTCTTCGTGGATGCCCTTTTCCCGCATCAAGCGGGTAAATTCCTCACCGTTGATAAAGTCGCGCGTGAGCGAGCTTATTAGCTCGGTGCGGAAGTTGATCCGCGTCGCTGTGGGAATGTGCCCGATATCGTACAAAAGAGAGTCTTCATCGACCTCGATAACGCGTAACCCTTTAATGCCTAGGCGCGCGGACAGCCACGGAGCGGAAACAAGCCGCTCTGGGTGCGCATATTGCTGGAATGGGGGATAGGGGTCTACGTCTGCCACTGCCCGCCTACCTTTCTAATAAACCTATTTTTTCGCTCCCACTACTTTAACTCGAATTTTCTCGATTTATCACATTGGAATAGTGAAAGTGGTTTTCCATACATAACGTGCGTGGAATGAATTGACTCGGTAGGGGCCGCGACGTTGCGAAGGGGTGAGCTGCGTCAGAGATGGATAAATTTTGGGTTGACGCTGTAACCTGCTTAGTGGCCCCGCGAATTAGTGGCGTGGGACACTTTCCTACCTACCCTGACTACAACTAAAAGGACCAGATAATGGCTGAAAACGACCGCAACTCTGACGCCCCTCAAAGCTTTACACCCCGTGATTTTTCGGAACAACCCCGTCAGAACACTGAAACTCCTGAGTCCGCCGTTCCTAAACCACAGAACGATCAGGCGCAGAAAAATGGTGGACAGGAGCCTCGTGCGCAGGAGGCCAAAGAACCTAGTACGTCTGCTGAGAATGCAGCTTCAACTCCAGGCGGCGATCAGCCTGTAGATGCTGGTTCGGATAAGTCCAGCCCCCAGGATTCCCAATCGTCCGCAGCAGATGCAGAATCCGCATCGCAGGACCATAAATCTGCTACTGATTCGGAGCCCTCGTCCGCAAACTCGGCAGAAAACAACCGCCGGCCTGCTAATGATGCTGGGCCAGACGCCGGGTGGGGCACGGGACAACAATCACAGGAGGCATCGGCTGCAGGCGGGTACAACCCGGAGGCAGGTTCTCACCCAAATTTTGGTCAACCCCCTCAGGGCACTGAGGCCCCTCAAAGCTATGGGCGAGTAGCTGGACAGAACAAACGTGGATTCGGTGCAGCTATGAAGGGCCTGGGGAATAAAAAAGGCCTCTTAGGTGGGCTTTGGGAATTTGAATTTAAAGATTTCATGACTCTGACCCATGTGAAGGCGATCTATGTCGTGGGCGGAGTTTGGTGGGCTCTCCACGTTCTAGTGGCATTTATTCTAGGGACCATCGTCGGTATAGATGGAATTTCGGAGGGCGAGTTTGGATACGTTCTCCTCAGCTTTATCGGATTCATCGTCCTCGTCCTGCTAGCTACTGTGGTTTTTTATGCTGGGATGGTGATCACAAGGCTCGCCTTGGAAGCGTTAGTGGCAAACGTGCGCACAGCGCAAAACACCGGAGACCTATTGGACAAGGAGTCTTAGGATAAAGACTGGGCACTATGAATTGTGCCTGAAACTCCTATAGATAATGACCCCGCGGCAATCCGCGGGGTCATTTTTATGTGGTGCGCGAAGACGAATGGAAGACGGCAACTCCTATGGCCTAGCCATAAGAACCGAGCATGAACGTCATGTGCTCATTCAAAGCCTTATTGAAAAGGTCAATATCGCCAGAGACTGGTTCCACCGAGTCACCATCAACCTGGAGGCGCACTGTGTGATGCGCGGTGATCCCCGCGGACGTAGTAATTGAGCGCTCTCCCCACGTGAAGTCGACTGCATCGTCTGAGACGCGGCTGACCTTATCAACCGAGTCAAACATGGTGACTTCATTCACGGGCTCTCCATGGACGTATAGGGCCAGTGCATGGCCGACCGATGCTGCGTTATTGTTGGGGCCATTTTTGTCCCCCACCTCACCGTTGAAAGTAATCCAACTGATGGGCGCACAGGGATCGTAGGAGTTGTCGATATCCGCGATCCAAAAGTTGAAGTCATCACCTCTATCAGAGGGCATGCGCCCGGGCGCGGTGCCAGATGCATAGGCTTCCCGGGGATCGTTTGGTAGATCCGCGCATTCGGAATCGGTGGAAGAATCCTTGCCCTTATTATCGTTGGGTTGTTCCGGGGCTTCTTCAGTGGGCGTTTCGGTTACCGTGTGGGTCTGCCCCGAGGTTTCTGGGCTGTGGGTAGAAAATTCGGATTGGGACGAAGCTGAATTAGATTCCTGATCGCCCGAGCCACACGCCGCCAAGCTAAGCAGCAGGGCCGCAGCGAGGAGCGTTATTGCGGCCTTGGAACTTAAGCAGCGGGATATATTTCTAGCAAACATACTTAATCGAGGAGCTGAGAGACGCTATCGGGGTCGGCATCGGAAAGCATCTGGCGAATGCGGTCGTATTCATCGTCCTCGCCGATGGCCTTGGCGGCACGTCCAAGGGCTGCAATGGCGCGCAGGACACCCTGGTTGGGCTCGTGGGAGAAGGGGACCGGGCCCCATCCCTTCCAGCCATTGCCGCGCAGGCGGTCTAAGCTGCGGTGGTAGCCGGTGCGGGCGTAGGCATAAGCGGTGATGTACTCGTTGGGATCCGCGCCCTCTAGCTTGTCGAGCTCCTGCTCCGCGAGCATGGCCCACAGCAACGGGGAATCCGGGTGGTCTACGATGCCGGCCGCAGGCGCGGCCGCGTCCTGAGCGCCGGGATCAGCGGGCAATTTAATCGGTTCTGGGGCAAGCATGTCTTTCATTTCCATAAGACACACTCTAGCGATGCTCGTGCGGGCCTACCAGAAATCAGAAACGCTGAGCCCAAAAGAGTAAAGCGCGCGGCGCACCACCGGCAGGGACAGCCCGATGACAGAAGAGGGATCGCCGTCGATGCTATCGATAAACCAGCCGCCCATGGCCTCCAAGGTAAACGCGCCCGCGCACTCCAAGGGCTCGCCGCTGCGAGCGTAGGCCTCGATATCGGTGGCAGAAGCCTCTGCGAACCGGATGGTCGTGGTAGAGGTTTCCACGTGGCGTTGCGTGCCAAAAATCAGGCAATGGCCGGTAAGTAGCTGCGCGGTGCGCCCAGCCTGTTGGTGCCAACGCTCGATTGTGGCATCGACGGTGTGCGGTTTGCCCTGCAACTGGCCATCCAATAGCAGCATGGAATCGCCGCCAATAACCGGCTCGTCGGGGTACCGGCAAGCGACCTTTTCGGCCTTGGCGGTGGCAAGCTTTGCCACGGTATCGGCAGGCGAGTGCCCCGCCAACTGGGTTTCCAGGGCGCGCTCGTCAATATCGGCGGGCTCGAGCACCGGTTCCACGCCGGCCGCGCGCAGGATGGCGGCGCGCGAGGGGGACTGCGAGGCCAAAATGAGGCGCATTAGTAATACCGCACGGTGTGGAAGGCAGATGGATTAAAGACGCGCTGCGCGCCGTAGTGGTCGAAGCGCTCACCGGGCCTGCCCCAGTGGTTGCGATCCCCAAAGGCACCGGAGTGGTCCTTTTGCATCTGCTTGAGCACCGTCGAGAGCGCGGCGGCCTCTTCTTCCGTGGGGTTTCCCTTCAGGACTTTGATTTCGGGTTCAGACATCTTTTCCTAAACAGTTCCGTGCTTCTTGGGTACCTGGGCCACGACCTTGCGCTCTAGCAGGCGCAGGCCTTCAACCAGGTAGTGGCGGGTAGCGGAAGGCTCGATGACATTATCGGCCAGTCCGCGCTCGGCGGCAGCGTAGGGGTGCAAGAAAAGCTCGTCCATTTCTTCCTGCTTATCCTCATCTCCGTAGATGGTCAGCGCGGTCTGGGCTGCCTCGGCGACGGCGATTTCCGCGGTCGGCCAGGCATAGACCAGATCCGCGCCCAGATCCTTGGATCCCATAAACGCGTAGGCCGGGCCAATGGCCTTGCGGGTGACCACCGTAAGCTTGCCGACGCTCGCTTCCGCCTGCGCATACGCAAACCCCGCCGCCCGGCGCAGGAGACCGGCCTTTTCTTCTGCCGGGGTGGCAACGAAACCGGGCGAGTCCACGAACTCAATGATTGGGGTATTAAAGGCATCGCACAGACGCACAAAGCGTGCCGCCTTTTCCGCCGCGGCCGAATCCAGCGCGCCGTCCAGCGCTAGCGGCTGGTTGGCGACGATACCCACGGCGCGGCCATCCACGAAGGCAAAGCCCGTGATGATATTGGGCGCGGCCTCGGCCGAAAGCTCAAAGAAGGAGCCCTTATCGACGACCGCGTTGACCACCTCACGCATGTCATAGGCATCCGCTGCCGAATCCGGGATGACGGAATCCAGATCGAATTCGGTGACCTCGCGCGTATCGATGCGCGTTGCCTCGGCGCGGTTATTGGCCGGCAGGTAAGCCAGTACGTCGCGGACCAAGTCGAGAGCTGCCTGCTCGCTCGGGGCGCTGATCTGCGCGGTGCCCGACTTCGCGTGGACTGCGGCACCACCAAAGGTTTCCGGTTCCGCTTCGGCGACATCGCTGCCTGCTTGGTGCAGGCTGGTGCCGTGGGTGACAATGAGGACATCGGCAAGCGTGGGCGCAAATGCCGCAATGCCGCTGGTATCCCCGGCCACCACGGAGATCTGCGGGATAAGACCTGAGGCCTCGGTCGCGCGGGCGAGGATGCGGGCGTAGCCAGCAAGTGTGACGATGCCCTCTTGCGCGCGCGGGCCGGTGGAATCATAGATGCCGACGATGGGCACGCCGGTTTTCAGCGCAAGGTCATAGACCTTGGTGAGCTTTTCCGCATAAACCTCACCCATCGTGCCGTCAAAGACGGTGGCATCCTGGCTGAAAATGCACACGCGGCGCCCGTCGATGGTGCCGTAACCGGTGACGATGCCATCGGTGTACGGGCGATCGTGCTCGCGGCCAAAGTCGGTGGAGCGGTGGCGGGCCAGTGCATCGGTTTCTACAAAGGAACCCTCATCTAGCAGCTGATTCACGCGAGTGCGGGCGGCTGGCTCGCCTTCCCCCAACGGCGCGCGGGACTCGGCGAGCTTGTTGTCCAGGTCCTCAATTTTGCCAGCGGTGGTCTTCAGGTCAGTCATAGGCGCTGAGTGTACTAGTGGAAGGCCAAAGATGCGGAAATTGTGCAGTTTGGGCATCGTCACAGGGGTCGGTGTCGGAGCGCTATCGGTGCGGCATCAGCGCAACCGGAGTACCTGCCAGACATTAGGAAATATTAGCTCCCCTTTATAGGGGTAAGGGTGAAATGTGATGTGCAGCGTTCGTTACCGGTAAGGGGCGTTTTCCCACCGTATCGACGATAAATGTCATAAAGAGAGATAGCCGTAACTGTTGAGGAGCTATAACGAAGAGCTTAATATCGGCTGTGTCTTCATGAATTATTTCTCGTATCCTTAAACAACCACAAGGACGGTCTTCTGGTGATTTCAAAGGGACTGCGACTTGTCGCGCCGCTTGCCATCGCGACACTTCTCGCGCCCGCGGCACATGCGCGCGATATTCCCCCGATGCCACAGGCATATCCCATTACCAACCTCTATAAAAGCTGCAGCGCCGCCGGAGATAACACCGAACGCGAATGGCGGTTTGCTGAAACAGGCCGTCGCTACATGAGCGACGGAACCTTGCAATTCAAAAACACCACCGACCAGGAGGTGCCGTACACCGCCGAGGTAGAAACCGGCACCAACCACGAAATTGACGCCAACTCCAAGGCCAAGTTGCCCTCTGGTTGGGACACCACCGCCAAATCCGATATTGGCCTAAAAATGGCCAATGGCTGGCGAGATAAAGAAACCTTCGGGCCCGTCAAACTCAAGCCGGGCGAATCCTTCCGCGTGGAATACGGCGTGGTGGAAAAGGACTTTATTTCCATGTTCGTCGGCTGCAATGATGACCGCCTCGAAAACATTCCCGGCGCCAACGTCATCCGCGGTAAAGCCCCAGCAGAGCGCTATGCCTTTGCCTATATCATCAAGGCTGATGGATCCGTATCGGACTTGGCAATGGAAATTCCGTCTCGTTCCGGCAGCACTAACTCTAAGCCCATCGAAGGTAACTACACTGCGGTTTCCGGACCCAGCTTGGAAAAGATCGCTGATCCGAGCAAAGACGAGATCATGCAACCAGCCGCCGAACCCCAACGCGATCCTGCGTGGCCCAAGGAAGGCGAAAAGTGCGAGGCCAACGATAACTCCTGGTATCCGCTGGATATCACGGCGGTGAAACCCACCTTCCGCAAACCCGGTTATTCCACCGACTTCCTCAACTGGTCTCAGGGTGACTATGAATTCGCGCCGGTAACGGACTTCGTAGTTGGTGCCCAGCACGATCCATATACCAATTGGCGAGGCAATAGGGGCGATATTCCCCAGGGCTGGCTCGAGTCGGTCGGCGCCATCAAGCGTGCCTATATGCCGGTTGGTACTGAGCTCAAACACGTAAACCTTGCGCCCGGAGAGCGCGTTCGCGTGGAATACGGCACCACCATGACCCGTATCAACTATCGCGAGGTGCACTGCGGAAAATCCGGCAAGTACGACCTTACTTCGAACTATAAACAGACCACCGCCCCGAGCGGTTTCTGGGCCGAAGCCACAATCACTTCCAAAGACGGTAGTACCCGCACCGTAGACGTCACCCCTGACGAATACCGCGATCTGCCCGTACCCACCCAAACCATCTACTAACTACCTGCTAGGAGTACATCTCATGCGCATTTCCAAGATTGCGTCCACCACCGCGGCTTTAGCCGTTGCCACCGGCGTATTCGCTGCCCCAGCCGCCAATGCATTGCCGCAGCGCGACCTGGGCCCAGCAAACCCCACCACGATTGGCGAGCGCTGCGCCAATCCTGGCGATACCGGCCAGACCATTGATATTAAGCGCACCTATTTCGACGGTTCCGCCGGCACCTGGACCGTTTCCAACTACAACGATGAGCCACTTCCAGTCACCCGTTCCATCAAGGAAACCAAGACCAAGTCTTGGGACGTTTCTGCTGGTGTGGACTTTAAGTTGTTGGATCTGATTCACTTCACCTTCTCCTCCAGCTACACCTCTAGCCAGACCTACGAGGTAGGCGAGCAGGTCGGCCCATACGATATTGCTCCGGGTAAGACTGCCGTGCTGAAGGCTGGCTGGGTAGTCTCTGACTTCGAGGGTCAAAAGACCGTGTGCGGTTCCGACCACACCTGGCAGGCCAATGGCGGTAAGTTTACCGCAACTCTGCCCAAGGAACGCCACGTCGCGGTCTCCACCCGTGATAACAACGATTGGGGTTAAACCTTGAAGGCTAAGACCATCGCTAGTGCAATCGCAGCGCTGAGCTTGGTGGCCGTTCCAGTAGCCCACGCCTCTGACTTCGGCGGAGACTTTGAACTGCCCCAGCGCTGGAACGATGACTATAAGCCCGGCACGCATTGCGCAACGCCGGGGGAGAACTCCACCTATGTCACCGCGAAGCGCCGCTGGTTCAAGCAAACTGATGCCGCCAGCGTGGCCAACCACAATGCTGAGCCGGTGCCGGTCAAACACACCGTATCCAAAGCGCGGACAGAAACCGTTGAGGTTTCCGGCTCCGTGCAGGGAGAGGGAGATTTGGCCAAGATCCTGACCAAGACCTACGGCTTCAACTACGTCAGCGAACAGCACTGGAAGATTAACCAGGTAGTTGGGCCATATACTTTGCCTGCAAATTCCCAAGGCAAGTTGGTGTGGGGCTTTACCATGCTGGATACCGATGGCCAGGATGTGCGCTGCAACCGAGACCAAGTATGGGAAACGGTAGGAAAACCATATTCGGCCACTGTCCCTGAAGCTCGCTATTCCGAGCTGCGCTTAGAAGACGCTCCGGACTGGAGTTAATTCATCAGGAAATGAGCCCACCCGCACCCTATGAATCGGGGTGTGGAGCTGGGCTCTTTTTGGCAGCTACGGTGCCTTATTAGAAGTGCATCCTCTGAAGTGCATCCTCCAAAGTGCAGGTTCCTCTGCAACATTTGAGGAAGATTTGCGATATCTGAGGGCCGGGTTTGCTCAGTTATCGCAGTGGAGGATGCACAAATGGCAAAGCCGGGCCCATCCACCGGCATGGCTGGCTGTGCAGTGGCTATGCAGGGCCGAAGGCGGCCGCTTTAAGCCGGCAACCACGCATACCCGTAAGGCCCAAGCTCAACGGGGCCTAGGTCAACGGAGCGGTCGCTGAAATTGTGCAGGCACAGCAGGTCGCCGCGCTGGTAACCGAGCACGCTTTCCTTACCGGTTTCCACCGGCTCGCAGGGTGCTGTACCCAGCTCGGGGTGCGCGTGGCGCTCCGTGATCATGGTGCGCACGCTGTGCAGCAGGGAAGTGGCATCATTGAGCTGCGATTCCACGGACGTGCCGCCGACAATAGGCAGCCGCGCCGGGGTGCGGGCACTAAAGCCCGCGGTTTCGCTATCGTCCCACTGCATAGGGGTGCGAACGGCATAGCGATCCGGCAAAGAGGTGTCATCGAGCATGCCAATTTCATCGCCGTAATAAATAAAGGGCGCACCCGGCAGGGTCATCAGTAGCGAAAACATCAGCTCCACCTTGCGGCGGTCCCCGCCCATGAGCGGCATGAGCCGCCTGGCGATGCCCACATGCGCCCGCATGCCTTCTTCTGGCAGGTAGGTCTGATACATCAGCTCGCGGACGTCATCGTCGACCATTTCCAAGGTCAACTCGTCATGGTTGCGCAGGAAGGTACCCCACTGGCACCCCTCGGGCAGCGGCGGTAGCTGGTTGAGGATGTCGTAGACGGGGGTGGCATCGCCAAGCGCGAGCGCCTGGTACAGCCGGGGCATGACCGGGAAGTTGAAGACCATGTGGAAGCGATTGCCGGAGCCGTAGTACTCCATGGTCTCCTTGGGAGGCTGGTTGGCCTCCGCAATGAGGACGGCCTCGGGATAGTGGGTATCCATAAAGGCGCGAATCTTTTCCACGAACTCCACCGTCTCCGGCAGGGACTCGCCGCCGAGCTCATCGCGCTCGAAGAGGTACGCGATGGCATCGAGGCGCAGGCCGTCGAGGCCCTTGTCCATCCAGAAGGACAAGATATTAAAGACCTCATCCTGCACGTCCGGGTTATCGTAATTGAGATCCGGCTGGTGGGAGTAGAAGCGGTGGAAATAGTACTGCTGGCGCTTATCATCCCAGGTCCAGTTGGAGGTTTCAACGTCGGTGAAAATGACGCGAATTTCGGGGTAGCGCTCGGGGTCATCGCCCCAGACGTAGAAATCCCCAAACGGGCCATCCGGGTCGGAGCGCGAGGCTTGGAACCACGGGTGATCGGAGCTGGTGTGGTTGAGCGCCAGGTCCGTCATGATGCGCATATCGCGACGGTGCAATTCCTCAACCAGTTCCTCGAAATCCGCCATCGTGCCGTAATCGGGGTGGATAGAGTAATAATCGGCGATATCGTAGCCGTCATCGCGCAGCGGCGAGGCATAAAACGGCGAGAGCCAGAGGCAGTCCACGCCCAACCACTGGAGGTAATCCAGCTTGTCGATGACCCCGCGCAGTGTACCGATCCCCTTATTCTCGGCCTCGTTATTGCCGGAGTCCTTAAACGAGCCCACCAGGGCTTGGTAGAAGACGGCGTTGTGGTGCCAGCTCATTGCAGATCCTTTCTTTTTGCCCGCCACGCAAAGTACGTCAGTGCGCACAGCACGCCGGCCACCAGGCTGGGCCATACGGCGGGAGAGTCTTCAAATAAGTTCACTACGGCTTGGATGACCGCAAGGCACGCGAAGAAGCCGAGGAATCCGAGGAGCGAATCCCACAGCAGGGACCGGCGCATTAGGCCTTGACACCTCCTGCGGTAAGCCCGGCGACGATGCGGTGCTGGAAAATGAGCACCATGATGATAAGCGGAATGGTCACCAATGCACCAGCCGCCATGGTTGCGGCATAAGGGTACTCGAAGGCCGAGGGGCCAGAGAAACGGGCGATGGCCACCGTGACCGGCTCGGTGCCCGTCGTGGACAGCTGCTTGGCCAGCATGAATTCATTCCACGTGGTGATAAAGGCAATGATCGCGGTGGTAAAGAGCGCCGGGGCGGCCAGCGGCAGGAGGATGAGCCGAAAGGCCTGGGCGCGGGACGCGCCATCCACGCGGGCGGCCTCCTCAAGCTCCCAGGGCAGCTGCCGGAAGAAGCTGAGCAGGGTATAGACCGTCAGCGGCAGGGCGAAGGAGATATTCGGGATGATCATCGCGCGGTAGGTGCCGATCCATTCCAGGCGCCCAAAGAGCTGGAAGAGCGGGGTAACCAGCGCGATGGCGGGAAACATGGAGGCTGCCAGGATGATGCCGGTGACGATACCCTTGCCGGGGAAGTCATAGCGGGAGAGCGCATACGCGGTAAATACGCCGACTAAAACGGCTACCGCGGTGGTCGCGAGAGAGATGAACAGCGAATTGCCCAGCGCGCCGAGGAAGTCATTGCCCTTGTCCGTCGCGAGGGCATCGCGGAAATTATCGAGCGTGATATGCGTTGGCCAGGGCGTGGTATCGAAGGTGAATTCCTGGCTGCGCAGGGCGGTGACCACCATCCAATAAAAGGGCGCAAGGCCCCAGAACATGATGAAGATAATGCCCGCGTAGTGTCCGAATTTACGCATTACTTTGCACCCTTTCTGCCGGAGACATCCGCACCGAGGAAGCGGATGAGGATGAAGGCGACGAAGAAGATGAGCAAGAAGATAAGGGTGGATAGCGCCGAGGCGGAATTGAAGTTACCTTGGCGCATATCTTCCACCACCAGCTGGGAAATGGTGGCGGTAGGGGAGTTAGACGAGCTCGAAATCATGATGACGGGAAGGTCATACATGCGCAGCGCATCCAGGGTGCGGAAGAGCACGGCCACCATCAGGGCTGGGCGCACCAGCGGCAGGGTGATGCGGAAGAAGGTTTGGATGCGGTTGGCGCCATCGACGCGGGCGGCATCGTAGACGTCCTTGGGGATCATCTGCAGGCCGGCCAGGATGAGCAGCGCCATAAATGGCGCGGTCTTCCACACGTCTGCGATGATAACGGCAAAGCGCGCATAAAACGGGTCCGTGGTCCAGGCGATATTCGTACCAAGCAAGGAATTGACGATGCCCTCTGGGGCGAACATGAACTGCCACAGCTTGGCCGTCACGGCGGTAGGAATGGCCCAGGGGATGAGCACGGCGGCGCGCACCAAGCCGCGGCCGCGGTACTCGCCGTTCATGATGATGGCCATGAACATGCCGAGGATGGTCTCCAAAGCGACGGTGACCACGGTGAAAAACAGCGTGATTTTTACGGCGGGCCAGAAGTCGGTGGCGATAACACCGGGCGGGCACGTCGTGATTTCCCCCGCACCGGAAACACAGCGGTTATTGATCCAGTACAGGTAATTGTCTAGGCCGGCAAAACCGCCTTCTTCAAAGATGCCCGTTTTGGGGTTCAGCTGCCGGTTTCCCTGGAAAGACAGGATGACCGCGCGCACGATGGGATAGCCGATGATGATGCCCAGCACGATGAGCGCTGGGGCGATCAGCGCGGCGGGCCGCCCGAAATTGGCAAACCTGCTGGAGCTAGGGGTGCGCTTGGGTTTCTTTGATGATGAGTGCGTCTGTTGCGTCGGCGAAGTGGTGACCACGGTTATTCGCCTTTCTGGTTCAGATAATTTCTGGTGCGCTAGATTCTATCCCCAACTAGGGTGGGAAAACCACAAAGGGTGAGGCTATGGCGTATGCGCCTTCCTCACCCATTTGTGCACTAGCGGTTCGCTATGTATTTCTCAGTTTTATGCATGCTCCCTGCTCGTGGGATACGAGGGGCAGGGAGCGTATCTTTAACCCTGCGAAGCAGAGTCGATGGCCGCCTTCATATCGGAGGTGGCATCTTCGACGGACTTGCCATCGGTCAGCGCGGCATAAGCGTTGTCCTGGATGGCCTTAGAGATGGCGGAGTAGAACGGCGATACTGGGCGCGGTGCGGCGTTTTCCAGGGATTCCTTCAGCGCTGGCAGGTAGGGGAATTCCTCCTGCAGCTGCGGGTCATCGTAGATGGAGGAAAGAACCGGCGGGAAGGACTGCTCAGCAAAGGACTTCTGGTTTTCCTCATTGATGATGAAGTTCATGAAGTCCAGGGCGGTGCCCTTGTTCTTGGAATTGATGTTGATGCCGTTGTTGTAGCCGCCCAAAGTGGATACGCCAACGCCGTCCTTGCCCAGCGGTGCCTGGACCTCGACGTCGAGGCCGGCATCGACCGCGTTGGTGTACATGTAGGGCCAGTTCACTGCGAAGGCGGTCTTGCCCTCGGTGAAGGCCATGTTGGTCTCTTCCTCGGTGGCGGCGGTGGAGTCCTTGGAGATGATTTCGTCTTCATAAGCATCCACCATGGCCTGCAGGCCTTCCTGGGCTTCCTTTGAGTCGACGGTGGCATTGCCGTCATCGTCAAGCACCGAGCCGCCCCAGCCCTCTATGAAGCCGGCGGTATTAAGAGCCAAGCCCTCGTACTGCTTGAGCTGCGTGGTCAGGCACTTTTTGCCGTCTTCCAGTGCCTTGCAGGCGGATTCGAGGTCGGCGAATTTCTCCGGGGTAGCGTCCGCGAGTTCAGTATTGCGGAACAGGAGCTGGCCATTGGTGTTTTGCGGGAGCGCATACAGCACGTCATTGTAGGTTGCGGATTCCACGGTGGCCGGCAAGAGCTCCGAGGTATCGGTCTCGAAGTCACCGTTGAGCGGCTGGAGCCACTGGTTGGCGGCGAATTCCGCGGTCCAGACCACGTCGAGGGCCATGACATCGTAGTCATCATTGCCGGCCTGGAGGGACTGCACGAGGGTCTCGCGCTGGGCATCTGCCTCGCCCGCGAGCTCCTTGAGCGTGACCTTTTCATCCGGATTTTCTTCATTCCACTTATCGATGATGGGAGTGATCTTATCCGTGTCGTTCTTGCCCATGGCAAAGGTGATGGGGCCGTGGGAGTCAGCGCCGGAACCGGAACCGGATGCGGAGCCATCTGCGTTATCTGCACCGTCGTCAGACGTGGAGCAGCCGGCTAGTGCCAGTACTGCCGTGGTGGCGACTGTGGTGCGAATGAAGTACTTCTTCATGGGGAATTCACCTTTCAGAAAGCTTGGGTGTTCCTTAAAAATAATTTACAAACACCGCGCGCAGAATAGATTTTGATTATTCACCTCTAAACGGGGGTGCTTTAAGAGGTAGCGATGCGCTGCCCGGTCTCTGGATCGAAGCGGTGTGCGGCGCTTTCATCAAAGGTCAATACAACCTCCTCGCCGCGCTGTGGCGGGGTGCCTTCGCAGCGCGCAACGAAACGCTCGCCACCCACCGTGGCGTAAACGAAGGATTCGGAACCCAATTCTTCAACTAGGTCGACCACGCCGCGCAGGCCCTCAGCGCCCTCATTGAGGTGCATGTTTTCCGGGCGCACGCCCAGGCGCTCGCTGTTGTGGTCAAAGATATTCATTGCAGGCGATCCGATAAAGCCAGCGACGAATTCGTTGGCTGGCTCCGCATAAAGCTCACGCGGTGGGGCAACCTGCTGCAATACGCCATCTTTTAACACCGCTACCCGGTGCCCCAGCGTCATCGCCTCGACCTGGTCGTGGGTGACATAGACCGTGGTGGTCCCAAGCCGCTGCTGCAGGCTCGCAAGCTCGGTACGAGTCTGCACGCGCAGCTTCGCATCCAGGTTAGAAAGCGGTTCATCCATGAGGAAGGCCTTAGGATTGCGCACGATGGCACGGCCCATGGCCACGCGCTGGCGCTGACCACCCGATAGGTCCTTGGGCTTGCGCTTGAGGAACTCGCTTAGGCCCAGCATGTCTGCTGCATCCTGGACCTTTTGCTTGATTTCAGCCTTCGAGAGCTTGGCCAGTTTGAGCGAAAAGCCCATGTTTTCTTCCACCGAAAGGTGCGGGTAGAGCGCATAATTTTGAAAAACCATCGCAATATCGCGATCGCCCGGTTCAAGGCCCGTGACATCCGCATCATCGATGAGAATCCGGCCACTAGAAATTGGTTCAAGGCCGGCCAGCGCGCGCAGCGTCGTGGACTTGCCGCAGCCAGACGGTCCCACCAAGACGAGGAACTCGCCGTCCGCGATTTCTAGGTCCAATTCCTTCACTGTGGGCGCCGCCGCGCCGGGGTAGGTGATATTTACCTTTTCAAAAGTGACCTTTGCCATGCGCAACACACTAGCACCACCGGCGGGCGGTATCTTGGAATCTATGACTGCACTTGATAAGCACCGCATCCGCACCGCCCTGGCAGAGGACTTCAGCACCATCGATTTTGTGGATCAGACCGGTTCCACCAATACCGACCTGATGCAGGCCACCAACGTTGCCGATGGCACCGTGCTGCTTGCCGATGAGCAGCTATCCGGCAAGGGCCGCCTCGGCCGGGCGTGGACGGCGCCCGCCGGATCCCAGGTGATCTTTTCCGTGCTGCTCTTGCCCGATTCCCTCGATTACTTGGGCACGCTTCCGCTGGCTGCGGGCCTGGCCGTGACCGATTCCATCGAGGGTTCCGTGCTCAAGTGGCCGAATGACGTGCATATAGATGGCAATAAACTCTGCGGCATCCTTGCCGAGGCCGGTCCGGTGGGCCAAGCCTTCAAGTCCGCTCCGAAGACCGAGCTCAACAAGACAGAACTCAATAAGACTGAGTTGAACAAGGCTGAGGTCAACAAAGCAGAAGTCAATAAAGCCGAGGTAAATAAGACCGTCGGCGGGCAGGCACCCTCCGCGCGCGTGGTCGTGGGTATGGGCATTAATGTCACACTCACCCGCGAGGAATTACCCATCGAAAGGGCCACCTCGCTGGCGCTTGAAGGCCGCGATACCGACCGCACCGAGCTGGCTATTACCGTGCTGAAAAACCTGCGCCGCCGCATTACGCAGTGGGAAAACCAGGATCCGCAGCTTATGCAGGATTACCGCGCGGTGTGCTCATCCATTGACCAGGAGGTGCGGTTGGAGACCCCGACTGGCGATGTCATCGGCCGCGTCGAGGGCATCGGCGATGACGGCCGCATTAACGTCGCGGGCGAGTACTACTCCGCCGGCGACGTGACGCATCTGCGCCCGGCACGATAGGTACTGCGCGGCGGGTGCTGCGGAGTCCGCGTGGTCTGAGCAGCACGGCCTCGCACTGGTACTATCCATGGCTATGGGATTGATGAAGATGGGCCAAGGCGAGGTAAAGCGCGCGGATGTATCCGCGCCGTTTCGCGCGCTCGTTTTCCCATTCTTGGAGCTCATCCTCATCACCGGCGTGCTGTGGATTGCCATCGGCTGGTGCGATGCCCAGGGAGTAGATCCGATGTTGCGCAATGGGCTCGTCGTCTTGTGGGCTGGGCTGAGCACGTGGCGCTTCCTTATTCCTTTATATAGGGCCCGCCGCAAGCGGTTCATCGTGACCAACCGCCGCGTCATCGTGCGAGAGGGCCGCCACATCGATTCGATTCCGCTGGAAGATATTCGCGGCGCCCGCAAGCGCCGCGGCGGCATTTCCATTGCACTCAACGGTTGGGACAGGGCCATGTATTTTCCCACCGTGGCCAAGTCAAAGCAGGTGGCGGAGATTATTAATGATCGCCCCTGGTTTTAACCTCGGTCGAGTGCAATTGCTTATCTAGGTCCTCCGGTGCGAGATTAGCGCTGCTGAATTCTTGGGTCAACGGAAGACGCAGTTCTAAATCGGAACCGGGGCAGAGCTCGATTTTCGCTTCATCCACGGTGTAATCCAGCACATGTCCGCCGGACTTACGCGCGGCGTCGATAAAGTGCACGTGGCAGCCGGGCACCGAAATCCCGCGCTCGTATACGGGAGTGCGGAAGCCACCGATGACGCCTTCGACATCGCTAAAGTGCAGCTCTTTATCGCCGCCGACCGCCTTGGTCATTGGGGGATAGGGCTTGGTTTGTTTGACCACGGTGCGCGTTGAGACCTCAGAAAACCTGCCCGTGATGCGGACGGCATACATGTAGTTGGCGGAAGGCTCTATCTCGTCGATGAAGGCGGAAAGCTCGTCGCGGCGCAGGCCCCGTGGGGCATCGACAAGAATGCGCGGCACAAAGTTGGTGGCCACGGAATAAGGAGTCTGCTGGTCCAAGTCCGCAACCCGCGCGGAGCCATCGCCGCGCAGCTGGTAGCAGGTCCCGTCCAAGATGATCATTTCACCATCGAGGCCGTTAAAGGTACCGATGCCAAAATTGCCCTTTCCTAGCAGCTCAGAGATGGTCATCTCGCCGTCATAAATGCCATCAAGGAGGGCGCTCATGAGGGAGTTCTGGAAGATCGAATGACGGGTAAACATGGTATCCAAGCTAATATTGTGGGCGTGAGTGTCTCAAAACCTATTGTAACTGTCTGTGGCGATGGTCAGCTGGCGCGCATGATGCAGCCTGCCGCCGCTGAACTCGATATTCATCTGCGGATTCTTGCTGGTAGCCCGGATTCTTCTACCGCGCAGGTTACCCCGGATATCGTGGTGGGCGATTACCACAAGTACGAGGACCTGCTCGCGGCAGCCCGCGGCGCGGATGCGGTTACCTTCGAGCATGAGCATGTGCCCAATGAGCATTCCGCCGCGCTTATCGATGCCTCCTTCAACGTCCAGCCCCAGCCCAGCGCCCTGCGCTATGCCCAGGACAAGCTGGACATGCGCGAAAAGCTTTCCGCTCTGGGGGCGCCCGTCCCGCGGTTTAGCGCCATCGAATCCGTCGCCGATGCCCGCGCTTTTTTCGATGCCGTAGACGGGCGCGTGTGCCTCAAGGCCCGCCGCGGTGGCTATGACGGCAAGGGCGTGTGGTTTCCCTCGGATGCCGATCTTGATGAGCTCGTCGCCGAGCTATTAGATGCCGGCACGCCGCTCATGGCCGAAGAGAAGGTGGATCTGACCCGCGAGCTGTCCATCTTGGTAGCGCGTCGCCCATCCGGTGAAGCCAAGGTCTGGCCCATTACCCAGTCCCGCCAGGCCAACGGCATCTGTGCCGAGGCCATCGCGCCCGCGCCCGATCTCTCGCCTGAGCTGGCAGAACGCGCCTCTGCGCTGGGGCTGAGCATTGCCGAATCCCTCGGCGTGACCGGCGTGCTGGCCGTGGAACTTTTCGCCTTCAACGGTGAGAATGGCGAGGACATCTCCGTTAATGAATTGGCCATGCGCCCGCACAATACCGGCCACTGGACCCAGGATGGCTGCGTGACCTCGCAGTTCGAACAGCACCTGCGCGCCGTACTCGACCTGCCTTTGGGCGCGGTGGATGCCCTCGCTCCGGTGACCGTGATGGCCAACGTGCTCGGTGCGGACGAAGACCCCAAGATGCCCATGCCGCAGCGCGTGCGCGAGGTCATGGAGCGCTTCCCACACGCCAAGATTCACCTGTACGGCAAGGACCACCGCGCTGGCCGCAAGATCGGCCACGTCAATGTCGCTGGTACATCGCTCGATGAGACCCACGATGCCGCCCGCCAGGCCGCGCACTTTCTGATGCACGCAACCTGGGCATAACTCTTAAAACCTAGAAAGGACATTATGGAACCGCAGGTAGGAATCATTATGGGCTCGGATTCGGATTGGCCCACCGTCGAACCCGCAGCGGAAGTCCTCGCGGACTTCGGCATCCCCTTTGAGGTTGGCGTGGTCAGCGCCCACCGTACCCCGGAAAAGATGTTGGCCTACGCCAAGGGCGCACACTCCCGCGGCCTTAAAGCCATCATCGCCTGTGCCGGTGGCGCCGCCCACCTGCCAGGCATGGTTGCTGCGGCCACGCCGTTGCCCGTTATCGGCATTCCGCGCGCACTCAAGGATCTCGATGGCCTAGACTCCCTGCTTTCTATCGTGCAGATGCCTAGCGGCGTTCCCGTGGCCACCGTCTCCATCGGCGGCGCAAAGAACGCCGGTCTGCTGGCCGTCCGCATCCTGGGCGCCGGAGACCCAGCGCTGCAAGACAAGATGGTTGCCTACCAAGAAAAGATGGCAGAAGAAGTCGAACAGAAGGATAAGAACCTGCGCTCGAAGTTGCTAGGGGAGTAGCCCCTAGTACTCTGCGTCCAAAACAACCGCGTTTCTCCAATTTGGGGTCTGATTTTTAGAGGAATGCGGTTGTTTTAGGCGTTTTTGTATGGCGTGCGTAGGTTTTCTGGCATCCAGGGCGTTGATCGGGCGGCGCTGCGTCCAAAACAACCGCGATTGTTCATTTTTTTGGCCAGATATTTAGAGGAACGCGGTTATTATGGACGCCTCAAGGCTGGGGTCGGTGGCACGTGGCCCTGCGAATCCGCGCTGCCTCACTTACAATTCCACTCGGGGCGTAACTGTTTCGAGGGGGGAGTAGATGAAGGAACTTTTAGTATCGGGGTTGAATCAAAGGCAACTGCGGTCCGGTCTGGCCAGCGGCAAGATAATTAAAATTCGCCGTGGGTTGTATACGTGGCGGAAACCTACGCCATTCGAGCTCGCTCGCATCGTGCATGAAAAATGGCCTGGAATAATGCTCGCGGGGAAATCTGCGGTTGAGCTCTATTCCAAGAAGGAACTGACCTTTCCGCTGCATTGTGCCTACGAGCACCCGCTGGCGAACTCTACTTGGTTAAAGGTGCAGCGTACGCGGCAGACAACGACCTTTAGCCAGGATGGCGTTCCTGTTCAGAATCCACTATTGGCTGCGGGAGAGGTAGGTGAAGCGGAAGCGCTGGCGATGCTAGAAGCGCGCTATCAGACGCGACGCGGGAAACAAGCCCTAGAGAAGGAATGGGGCGCTATCTCTCGGGTACCGGCAAGGGTCAAAGAACTGGTGAAAAGGCCGCCATCGGTGCCGATAGTGAAGTGGAGAGGAAGGTGGCCCGCGCATTGCAGAAGCGCGGTAAAAAGGTGCAGGTTAACCATCAAATCGGTCCGTACCTGTGGGACATTGTGGTGGGTAAGGTGGCGGTAGAGATTGATGGTTACGACTACCACAAGGCTGAAGACCTAGGTACCTTCATTAAGGACCGGTGGAAGGGAAATAACGCTGCGTTGAAAGGCTATACGGTGTTGCGGTACTCGGGGAGCTGCGTGAAGCACCACTTAGTTGATGTAGTGCAGCAAATAATCGAAGCAGACGAGGGCCACACCAACTTCACGTCGCACGTTCACAAGCCCGTGTGGCAGTGGCATTGGATTCTCGCCGGATTTGAGTCCGAACCAATCTACGGCTAGATACCACCGAACGCAGTTCTATTCTTGCGTTACCTCTGGCAACCTCGAAGAGGTCGTGGGATAGGACGGCTGGGCGCCGGCGCTAGTGGCGGCAAAGGCACCGACGCGGGCGGCGAAGGTGGCGGCATCGACAAGCGTGGCGCCTGCAAGGAGCTTGGTACAAAATGCACCGGCAAAGGCATCGCCGGCGCCGGTGGTATCGACCGCGGTGATCTGTGGGGTGGGGATATCCGTGTTGGATTCGGGCGTTGCCACGTAGGCGCCTTCGGCCCCGAGGGTCAGCACCACCGATTTAAAGCCGGCGGAAACCAGGCGGTGGGCGAGATCGCGCGGGGTGCCGGTGGAAGAAAGGCCCAGTTGCTCAAGGATGAGGCCAGCCTCGTGCTCGTTGGCCATGAGGGGATCGGCCTGCAGGAGCGCGTCGCGGTCCACCTCGATGACTGGGGCGAGGTTGACGACTACGCGTCCTTGGGCGGCATCGACTGCGGCTTTGAAACCGGAGGCGGGGATTTCGCCCTGGAGCAGGACCACGTCCGCATCGGCGATGGTGGATTGGCGGGCGGTGACGAAGGGGGCATCGACAAGAGCGTTCGCGCCGGGGGAGATGACGATGGTGTTTTCGCCATCGGCGGAGACCGTGATGACCGCCAAGCCGGTAGTGGTATCGGCCTGTTCCACCGCGTTGAGGTCGATGCCGGAGCTGTGCATGTAGTGCATGGCGGGCTCGGCGTAGGGATCGGAGCCGACCGCGCCGACGAAAGCTACATTGGCGCCCAATTGCGCAGCGGCGACCGCTTGGTTTGCGCCCTTGCCGCCAGCGAGGATCTCGCCGCCGGAGCCCAGCAGGGTTTCGCCGGGGTGCGGGTGGCGTTCGGCGTGGACAATAAGGTCAGCATTAATCGAGCCGACGACGGTGAGCTTGCTCATTGGAAATCCTCCTATGAATCGGATTCTACGGTGAATGCGGTGGACATGCGGGGGATATATCGCGTATCGATTATTGATCCTTGAGGCAGGCGCCTATTTTTGATGGCCGCGATGAGTTCTGCGGTGGCTATCTTGCCCATGTGATCGACGTTTTGGTCCACTACGGATATGGGTGCCGGCTGGAAGCGCAGGTAAATGAAGTCATCGAAACCGACGAGTGCGACTTCCTCTCCAATGGCCTTGCCGGAATTATGACAGGCTTCTAATGCGCCTGCAGTCATCATCGAATCAGCGGCGACGATGGCCGTAACCCCTGCATTAAGTAGTTCGATTGCACCCTTGTATCCCTCTCGGTGCCGGAAGCTGCCGTGGTGAATGTGGATATTAAGGTCGCGAGCCGCTTCTGTGAATACAGCGAGGCGCTGCCTGCCGGTAGAGGTTTCTTGGGGGCCGGAAAGATAGCCAATCGAGGTATGGCCTTTGTCCTTGAGCTGCGCAATTGCCCTGTGCATTCCCGGACTGGGATCAGAAATCACGGCGGGAAATTCTCCGAGTGTTCGGTCAATCAATAGCAACGGCCGATGGGAGTGGGCTTGGTCAATCGCCTCTTCTGCGCCATCGAGGGGAACAGTAATTATTCCATCGACCTGCCGCTGCGTGAGGGCATCGAGGGCGCGTTCCAAACGCGCAGGATCCTCGCCGCAACTAGTAATCATGGTGGCAAAACCGTGTGCATTAGCCTCTTGCTCAATTGCGGCGGCCATGGCGGCGAAATACGAGTTGTCCAGGCTTGGTATGACGAGGCCGATGGCATTGGACCGTGCGTTGCGCAGCGCGCGTGCCTGGGCATTTGGGCGGTAATTGAGCTGTTCAGCTGCCTGTTTTACGCGCGTGCGGGTGGCTACGGAAATAGCTGGGTTTCCTGCCAGTGCGCGCGAGGCGGTGGAAATGGACACCCCAGCAGCAGCGGCTACGTGCTTGAGGGTGGTTGCGGCCATTTCGGTTCCTAGGGGTAGAGCAGCTTCGACGGGGTGTGCAATCGATTGCACACTTATGTTTCAATTTACGGTTCAGTACCTGTGCCTGTCAAGGGTTCGCGCCGGTCTAAGCTAATGAGCATGGAAAATTCCCCACGAGATCCGCTCCTTGTTTTGGGCTCCCGGGTTACCCACGGTCATCCGGGCGCCATGCTGCGATCGCGTTTGGATAAGACGCTCGAACTCTATTCTGGGCAGACGGTCATCGTCTCTGGCCGCGGGGAAGCGGGCGCGATGGCCGAATACCTAATCCAGCGGGGTGTTGATCCTCGGGATGTGCTCGTGGAACCGGTTGCTACCAGTACAAATGAGAACCTAGAAAACGCGCACAGCCTCGCACCAGATGCCGTATTGCAGGTGGTCACCAACGATTTCCATGCCCTGCGCACCGCATTGTGGGCCTGGCATTTGGGCATTGCAATAACCGTTCACTCCGCGCGCACGCCGTGGCTGTCGATGCCGCGCAATTACCTGCGCGAGCTTGCGGCGACCCCGCATTCCGCGGCGCGAATCCTGTGGCGGCGACTGCGGAGGTAACCGAGGCTATACCACTTTGAGTGCCTTACTGATCCCGCTTTGCAAGGTAGGCCGAGATTGCTTCATGGGGTGGGCAATGGCGCGCAGCCCCATATACGCAATCTGATCGGCGGCGCGATTGAGCGGATCTCCGGCATGCCCGAGTACCCTGCGGATGTCCACTTCGCAGGTGCCTTCAAGGTCGCCCCAGGCCTGTTGGAAACGGGAACGCGCGCCAGACGAGACACCGCGCCACCTGCGTCCAGACCGTGCCGCCTTGGAGCCCTTCTTGTGCAGGATATGGTTGACCGCGTCCAGTGCCGCGACGGAATCGGATTCGATCACGGCCTTCGTTGCACCTACCTTGAGCAGGTACTTTAACGCGAGCGTGAGCGCTTCAAGCTCCAGTTCGTCCGTGCTAGCTTTCGTCTCGCGGGTGCGCAGGCGGTAGTCACCGTTTCCCGCCACGAAACACATTGAGCCCTTGAACACGGTATCGGAGGAGGCATCGGTGGCGATGCGCACCACCGCGCCCGCCGGCCACGACGTCGTGTGCGAGAAGTTGGGCCACCATTTCGCCTCTGGTGTTTCGACCTGGTTGGTTTCCTTCTTCTTCGGGGCCTCGCCCAGCTTGCGGGCCTTCCGTGCGGTCAAACCAGCTTGTTTGCGGCGTGCGGAGCTCGCGCTTGCCGATGCCCGATTCTCCCCCGCAAAGCTCCCCGTCACCGTATAGCCGCGCTTCTCGAGTGTCGCTCGCAGCGCATTTTGCCTACGCCCGGTGACAATCCAGGTGCGTCCATCTATTCCGTGCAAGGCCCGCTGTAGCTCGTTTACTGCAACTTTGACGATATCGCCTTTTTTGATCTGGCCTTTGCGCACGAAGCGTGCCTGCGGGGTGTTGACCGCGATGACCCACCCCTCGATAGTTCCGTCCTCCGCTGAGTCCCAGCGTTCATCCCACAACGCGATCGCCACATGCACCGGCGCAGACACCATGTTCTTGGTAATTTTGCGGGTGCCGTAGGTGCGCGATTGCGTGCCGGTGAGTGCTGAGAGCTCGAGGGGTTCCATTGGTACTAGTAAATCACGCCCCATTCCAGCTGTGAGCTGCACGCGCCTGATGTGGGCTCGATTCGTGAAGGTTCTCGATAGTTCTAGTACTCGTTGCGGCCAGTCTCGCAACAGTGCCACAAAAGAGCTGTGCAACGGATTGTTCAGGAAGCTGCGCAAAGGCCCCTTCAGGAAGCTCCGAAATGGGCTGTGCAAAGGCCCCTTCAGGTTGCTCCGCAACCGGTTGCTCAAAGGCCTCTTTAGGTTGCTCCGCAAAAGTGCAGGGTCCCATGCAACATTTGAAGAAGATTTGCGATATTTGAGGCGCTAGTTTGCTCAGTTATTGCAGTGGAGGATGACCATAGGAGGCTGACCATAGGAGGCTGACCCTCCAACCCCTGACTGAAAGCGGCCGACTACCTAGCCTTCCGCAACAGATGCTGGCCGTCCGCTCCGTGGACCGTCACCCGTTCGGTGCAGATTGCCGGCGGAGAGCTCAGAATGTGACCATTTGGAGCATCACGCCCGGCAGTTTCTCTAGGAAGCCGCGAAGATAAAGAGCATGTTAAATCATGAGTTAATTAATCTTCGTTACGCAGGTTCAACTAGTCCTTACTATCCCGCGCTGTACACGGGCGAATTAAAGCGAGTCGCTCCATGGATTGCAGTGAAAACAACGACGTGGGAAAGCTGGCCATGGCATAAGCAACAGCTTGCCCTTACTTTAGCGGCCGGCCTAAGTGCGCACCGAGCGTCATTGGTGGCTAAGTCGGCTGCGCGTATTTGGGGAATTTGGGTAATTCCGCGGAGAAATGAGGTCGTCGAACTCGCTTCACCTTCAGGAAGTATCCCACCGAAAACGCACTGGCCGCGAAAGTACTACCGAATGTCACGTATAGGGGAGACATCGGTGGAAAGGTCTGGGGTTCGGGTGACGAATCCGGCGCGGACGTGCTTGGATATCGCCAGGCTACATGGGTTTGCGGAGGGGCTTGTTGCGGTCGATTCCGCATTGCGTGCGGGCCTAGTTTCGGTAGAAGAACTAAAGGAAACCCGGGCAGTAATGGCTCGGATGAAGGGGCCTCTCCCCATGAAAATGGTGGTGGAGCATGCGTATGCCGGTTCTGAATCACCGTACGAGTCGCTGTTGCGGGCGTTAATTATTGAAAAGATTCCCTCGGCCACTGTGTACCCACAATTTCGCGTATTGGGAAAGTACCGGGCTGACTTATGCATCGATGGGTGGCTCATTATTGAGGTCGACGGGGATACCAAGTACGACGGTACTTATGGGAAAGCGCCGGAAACAGTGGTCAAGGAACAGATGCGCCGGCAACGAGAAATCGAAAACCAGCGATTTACGGTATTGAGGTTTGGGCCAAAAGAGCTGGTTAATGACCCGAATAGGGTCGTAGAGACAATAGTTGAATACCTGGGGCGAAAGACGGGAAAAGTAGCGTAGATCACCCCCGTGGTACCCCTAGCTATAGATGTTGTTGAACAACCTCCGTAATAGCAATTATGATGATGCGAATCACAATTAAGAGAGACCGGCGTCACGAAAGGTGAGACTAGTGAGTGCTGAAAAACAGGCTTCCGCCCCGTCACCGGCGGGGGCGGAGGCGGATGCGAAAACCCCGCCCAAGGGCATTGGCGCCATGGCGGGAGCCATGTTCCTCATGGCTACCTCGGCCATTGGCCCGGGCTTTTTGACCCAGACTTCGGTCTTTACCGTCCAGATGGGCGCTTCTTTTGCCTTCGCTATCGCGCTGTCCATCTTGGTGGACATTGCCATCCAGCTCAATGTGTGGCGCGTGCTCTGCGTGACGGGAATGCGCGCCAATACCTTGGGCAATACCGTCCTGCCCGGTCTAGGTTGGGTGCTCGCCGGCTTCGTCTTTTTCGGCGGGGCGATTTTTAATATCGGTAATATCGCCGGCGCAGGCTTGGGCTTGAACGCGATGCTGGGCATCGATGCGCGCATCGGCGGCGTCATTGCGGCGGCGATTGCGGTGTTTATCTTCCTCTCCCGCCGCGCCGGAATGGCGCTGGACCGCCTCGTGGCCGCCCTGGGCGCGGTGATGATCCTGCTCATGTTGTACGTGGCCATCGTCAGCCAGCCGCCGGTAGGGGAGGCGCTGAAGAATACAGTCGCGCCGGGTGAAATCGATTTCTTCGTTATCACCACCATCATCGGCGGCACCGTCGGTGGCTATATCACTTTCGCCGGCGCGCACCGGTTGATCGATGCGGGCTTATCTGGCGTTGAAAACGTGAAGAACATTACGCGGACCTCCGTTAGCGGCATCATCGTCACCGGTATTATGCGCATGCTGCTCTTCTTGGCGGTATTGGGCGTGGTGACTACCGGCGTCACGCTAAAAGAAAATAATACTGCCGCCGATGCCTTCTACCACGCGGCCGGTGAATTCGGTCTCCGCGCATTCGGCATGGTGCTCTTTGCTGCGGGCCTATCTTCCGTCATCGGTGCCGCTTATACCTCGGTATCCTTCGTGACCACCCAGGAAACTTCGGCCCGGACTCGGAATATCTTCACCGTCATCTTCATTACGGTCTGTACGGTCATTTTTGTAATAATCAACTCCGCGCCGCAAAAGCTCTTGATCTTCGCCGGTGCGATTAACGGGCTCATCCTTCCCATCGGCTTCGCGCTGGTGATGTGGGTGGCTTGGCGCCGCAAGGATCTGCTGCAGGGCTATAAGTACCCAAAGTGGCTCCTAATCCTTGGCGGCCTGGCCTGGCTGCTTACCATCTTCATCGGCCTCCGAGCAGTCTCAGGAATCACAGCGATATGGGCATAATGCACACGCCAGAAGAGGTGCGCGAGTTCGCGCGCACCCACGAGATGACCACCACCGCCGCGCATGCGCGGGGATACATGCAGGCCAACCTGCTCTCGCTGCCCAGCGCATACGCCTTCGACTTCCTGCTTTTTGCCCAGCGCAATCCCAAGCCGTGCCCCATCGTCGGCGTGCTTGAGGCGGGACAGTACACCTCTGATCTCCTGCCTGGCGGCGATATCCGCACCGATATCCCGGCCTATCGCATCTTTGAGCATGGTGAGCACACGGCCACGCTTGCCGATGCCACCTCCTATTACACCCCCGACATGGTCAGCTTCCTTATCGGCTGCTCGTTTACCTTTGAAACGGCGCTGGTGGATGCGGGTATCGAGATCGCGCATATTAAGCAGCAGCGCAATGTGCCGATGTACCGGACGAATATCCCTACTACTCCTGCGGGCGTATTCTCCGGACCGATGGTGGTATCGATGCGCCCGATTCCGGCATCGCAGGTCTCCGATGCGGTGCGCATTACCTCTCGCTATCCGTCCGTGCATGGCGCTCCGGTGCACGTGGGGGATCCGGCGGCTATCGGTATTGCGGATTTAGCGCACCCGGACTTTGGTGATGCGGTGGACATTCCAGAAGGTTGCCTGCCCGTCTTTTGGGCGTGTGGGGTTACCCCGCAGGCCATCGTGATGGAATCAAAGCCAGATCTGGCTATTTCCCATGCCCCGGGCAAGATGCTGGTGACCAATGCCCGCGATGCGGAGTACCTCATCCCTTAGGTATTGACCCCGCCGCTTAATTAGTCCGTGAAGGATAAGATGGTATCGCAAGTTTCTAAGAGGCTATCGCGCAAGTGTGTGGTGGCCTCTTCGCGTTTTCCATCCGCGATGAGCGTGGCCACATCCACGTTGCCTTGAATGTGCTCGGCGTGCAGCTGTGGGTAGCGGGGGATGACCAATAAAAAGGTAAGCCGCATGCGCGCGAGCAGGTTGCTCATCTGCTCATCCAAGGTGGGGGAACCCAGCCCTGCCACCAGGGCTTGGTGGAAGCGCTGGTTAATGGAGGAGACTTCCTGGTGCTTATCGCGCCTCGCGCACTCGAAGGCGGAGGAGGCGAGGGAGATAAGCGAGGGGGCATCGGCAAACGCGCCCCAGCGCGCCGCGGCCGGCTCGATGGCGGCGCGGGCGGCGAATAAATCGCGGATATAGGCGGCATCCGGGGTGGCGATGAAGACGCCGCGGTGGGGGATGCGCTCGACCAGGCGCTCGGCGGCGAGCGTGGTGAAAGCCTCGCGGAGGGTATTGCGGGAGCAACCGAATTGCTCGGCCACCTTTACCTCGCTGAGCTGCTCGCCGGGCTGAAAATTGCCGGCCGACATCTCTTGGCGCAAAGCGGTGGCGACGGACTGGGAAAGCATGACCCTCACCTTACTGAATGGGTGAGGCGTCAACGGCCATTCCGTATGACTTAAAGATCTAAAAGTTCTAAAGAGGTGGCAAAGTTCTAAAGGATCTAAATGGAAGCTCTGGCATAGTGATTCTGGATAAGAATCCTTTTCGCCCCAGTTTCGGCGCGTCGCCGGTGCAGCTGGCCGGGCGCGAATTTGAAATTAGCTCGTTTAACTATGGGCTCGTGGGCGGCGTGGGCAGCATGCAGCGCGCCTTGCTGGTGTCCTGTTGACTGTCGATGAGGTGCAAGCGGCTTCCGTGGATGAGCTTGCACAGCTCGCAACCGCCATCCAGGATCTCATTCGCGACGAATACGATATCGCCTTCGCCGCCGCGGGATTGACGTTTGGGGTAGAAGAACTTTTGGAGCATGAGGGCACCACCTTTTTGCGCCGCGCTCAAAGGCTGGATTTGGGGCTGCTTGATGATGCCACCGTAGCCGATACCCTGCACAGCACCGCTACCGCGGCTGGGCGCGGTTTCAGCGAGCACGCTTTAAAAGAGGCGACCGCATTGGTGCAGGGCTATCCGTACCTATTGCAGCTGGTCGGCGCTTTGGCGTGGACCCGTGCGGTACTCGATGGGGCGGATGCCATCGAGGAGCGTCACGTGTCCTCCATTGCGCGCGAGATTCCAGCGCACATGGGCAACCAGGTGCACAGGATTGCGTTGAAGAATGTTCCTGACGCCCAGCGCGCTTTTCTCAACGCCATGGCGGAGCTGGAAACCGAACACGGCGCTGATATTCCCACCGGTGCCATCGCCGCGAGCCTGGGCAAGACTCCCAATGCCATTTTCATGGCCCGCAAGCTGCTTTTAGAACGCGATCTCATCGCTAGCCGCCGCTATGGAACCGTGCGTTTCCTCTTGCCCTACCTTGGCGAGTATTTGCACGGCCAGGCGCCCAGGTAGGTGCGCGGGCCCACCGGCAGGCAGCATGCGCTAGTCGATGGTCGCAATCACCGTCGCGGAATCCAGGCGGTCGCCCTCTTCAGCAAGGATCTTGATGGTGCCGCCGCGCGGGGCCTTGATGGCAGATTCCATCTTCATGGCCTCAACCGTGGCGATGGAATCTCCTTCGGAGACGCTATCGCCATCGGATACATTCCAGGCCACGAGGTTGGCCTCGAAGGGGGAGGTGACCGCGCTATCGTCGGTGGACTGCGCCCCGGCCGTCGAGGGAGCGGTGGCACCAGAACCATCCGCGGCGCCCGCGCCAGCGCCGGCACCGGCGCCTGCGAGGAAATCCATGGGCACGCCGATATTGACGAGCTTGCCGTCGATTTCTACCGCGACCGTCCGGCGCTTGGTGTAGATTGCCTCGACCTTGTCTACCTGGTTGGCGGCAGAGGGCCGGTAGTTGTGATCGAGCCAGTCAGTAAAGACACCGATGTCGCTGGCGCCGGCATCGGCCTCAGCGGAAGACGCGGTGCCAATAAGTGCTGGCTCGTCCATCATGTCGCGGTGGAAGGGCAGCACCGTGCGCACGCCGGAGACATCGAACTCGCGCAGCGCCTGCCGCGAACGGGCGAGGGCTACCTCGCGCGTGGGCCCCCAGACGATGAGCTTGGCGATGAGCGAGTCATAGTACGGCGGAATGATAGAACCCGAGCGGACAGCAGAATCGACGCGGATGCCGGGGCCGGTTGGCGGCTCGAAGGAGACGATGGTGCCGGGGCAGGGGGCAAAGCCGTTGAGGATGTCCTCGGCATTGATGCGGAACTCGAAGGCGTGGCCGGTGGAGGCTGGATCCTCAGCGATGGAAAGGGGCTCGCCCGCGGCGATGCGGAATTGCTCGGCGATGATATCGGTGCCGGTCACCACCTCGGTCACGGGGTGTTCGACCTGGACGCGGGTATTGACCTCCAAGAAGGAGATGGTGCCATCCTCGGAAACGATGTATTCCACGGTGCCGGCTCCGGTATAGCCCACGTGGGAGCAGATGGAGCGGGCACCTTCGATGATGCCGGTGCGCTGGGCATCGGAAAGCGCGGGCGCGGGGGCCTCCTCGATGAGCTTTTGGAAGCGGCGCTGGGTGGAGCAATCGCGGGTGCCCAGCACGCGGACGTTGCCGTGGGTATCCGCCAGGACCTGCGCTTCTACGTGGCGCGGGTGGGTAAGGAACTTCTCCACGTAGCACTCGGCGCGGCCGAATGCCTCCATGGCCTCGCGCCCGGCGGAGTTGAACGCGCCCTCGATCTCATCCATGGAATCCACGACCTTAAGGCCGCGCCCGCCGCCGCCATAAGCGGCCTTGATGGCAATCGGCAGGCCATGCTCCTCGGCAAAGGCGCGGGCCTCCTGCCAATCATCAATGGGATCGGAGGTGCCCGGAGCCAGGGGCGCGCCGACCTCCTCGGCAACGCGGCGGGCGGCAATCTTATCGCCCAAAAGCTCGATGGATTCCGGCGAGGGGCCGATCCAGATCATGCCGGCATCGGTGACGGTGCGGGCAAAGTCGGCGTTTTCGGAGAGGAAACCGTAACCCGGGTGGATGGCATCCGCACCGGCGCGCACGGCGATATCCAGCAGCGCCGGGATATTCATATAGGTATCGGCAGCGGTATTGCCGGGCAGCGCATAGGCTTCATCGGCAACCTGGGTGTGCAGGGCACCGGCGTCGGCCTCGGAATAAATGGCGACGGACTTAATGCCCAAGTCGCGGGCCACGCGGGCGATGCGCACGGCGATTTCGCCGCGGTTAGCAATGAGGACGGTTTTAATCTGCATTTTCTTCTCCAGTATTTAAAGCTTGGGGTGTCACGAGGCGGAAGGTCACGCGCGCGCCGGGCGGGAGCTGCGCGGCGATGTCGATATCTTCTTCCAACACGGTGGCGATGACGGGGTAGCCGCCGGTGACGGCGTGGTCACGCAGGAAAACCACCGGTTTGCCATTCGGCGGGATCTGGATGGAACCGGCCACCATTCCCTCAGAGGGGAGCTCGCCGTCTTTCACGCGCTGCACGGTGATATCGGAAGTCTCTGCGCTGTCTTTAGCCCCGGAAAGCCGCAGGCCAACGCGGTTGGAATCAGAGGAAACGACCCATTCGGTATCTAGGAAGGTGGAGATATTATCGCCAAACCAGTCATCGCGCGGGCCTAGCACGCAGCGCAGCGTCGCGCGCGTCTTGCCAGCGGAATCAGCGGATACGCGCAGGGGGTTGACCAATTGTGCATCCGTCATGCCGGTCGAGCGCGGCAGCACACCGATGACATCGCCAGTGGTGACGGGGTCGGGGCCGAGGCCGGAGAGGACATCGGTGGCAGAGGAGCCGAGCTCGGATTCGGCGATGATGCCGCCGCGAATGGCTACGTAGTTGCGCATGCCCACGGTTGCGGCACCGACCGTCACGGTCTGGCCGGCGGTAACGAGCACCGGGCGGGCGAGGTGCACGGGCATCTCACCCAGGCGGACGCGGGCGGTGGCGCCGGTAACGCAGATGACGGTATCGGTAAGCGCGCGCAGCTTGATGCCGCCGATATTTTCTAGCACCGTCGCGCCCCGCGGATTGCCCACGGCAACGTTCGCGGTTGCCGCGGCGGCGTGGTCGGCGGCACCGGACGGGGTCACGCCGAGGTCGCCCACACCGGGGCGGCCTAGGTCTTGATAAAGCGTGAGCAGGCCCGCATCGAGGACCTCCATGCGGGGCAGGCGGGCCGGCGAGCGCTTGGATTCCGCGCTGCGATCCACCAAGTCCGGCAGCTCGTCCACGGCGCGGTAGCGCACGCGGTCACCGGGCTGCACCAGCGCGGGCGGGTTCGCGTGCGAATCCCACATCGGGGTATTGGTGGTACCGAGCAGCTGCCAGCCGCCTGGCGAAACGCGCGGGTAGACCGCAGAGAATTCGCCCGCGATGCCCACGGCGCCAGCCGGAACGGCCGTGCGCGGATCGGAGCGGCGTGGCACGGCCTTGGCCTGGGCCGGATCGGAAGGCGCGCAGTAGGTAAAACCGGGGGCAAAACCACCAAAGGCGGCGGTCCATTCGGCAGAGGTATGCCAGTCAATCAAGGCCTCGCGCGACATGCCGAGGAGCTCGGCGGCGGCGTCGACGTCTTCGCCATCGTAAAGCACGTCGATGTCTACCGTGCGCGCTTCCTTCGCGGTAGCGGCGGCAGGGGAGAAGTCTGCCAGAAACTCTGCGGCCGCGCGCGCGGAATTAGGCGCCTCAAAGGTAATGAGCAACGTGGTGGCGGCGGCAATGCAATCCACCTGATTCTTCAGCGGTTTAGCGGACAGCGCCGCATGCCACGCCATGACCTGTTCAAGCCCGTCCAAATCAATGAGCAGGGCGCGGGTGCCAACGAAGTGAATATGCGGCATTAGATAAAGCTCCGAATGTCGATTCCTTCCGCGCTGAGGCGCTCGACCACACCGCGCAGCAGTTTCACGGAGCCCGGCGAGTCACCGTGGGTGCACACGGATTGGGCATCCACATCGAGCGTGGTGCCATCGATGGCGGTAATGGAGCCGGTTTGGGCGACTTCAAGCACGCGCTTGACGACATCCCCTTCATCCCCCATCACCGCATTGTCCTGCTTGCGTGAGACCAGCGTGCCATCCGGGTTGTAGTTGCGATCCGCGAAGGCCTCGCGGATGACGGTGAGGCCTTGCGATTCTGCGATATCGACCGCGAGGCCGCCCGGCAGCAGCATCACGGGGAGGTCACCGAAGGCCTTGATGCCTGCGATAACTCCCTTGGCTTGTGCTTCGTCTTTGACGATGGTGTTGTACATCGCGCCGTGCGGCTTCACATAAGACACCCGCGTGCCATTGGCGCGCGCCAGCGCATCGAGCGCACCAATTTGGTAGGTGACCTCGTCCGCGAGCTCCGCTGCATTGTAGTCGATGAAGCGGCGGCCAAAGCCGGCCGGATCGTTATAGCCCACGTGTGCTCCGACCGTGACTCCCGCACGCGCCGCAGCCTTCAGGGTCTGGGCAATGGAGTGCGGATCACCGGCGTGGAAGCCGGTGGCGACATTGGCGGAGGAGACCATCTCCAGCATCGCGGCATCATCGGCTACCGGGTTGCCGGCGGTGGTTTCACCCAAGTCCGCGTTGAGATCAATGTGGAGCGAAGCCATTCAACACCATCCTTAATTGTTGAACAATAAGTGTGGTTCCAAGTGTAACCCGTGCCACTGCCATTTGTGAAGGCGGTTACTCTTTGGGCGGAGTGGTGTCGATAGAACAGCTCCTCTCAGGAGCGGCCGTGGGCAAGGAAGAAAACTAAGACTCCACGGCGGCTTGGGGTTCGACCTGGAGGACAGAGGAGATGATCCCTTCTGCTTCTTCACAGGAGCTGGCCTCGTGCAGCTGGGCGCGGAAATCCTCCTTCATGATGGCGCGGGCGAGGGTGGACAGCAGCTTTAAGTGCTGTTTTCCGGCGTCATCGGGAACGGCGATAAGGAACGCTAAAGTCGTGGGCTCTTCGCCGCTTGCCCAGGTGATACCGCCCTCGGGAAGCCGGGCGAAGGCCAGAGTTGGTGCGGAAACTCCGGCGGAACGAGCGTGCGGGATGGCCACGCCGTGGCCCACGCCGGTGGAGTGTTGGGCCTCGCGGTTCAGGGCGGCATCGGCAACCGCGGCGGCGTCGTTAATGCGGCCATCGGCGGCGGCGAGGGAAACGAGCGACTTGATGACGTCCTTCGGATCGGAACCGAGCGGTTCATCGAGGCTGATAGTAGAGGTACCGAGAAGAGGGAGCACTGCGGGTGACTCCGTTTCCTTGTCTGTTTCCGGGGAGCGCTGTGTCAGGCGAATGAGCAGGAGCATGAGCGCGGCACACACGGCAACGCCGCAGAGCATGGACAGGAAGAACCACGCCACTTGATCCACCGCGCCGAGGACGGCGACGATGGGGCCACCGTGCATGACATGATCTTGGACCCCGAACGCGCCCGCCATCGCACCGGCGACGGCACCACCGGCGACGTTGGCCGGGATGACCTGCAGGGGACGCGCCGCCGCTAGGGGAATGGCGCCTTCGGTGATGCCGAAAAATCCCATGAATAGCGCGGCGATACCGGAATCCTTTTCCGCCTTATTGAACCAACCACGGCGCAGGAGGGTGGACACGCCCACTGCGAGCGGCGGAACCGCAATCGCGGCGGCGGCCATACCCATCGGGGCTGCATTCCCCGCGGCGATCATGCCGCCGCCAAACAGGAAGGCTGTCTTATTGAAGGGCCCGCCCATATCGAAGGCGATCATCGCACCAATGATAAGACCCAGCACAATCGCAGACGAGCCCTGCAGCCCACCGAGGTATTCGGTCATGGCCTCGAAGGCGCTGGCAATCGGCGCGCCGATGAAATAGATGAAGGCCAAGCCCACTATCAGCGTGGTGAAAATCGGGATGACGATAATCGGCCAAATCGGCGCGATGAATTTGTGCACCGGAATCTTCTTGATTGCAAGGGCCACGTAGCCGGAGAGGATACCGGTGACGATACCTCCCAAGAATCCGGCTCCGGCCTCGGACCCGTACAGCGAACCGGTCGTGGCGATGAGCCCGGTGATAAGCCCTGGCGCTAACCCCGGCCTATCCGCGATGCCAACGGCAATGTAACCAGACAAGACCGGCACCATCAGCGAAAATGCCAGGCCACCAAGTTCATTGAGCGTATTCCAGAAGCTATCTTCAGGAATCGACAGCCCCTCCGGCGTGGGCGTGCCGCCCAAGGACAGCGCCACGGCGATGAGCAATCCGCCGGTAACCACGAAGGGAATCATGTGGGAAACGCCATTCATCAGCGCCTTGTACATGGTCTGCCCAATACCGCGCAGCCCAGCATCTCCCGCAGCGTCCTCCGCCTCGCTTTCCGATGCCCCGTTATCCTCACCCTTCCACGCTGCTGCCTCCAAGGACTTGGTTAACAGCCGCTCTGGGTGCTTGATGGCCTCGTCCACACCGGTTGCCACCAAGCGCTTGCCGTGGAATCGGTCCTTCGCGATGGTCGTATCGGCACCGATAACAATCGAATCGGCTTCCTCGATGTCTTGTGTACTGAAGTTGCCCTCCACGCCGATGGAACCGTGCGTTTCAATCTTGATGCGGTAGCCCAGCTTTTTGGCGGCGGCCTCCAAGTTCTCGGCGGCCATATAGGTATGGGCGATACCCGTTGGGCACGCCGTGATGGCGAGAATGAAAGGCGAAGAATCTGATGTGCTCATACTCTTATTAAAGGCACCCGTGTAAACGAGCACAAGGAAAAGGGGAGGTTCTTTGCGCAGAGTCCGCTGTATGGGGGCCTATGCGCGGGAGCCAATGCGCAGTGCCCGATGTACAACCTCTTCTGTGCAGGGTCTTATGCGCAACCTCCTATGCGCATCCTCCTCTGCGTCAATTGAAGGCGCGATGCGATTTTTGAGGGGCGACTTTGCTCAAAATGAGCATGGGACCTATAGCATCGCGGAGATCGAACGATTGTTGACCGGCGGTACCCTAGAAACAGAACCGAAACCGCCCGCATCTTGGGCACACGAATGAATCGTGCCCACTTGAACCGAAGAAAGCCGCATCGTGAGTACAGCATCGCCGGATAATATCCTGCTCTACCTGCCGAAAAAGCAGGAAGAGCAGATTCGGGAGATCTTTGCAGGTCTTGCCGAGCGCGGATTCCCCGTACAAAATCAGCGCCCGCATATTACGGTGACTTTCGCGCAGGAGATGGAGCCCCACGTTGTAGAGCTTGCCGCGGAGCTTTTACCGCCGGTCATTCCGGCGACGTTTCGGCGCGTGGGAAACGTCATCTTCGGCACGAAGAGGAAACGGACCGTGGCATGCTTATTAGAGACCAGCGATGAACTCGAAATGGCAGCGCGGAAGATTAGCGCCGCCAATCCTGAGGGCCGCGGTCCGCGCTGGACGCCGCACCTGACCATGGGCCTGCGTTTACCGCGCGAGGATGTGGGTGGCTATTTAACCGCGATGGATGAGCTGACGTCCTCGCATTTCAAGGAACTTAACGCAGTAGAAGCGGCGTATTGGCGCCCGCACACGCAAGAAAAGACGGTGCTAGCGGGAGGCTAGCCAGCGCGAAATCGATTTAACATATTGCGTATATACATCTAATACTCGCGGGATTGAATTGGAGACGATTCCCAAATCCACTTCAACGTATTGGTGAGTAATGACATTGCGCAAAGCCGCACTCTTATAGAAATCTTGCTCCAGGTCGGAGGGCAAAACGCCCGCGCGAATGAGATCTTCGAAACCGCGACGGCTATTAGAGTCCGCAACGTTTAAGGTCGTTGCCGCAATGTGTTGGTTAATATCCGTGGCAAGATCGATTACTTGCTGCAGCATGAAAAACACGGCATACATTTGTGAAAGGTCAGAGCGCAGTTCTTCCACGTCTGAATCCCGGTATTTTTCAAGTTCTCCAAGTATGCGCTGGAGGGAGACAAGCCTTTTGCGGATAGTGTCTGATTGAAAATCCCGTGGACTCATGACATTAAGCTCCTGAGCTCGAACTCGCGGCGGTACGCCGTATTGATGTACTCCCGTGCCGCCATCATTTGCAGCGTTCCATATTTGGTATTGGATGGATCGACCAAGAGGTCGCACTTTTGCAGAGCTTCATGCTGCGCCACCGTGTCCGCAGTATCCAGGCACATGAGATCGATGCCGTCGCCATAGCGGGAGTAAAACGCCGTGGCAACGTCGAGCACGTTCGGCCGGTCAGCTTTCGCACGCGAGAAATCGATCGAATAGGCAAGGTCAACATCATTCGCATTGGCGGCATTGACGTGCGCGCTGCCAAAAAGAACCAGCAGGTCAATGCCGGTATCCAAGCAGAATGACTCCAAGGACCCGTCATCGGCCTCGGCGCGCAACCGCGCGGCAAGCTGTGCTGGAGTGCTCATAACCATCACCTTACCAACGCCGTGAGCAGGCGGATGCACGAAGAATTGTACTGTGCCTAAAGCAGCGCCTGAATCTCGCGGGCGACGCGCAAAACGGTGAGGTCTTGGCCCGGCTTGCCGATGACCTGCACCGCATCACCCACCCCCGTGGTTTCCCTCGTGCGCAGCGGGATAGTGATCGCCGGCCAGCCCAAGACATTGAATGGCTCGGTCCAGCGGCGCAGGCTGCCAGCAGAATCCGCAGTATTTTCTGCAGTGATGTCGTCCCACCTGATGGGACCGGCGTCGAGGGTGGGGGCGAGGATGATGGGGGAGGCATCGACAAGCGTTAGTGCTTCCGTACGCAGTTGTTGTACCTGCTGCGCTGCAGCGTCGTATTCTGCCTGAGTAATATCCTGCCCGCCCAGGACGCGCTCCAAGATGACGCCCTGGTACTTATCCCGCTGATCGAGGTAGGGCTGGTGGACGGCGTAGGCCTCCTTGAGGCGCATCGGCGCGTAGAGCTTCGCGGTGGCAGCAATGGTGGATTCGAGCTGGGAGTAATCGAGGTCTTCTACGGCGGTGAACGTGGAATCCTGCAGCGCAGACAGCAGACCAGCAAAGCGCTCACCTTTGGTATTCAGCGCAGAGACATCGATGGTGGATACATTCTCGGCCGGCTCCGGTGTCTTATCCGCCGTTGCTAGCAGGGCCTGCTCGATGAGGTCGATGGAGCTGGCGAAGAATCCGATGCAATCGAAGCTTGGCGCGAAGGGGAAGACCCCATCGAGCGGGATCGTGCCGGTGGTTGGCTTAAATCCCAGCACGCCTTGGCTGGCGGCCGGGACACGCACAGAACCTGCGCTATCGGAACCCACCGTGAGATCGAGCGCTCCGCACGCAACCAGCGCCGCCGACCCAGAGCTGGATCCGCCGCCGCAGACCTGCGGATCACGCGGATTGATGACGCGGCCATACGCGGAGGCATCGCCCAAGATGCCATAGGAAAATTCCTGGAGGTTGGCCTTGGCCACGGGAATCGCGCCGGCATCCATTAGCCGCTGTGCCACCGTGGCATTCTGCGTTGGAGCCGGTCCCGTATCAACGTTGGTGCCACAGGTCGTTGGCACTCCGGCGATATCCACGATGTCTTTAAAGGCAACGGGTAATCCGTGCAGCGTAGGGGCAGTATCCACGGTGTCCTCATCAAAAGGGATGGTGGAAATTACCGCGTTAAACTCCTGCTGCGCGTGAGTCAGGCGGTCAGAAACTGTCGACATGGTGGGGCGAATTCCTTTCCACGACGGTTCATACCGTTTGCGGGGTGACTTGCTGCTTTCCAGGGTACAGCTGGTGAGCACGGAGGAAATGAAGCTGTGCCACACGATGAAACCGTGGCGGTCTTCACCGACCAAAAGTAGGCTCGAGACATGACGCGAAAAATTATTCTGGATTGCGACCCTGGCCACGATGATGCGGTAGCCCTGCTCTTGGCCATGGGAAACCCCAACATCGATCTGCTGGGCATTACCACTGTCGGCGGCAACCAGACCTTGGACAAGGTTGCCCGCAATGCCCTCGTGGTCAAGGATATTGCCGGCCACCCAGAGATTCCTGTCTACGCCGGTTGCGATCGCCCGCTCGTGCGCCCCGTAGAAGTCGCTGAGGCGATCCACGGCTCCACCGGCATGGACGTCAACGGCGTCGATCTTCCGGAGCCCAGCACCGCGCTTGCCGATGCCCACGCCATCGACTTCATCATCGACACCGTCATGTCCCACGAACCCGGCACCATTACCTTGGTCCCAACGGGGCCGTTGACCAATATCGCTATGGCGGCGCGTAAAGAACCGCGCATCGTCGAGCGCGTCAAAGAGGTCGTGCTCATGGGCGGCGGCTACCACGAGGGCAATTGGTCCCCAGTCGCCGAATTCAATATCAAGATCGATCCTGAGGCAGCACATATCGTCTTCGAAGAGCCGTGGCTGGTCACCATGGTCGGGCTCGACCTTACCCACCAAGCACTAGCAACAGCCGAGGTCGAAGCTGCAATTAAGGCGTTGAATACACCCGTCTCGGACTTTGTTGTCGGACTCTTCGGTTTCTTCCGCGAGGCGTATCAGCAAAACCAAGGCTTTACGGATCCCCCGGTGCACGATCCGTGTACGGTGGCTTACCTCATCGATCCGAGCATCGTACAAACCCGCAAAGCGCCCGTCCATGTCGAGCTTGCCGGCGCACTTACCACCGGCATGACCGTGACTGACTTACGTGAACCCGCCGATGACAGCTGCCATACCCAAGTCGCTACCAAGTTGGATCACGCGGGGTTCTGGCGCTTGGTTACTGACGCGTTAAAGAACCTGGCCTAAAAGTGAGCCATTAGCCCTGTTACAGCCGCTGTATTGCTAATTGCAGGGCATATCACGGCTGTTTGGGGCTCTGTAAAAGTCCTCATGGGTTTTATGAAAACTCGCTCAATCGGTGAATTAGCTCAGCGATTGAGCCGTTAATTATTTCTTGGTGGAGATAACTTCCACCAAGCATTTGAGACACTTTGATGTGCTGAGTGAGTACAGCTAGGACTTGGTCGTCGCTCATTTCAGGGATCGCGGTGGACGAAATGAATTCCGCGAGCTCTTTACCGCCAAATAATGCTTGGGGGTCTGTGACACTAAAGTATTCAAAGTCCTTAATGAACTCACTGCGAAGTGACTCGGTACTCTGGGGCGTACCCTTTAGCTCTTGTGCTTCAACCAGTTGATCATAGAACTTAGTGAGCTCTGCATACTTGCCTGAAGTGTCGCTGCTATCTTGGTCTCCTGTGTCATCTGTCCGACCTGTTTTGGATACAGGGAAGGTGAATACAAGATCTTCTGGATCTAAGTCGAGATATTCGAAAAGGCTTCGAAGGAACCAGATTTTGGCAGAAGTGTTGTTGCCAACCTGAACATAAAGGCCTTCCTCAATCTTTCGGAAAGACCCAGTTTTTTCGGTGGTAGGCTTTTTAGACCGAAGGAATTTCGAAGATTCTGCGAAAGAAAGAATTTCAGTCCGGTGCTCGTGAAGTAAATACTTCAGTACTGCTTCGACCATGTCAGCCCACGATTTAGTGGTCTTTCTAAAGTCGCCGAATTCAAATCCGCTAATTTTTCGACCACTGAATTCTTCGCTTTCACCCATCGGCTCCTTTGGGAGTACTGCCTCTGGCGGTGCGAAGTTGGTTGACTTAGTTTCCCAGAAATCTAATGCTTTATCGGTAAGGACCTCGTTTCTCTTTTCAATCTGGGGTAAGGACCAGCGATCGGATTCCCGCAGGAGCTCATTGAGGCGATACGGCGAGCTGTCGAAGCCGTTCTCCATGGTTTTCTTGATGGTAAATGGAGAATTCGAGTAGGAAGAGTTGTAGCCGGTGACCGTGAGATTGCCAATTCGGTTTAACCATGACTCGTGAATTTCTTCGGCCCTGTCACCGAGCTCCTGGCGCCAAGCATCAGTAAGGGTCTGGGGCATGATGTGCTCGATGGAAATCCTATTTTCAGCAAGCGCCTTGGAGACATCGCGAATATCCTTTGAATCACCGTTTTCCAGGCAATTGAAAAGGTACTGCCGCCAGTATGCCCGAATGTTGTAGAAGTCTTTGGTGGCAAAGGCTTCCTTGAACTCAGCATCGGTGGGGAAACGACCGCTGCCTGAACGCCTGTTGATCTGATAGATGACGATTGGGGCGAATGGGGTGCCGTCTGAGTGAAGCTTACTGACCTCCGCGTACATAGTCGCGAAGATTTTATTGAGTGAGTTGGTAGCGATGCCGGTGACAAATCGGCGGACGATATAGGACTCGATGGTGAGCAGCACTTCGAGGAAGTCCTCAGGCGTCGTCTTGGATTCGTGGACATCGCGAAGAAGCGGCATAAGGAATGGTAGAACCACAGCGCCCATAAATTCGTTCATGCGCTTTAGCTGCGTGTCTATTTCAGGATAACCGGTATCGGATTCGCGTATTTCACGGAAATACTTGGAATAGGCGTATAAATCATCCAAGAGCTCTGGCATATTCGTCTTGCGCTTGGAAGCGAAAGATTTGAATGCCTCATAAACGTCTTGTTCGCGTGGGGTCTTGGTGGTGTACGTAGTGAGATACCAGCGAATGAAAGAGTCGGTCTGAAAGTTGCAGTTGTCTTCAATCGGATTCCAGCGTTCGTTATATAACCTTTCCTGTTGCGTAGAGTCCAAGCCCATGAGGACAAAGTTGCGAATTTTGTCAGCTTCTTTAAGTTCCAAACCGGTGGAGTTTAAGCTTTCGAAGATGCGCTGGGGCTCGTCGTATTCCTCCAAATCCAAGTGCATTACTTCGAGGCGGCAGATCGCTTTCCAAACCTGGTCAGCGTCTAAAGGGGTAGAACGCAGCTTTTCTCGGAAGAAACGGTAGTTAGACGTTACATTCGATGAGTTGATGAATTCACTTTCAGGACCAAATAGTTTCTGATAAGCATTGTCATCGTCTTTTACAGGCTTAAGCTTGAAACGCGGGTTCTCCTTGTTGTGGCCGATTCGCAGGTAGTCAGAAATAATTTTCTCAGCAAGCGAGGGATCTTCACTCTGGATTTCGCCATCTCGGAGGGCATGAGCGAAAGCAAGCATGAGGATGCTGACGGTGGTAAGCCTCTGTTGGCCATCGATGACAATCCAATTCCAGGAATCTTGGTTCTTCCCGACTACCGCGCCGAAGAAGTGTTTCTTTCGGTCGCTAAGGATTATTTCCTCGAGATCGTCAAAAAGCCGGGCACATTGTTTGTGCTGCCAGTCGTAATTGCGCTGGTATACGGGGATGAGGAGACGGCGATTATTGCCATCATAAAGCGTATAGATTTCGCGGATGCTGCCGCGCATGGGAGACCTTTCGCGAGAAGGAAATTAGGAGGACAAGGCTATATTAGGTCAAGTCCGGTGGAGTGGTGTATCTGTCCTTTCTGAATCTGTGAATCGGGTGACAGTGTTGGGGTCCGGCTCAGGGTTGATGTCGGTTCATTAGGAGGCTGCTCCTCCTCGAGATTTGCATCCGCAAATTCACAGTTCGGGGCTGGTAACTCGATGCGGATAAAATGAATGGGAATAACCCCAACCCAAGGAGCCACCATGAACCAGAACAAATTCCGTCATGTCGTCGTCATGGGAGTCTCTGGCTCTGGCAAGACAACGGTGGGGGAGGCCCTGTCGCCGCTGGTTGGGCTAGAGTACCGCGACGGCGATGATATGCATCCGCAGGCGAATATCGACAAGATGGCCGCTGGGGCGCCGCTGAATGATGAGGACCGCGAGCCGTGGCTGAGGCAGATCGGTCAGTGGCTAGCGGAAAGACCAGAAGGCGCGATGGTGGGGTGTAGCGCGCTGAAGCGAAAATACCGGGACCTGATTCGGGAGTACTGCCCTGGCGTGGCGTTTGTGCATGTACACGGTGACTTTGATGTGTTGTATGAGCGGATGCAACACCGGCCGGGACACTTCATGCCAGCGTCGTTGTTGCAATCGCAATTCGATACCTTGGAGCCACTGGAAGAAGATGAAACTGGCCGCGTCTTCGATGTGACGCGGCCAGTAAAAGAGATTGCTAAAGACGCTACTGCCTGGATAAAGGCTGGCTCCTAAAAGACTGCAGCCGCACCGTAGAGGACGAGCACGAGTGCGAAGCCGATGACGGAGATGAGCATCTGATTAACGGTCCACGTCTTCAGAGTTGTCATCGTGTCCATGCCCATCAGGCGGCCTACGAGCCAGAAGCCGGAATCGTTGACGTGGGAGCCGAAGACCGAACCGGCGGCTGTGGCCACAACGATGAGTGCGAGTTGGAGCTCGTTGAAACCGCCAGCTTCCACGGCGGGGACCATGAGGGCAGCGGCCGTGGTGAGGGCTACGGTGGCTGAACCTTGTGCCAAACGGAGGGCTACGGCGATGAGATAGCAGGCCAGGATGACAGGGATGCCGAGGCCGGAGAGGGAATCGGCAAGCGCATCGCCAATGCCGGAAGTGCGGAGCACGCCGCCGAACATGCCGCCCGCGCCGGTGATGAGCACGACGGAACAGATAGGGCCAAGCGAGGAGTCAACGAGCTTTTCCAGCGCCGTCTTTTCCACGCCGCGGCGCAGACCGAGGACTACCAGTGCGATAAGCACCGTAATCAGCAATGCGATTGGAGTTTGGCCGAGCATGACGAAGAACCTGACCCACGTGGCATCGGCGTCGATGGTGCCGTAGGAAGCTAGGGCGTTGAGCCCGGTATTGAAGAAAATGAGCACCATCGGGATGAGCAAAATGGAAATTACTGTGGTGGCGGAGGCAGGTTTTAAGGGTTGTTCTTCTTCATTAACGATGGGCCCGGCGATGGCGTCAGTGACCTTGAAAGGGAACTTCTTTCCAGCAAAAAGGCCGAAGCGGTAGCCGGAGATATACCAGGTAGGCAGAGCCAGTAACAGGCCGACGAGCAGCACCAAGCCGAGGTCGGCGCCGTAGAATTCACTGGCGGCGACAGGACCGGGGTGCGGTGGCATGTAGACATGCATGACAGAGAATGCGCCGGCGGCCGGCAGGCCAAAGGCAAGGACCGGGCCATTCAAGCGGCGGGCGACGGCAAAGATAACCGGAAGCATCACGATAAGCCCAGCATCGAAGAAGATTGGAAAGCCCATAATCAGCGAGGCGATGCCGAGTGCAAGGGGTGCTTTATTTTCGCCGAAGCGGCGAACCATGGCGTCGGCAAGCGACTGGGCACCGCCGGAAGCCTCCACGAGCCGGCCGATCATGGCGCCGAGGCCCACCAGAAGCGCCACCGAGCCAAGGGTGGAGCTGAAACTTTCCGTCATCGTAGGGACGATGCCTTCCAGTGGTATGCCAGATGCAAGTGCTGTCAGCGCGGAGACCACCAGCAGAGTGAGAAAAGCGTGGAGCTTGAAATATATGACCAGTACCAAAATCACAGCGACCGCAGCGACCGCAATCCCCAGCAGCGGACCAGTGGACAATGTGGGTTCCCACGTCTCCATAGAAAAGGCTCCTTTTCTTGTGCAAACCTTTGAATATGGGCAACGTTAGCAGTAGCTCTGCTAGCCGATGCCCACATTCACCAACGCGGCTTATCTACCGCCCCGAAACTGGGCATATAAAAATCCCCTGATTCTCGTTGAGAACCAAGGGGGAGCAGAGGCGAGCTTAGTCGAACTGGCCTTGGATAATGGCGGCCGCATCAAGCGGCGTTACGTGATAGGAGATCGGGTTCTGGTTGGAACCTGCCATAAGTGCGCCGGCGCAGGAGTGTCCCGCGCCCATCATGTGGCCTAGCTCGTGAGCGATGGTGCCTTGGAGAGCCTCAGGGTAAGTAGCATTGGGCATCTTGATGGAGACTAATTTGTGATCCGGGTAAGCCGAGCCTTGGACGTAGCCGCGAGGATCTGGATTGTAGATGATGGAAATGGTGTCATCATCAGCTTCGGAAGGCTTTACTTCCTTAAGGGAAGCCTTCCCCTCGAGAGCCTCGTTCCACTCGGCAACGGCGGCGTCTAGCTGCTTGCGGTAGGGGAAGTTATCCGCCACTTTGTACTTCAGTACGCCATCGCTGAAATAAGGTTTTACAGAGTCCTCATCGTGGAGGATGGAAGGATCTGGGACCGGTTTCCCTTCGTTAGCCAGTTTGGTGATGGCCTTGCAGGTTCCAGGATCGATGATGGAACGTACTGGGTCGCTCTTTGCGTTCGCGGCCGGCGCGGCGATAGTACCGAGTATGGCGGTGGTGGCAAGGGCGGTGACAGATAGCTTCTTCAGAGAGCGCATCGGCAGTTAGTGACCTTTCGATTGGCTTATCGTTCGTGGAGTGCAGTTTGCCTTAGCAATATCCGCGGAAAAGAATTGCGTGGATGCCTCAGGCAAGCGAGTAATAATCATTTTTTACTACACCGGCCAAAGTAGAAATTTACATTGTTAACTTCGCTTTGTCGACTCTAATTTAGACGCTCACCAGTAGTAGAGCTAAATAGGTGGACACGGTCAGGATCGGGAGAGACGTGGAAAGTATCACCAATTGCGTAATCACAGCGAGCGCTTACCAACATGCCAGTTTGTCCGCCCATTCGGGTCGTCGACTGCAGATCTTCGCCGGAGTCCGCTAAGTCACCATAGAGGTAGGTTTGATTGCCTAGTTCTTCAACGTGTTTAACGGTGAATTCCGCACCTTCCTCTGTGTGCACCCAATCTTCGGGGCGAACGCCAACGGTAACGGATTTCCCACCATCGAAGTCGTAATTCGCCAAGTTGATGCGAGTCGACCCCAGGGTGAGCCGGCTAGAGGTGTGTGCGAGGTCGTAGATATTCATGGCAGGGGAGCCGATGAACCCAGCAACGAAGACGTTCTGGGGGCGGTCGTAGATTTCACGAGTGGTATCTACTTGTTGTAGGACACCTGCATTAAGCACCGCGACGCGGTCACCCATGGTCATTGCTTCGGTTTGGTCGTGGGTCACGTACACCGTGGTAGTGCCAAGGCGGCGTTGCAAATTCGAAATCTGCGCGCGGGTGGATACGCGCAGTTTTGCATCCAAGTTGGACAATGGTTCGTCCATGCAGAATACAGCTGGTTCGCGCACGATGGCGCGGCCCATCGCTACGCGCTGGCGCTGGCCGCCTGACAGATTCGCGGGCTTCCGGTCAAGCAAATCCTCCATCTGCAAAATTTTGGCGGCTTCTTGTACCCGTGTCTTAATCTGGTCCTTGGGTACTTTCCGGTTTTCCAAGGCGAAAGACATATTTTGTGCGACCGACATATTCGGGTACAGGGCGTAGTTTTGAAAGACCATGGCTACGTCACGATCTGATGGGCTGACTCCAGTGACGTCTTTTCCGCCGATCCGAATGGAACCTCGGTCTGTCGGCTCAAGGCCAGCGAGCATTCGTAGGCTGGTGGATTTTCCGCAGCCAGAAGGCCCGACGAGGACCAAAAACTCGCCATCGGAAATATCTAGATTAAGACGGTCAACTGCGGGGCGCTCCGCGTCTTTGGAATAGATGCGGCTTGCACCATCAAATGTGACAGTAGCCATGGTGTTACCTTTCAGATACTAAGGAAAATTGGCAAGATTAGCCGTTAATGACGGGCTTTACCTGGTTGTCATAAATGGATTGCAGAGTCTTTTCTAGATCCGTAAGCACCTTGGTGACATCGTCGCGGTTGGTGACGATCTTCTCAAAGGCACCACCAATCTCCTGATCTGCACCAGGGAGGAATACACGGGCGTTGTCCTGTGGGCGAGTTTCTGGAAGCTGCTTGATAGCAGTCTCGAAATTCGGGTTCTCTTCCATGAATTTCTTCTGATCCTCGTTGTCGGCAGCAGAAGAGCGGACTGGCATATAACCCACATTTTGGGACCAATACGAGGTGTTTTCCTCGTTCGTGATGAAATCAATCAGCTTGATGGCTGCCACCTGGCGGTTCTTGCTAATACCGGAAGGAATGGCGAGGCCTGCACCTCCGGTGGGGCAAGCGCCGTCTCCCTTTGGATTGGGAAGGAATGCGGTTCCTAACTCGAAGTCAGCGGTATCAGAGATACCTGCGAGATCGCCTGTGGATAGGACAGTGGCTGCAGCGCGTCCGGTGCCGAATTCCATAGCCATGTCATTGCCCATGTAGGAGTAGCCATTCTTGCTATCGGTAGCATCCTTGAGCCATTCCACAGCTTCGATGGTTTTGTCATCAGTGAACTTCAAATCCCATTCATCGGAGTAGGCACCGCCCTTAGACCACAAGGGGCCTTGGAAAATCCATCCCAAGTAGCCGACTGCATCGCCCCAGCCAAAGGGCTTCATCTTAGAATCCGCGCTGGCGAGCTTTTTAGACCACTCATCCATTTCGTCCCAAGACTCCGGTCCACGGTCTGGCAAGCCAGCCTTCTTCCATGCGTCCTTGTTGTAGTAGAACAGGGGAGTTGACCGGGCAAAGGGAAGCGCGAAGTGGCCGCCGTCGTAGTTATAGTCCTCATAGAGCGGCTGGACATAGGTCGAGAGGTCAATATCGGCTTCTTTGGCTAGATCATCAACATTGGCAATCTGCCCATTGATAGCGAAGTTGTACCACCACACATCAGACAGAACCACGATGTCTGGAAGATCAGAGCCGGTAAGTGCAGCATTAAACTTTTGCGCTGCCTCTTCGTAGTTCTTTCCAGCGTCAACAAGGGTGACCTTGATGTCAGGGTTTTCCTTCTCGAAGCGAGAGATGATTTCCTTTTCGATGTCCTTTGAGGAAGCCGGGTGGTTGGACCACCACGTCAATTCCGTGACCTCGCCACCATCGCCACCGTCGCTACTGCCCTGGGAACTGGTAGATGAGGTGCCAGCACAAGCGGCAAGAAATGAAGCGGTAGAAGCAGTGGAGGCTAGCGCGAGAAACTTACGGCGAAGCATGGGTATCTCCTTAAATTGAAGTCAGATTGAGAAGAATAGGGCGACAACGGCGAGCGTGATAAGGATAGAAGCCTTCTAACCTTTTACGGCGCCAGTGGTGAGACCTTGAATCATGTATTTCTGCAGGCCAAGGAAAATGACGACCATCGGGAGAATGGTTAGAACGGTTGCGGCCATTACTGGTCCCCAGTTAGTAACGCCATCGTTGTTTTGCAGCATGGTCAGACCCACCTGCAGGGGAGCAACCCGTTCTGTATCCGCCATCAGGAATGGCCACAAGTAGGTATTCCATTCGTTTACTAGGGTGATCACGGAAAAAGCTGTCAATGTTGGCCAAGAAACGGGAAGAAGCACCTTGGTGAGCAAGCGAATGGGGCCGGCGCCGTCCATGCGAGCAGCTTCCACAAGCTCATAAGGCAAGGACAGGAAGTGATTGCGCATGAGGAAGGTGCCGAATGCAACACCAGCCAGCGGGACGATGATGCCTACAAAGGTATTACGCCAGCCCAAGGAATTGACCAAGGCGTAGTTGGAAATCACCGTGATTTCTGCGGGGACCATCAGGGAAGAAATCACCACGATGAACACTAGATTGCGTCCTGGGAAGCGAAGGATAGATAACGCGTAGGCGGAGACGACACCAAGCACAATCTTTATAGCGGATAGCACCGCGGTAATGAAGACTGAGTTACGCAGGTAGGTCCAGAAAGGGACGCGCGTTGTGGCATCTGCGTAATTTTTGGTTTCCCACGTCGGCGGTAGCCAGTTAACTGGGTCGGTGTAAATATCACCTCTGGCCTTGAATGAGGTCATTAAGATCCAGAACAACGGCAGTCCCACGAGTAGGAGGACGAGGATAATTCCTACGTACCCACCGATGAGTTTGGCACGCCTTGCTACAGGGGAAGAGTCTGTGATCATGTGAAGATTTGAATCAGCCATAGGGTGGGTTAACCTCGCTTATCCATGATGCGGACCTGAATCAACGTAACGACGAGCAGGATGAGGAATAGGATTGTCGCAGCAGTGGCGCCGTAACCAGCACGGAAGTTGACAAAGGTTTCGTTATAAATCTGAAAAACCAGGGTCTGGGTGCCGTTTCCTTGAGGGCCGCCCCGGGTCATGACGTTGATGATGTCGAAGACCTGCACAGAGTTGAGCAGTACCGTAATGGAAAGGAAGAAGGTGGTATTGCGCAGTTGCGGCATTGTCACGCGCCAGAATTTGCGCCAACGGCCTGTTCCATCAATGGCGGCAGCTTCGTCTAATTCCTTATCTAGGCCCTGTAGGGCAGCCAAGTAGATGACAAACGTATAACCCAAGTTCTTCCACACGAATGTAAATGTCACCATGAACAACGCCCAGCCAGGCACGGCATAAAAGTTTGGAGAACTAATGCCAAACCATCCGAGGATTTCTTGAATCAACCCAAAGTTGGGGTCGAATACGAACTGGAAGGCGATACCGATTGCGGCACCGGAGATGGCGTAGGGCGCGAAGACCACCGAGCGTGCGAAGTTGCGGCCTCTGATCTTTTGATTGAGAAGTAGCGCAAGCGCGAGCCCAATAACCATGGAGCCGATGACCGTGAAAAAGGTGAAAATGACGGTATTAAAGACGATCGTCTTTGTATCGTCGCGCGTGAACCACTCCACGTAATTATCAAAACCAACAAAAGTGGAGCTTGAACTAGAAATATTCCAGTTAAAAAAGGAAAGCCGAATATTATCCAGTAGTGGCCGGTAGGTAAAAATGGCCAGCAAGATGAGGTTGGGCGCCAAAAGCGCGGCAGCCAGCAACCATTCCTTATGTCGGCTCTTTGTAGCCTTTCGCACGAGCTCCGATGAATTATCGTTGCTCGGGCCGGTGGCCGTGGCAGTCGCGATGCCGTTCTTAGCGTCGGCGTGGTCATCCCTGAGAGTCACCCAGCCAACGTAAACCGCGTAGATTACGGGGTGTTTCACATAATGGAAACTTTTGATGAATTTAAAACGTCGAGTCCGTAAAGGCTAGGGGGCTATTGCGAACTCTATTGAAAACAACTCCAGCGCCCGGGCCTCAGTGAAGGGCCGCAGGGCGCTGGAGCTGGTTCTCTCTATCTCTCTTGCGCTCTCTCGAACGCTAAGAAAAGTATGGCGCTAGACCCTGTTATGGGCATTGAAGAAAGCTGAAATTTTCCTGGAAGTTAGTGGAGGGTAAGAAGGCCGCGAGGGAGGCGCACGGTGCGCTAGTCTGGGAGGTAGAAGAAACAGCCAAAATGTGGGTGGAAGCTGGGGCAATGGCCGCCGAGAAGTGGCCTGGATCGCAGCTTTCCCGCGAGGTAGAGGTGGAAGATTTGTCGTCGCAGTATGATCCGAATTTTCACCGGCAGATGGGCGTGGAAGCTGACGTCGTCTTGCGCGTCGGAATGATGCTGATGGGGGCGGGCACATCGGGCTATCGCGTCCTGCGCGGTATGAAGCGCAGCGCCCGGGCACTGGGATTTGATTATTTGGACGCAAACGTGGGCCTGACGCAGATTACCTGTACTTTTCACCGGGGCGATTCCTTTCGCACGGTGATTGCGCGCACGCATTCGCCGGCCGTTGATGCTTCCCGCATTGAGGCATTGGAGGACCTCACCCATAACCACTTGTATTCCGGCATTACCGCGGAAGAGCTTGCGGGGATGCTCGATTCCATAGAAAGCGATGTGAAAAAGCGCTGGAGCGTGTGGGTCCTATCCACGGCGGCCGCGGTCGCGTGCGCGGCGTTCGCTTACCTGAATTTCTTCCCAGTGCAAGCGGTAGGGCTCGTGGCGCTGGCGGCATTCGTGGGGCAATTTGTACGCTATGAGGTGCTTCACCAGCACGTGCACCAAATTGGCGGGATCATCGCTGGTGGCGCGGCAGCCAGCATCACCTTCTTTATCCTCATTGAGCTCCTCGGATTTGCTGGGGTGGTGGAGCCGAGCGAGCTGTCCTCAGGCTATGTCGCAGCGGTACTCTTTTTGATCCCGGGGTTCCCGCTCTTTTCGGCGCTGATCGATATTGCGCGCTTTGATTTTGATGCGGGCATCGCCAGGCTGGGCTATGCGTTCACGGTCATCTTTACCGCTACGTTTACCGTCTCCATGGTCAGTTGGCTAACGGATCTCAGCCCAGATCCGCCGGTTCCCGCCCCGGATACGCGGTGGTACCTGCTGGCGTTTGTTGCCAGTTTCTTCGGCATCGCGGGCTTTGCCTTCCTCTTTAATTCCTCGCGCCGCATGGTGCTGGTGGCTGCAAGTGTGGGAACCGTGGCCAACGCGGTGCGCCTTGGCCTCCTTGAGCTGGGCACGACCATCTACTTTGCAGCGTTTATCGGCGGGCTCATTATCGGGCTCTTGGGCGCGGTGGCCTCGCAAAAGGCGCGGTTGCCGCGCATTACCACCACCGTGCCGGCCGCCGTCATCATGATCCCTGGGGTGACGATGTTCCGCGCGGTCTACTACCTCAATGATGGCCAGATGGATCAGGCGGTGGCGAATGTAGCCACGGGCTTGATGGTGGTAGGCGCCATCGGTGCTGGGATGGTATTTGCCCGGCTGCTGACGGACCGCGATTGGGCGCTGGGACGCCTTATTGATTTCGATAAGGAAATCCCGCGGAAAAAGCCCTCTTAGTTCGGGTGGTCTAGCAGTGGGGCGGCCAGAGGCAGCAGGCAGTAGCGGCACCCCACAACGCAGAACCAGTAAAACGCCAGCGGCACCCGGTTCCTTTCGGTTCCGAGTGCCGCTGGCGTCTCTCTCTACAAGGGTGTTTCCATGTATCGGTTTTCACCGCCCTCTGGAAACTGAGGGGTTCTCTCTATCTCTCTCGTATGCGCTCTCTCAAACGCATGATTTAAGTATGGGGCACGCGGCTGAGCTCACCATGGAATCTGCCTGAAAGGTTGCTGCTAAGTGCTGTGAGTTGGGTGGGGAAGGGAGGCATCGGCAAGCAAAGCTTGTAGGCGAGGCTATAAAGGCATATAAAAGTGACATAAACCATAGTAAATTCTGTAGGCTCGTTGCTATGGGTGCAGACTATGCTGCGCCATTTTTGCGAAAAGCTCAACAGAAACGAGGTGAGGAGCATGGCTCCTCTGATAGCCCCACCGCCAGCGAGTGACGAATCTGCCCCAACGGATGTGGACGTTCCTGGCACTTCACACGAACAGCGCGCTTCCGCTATCAAGGCCGCATTCATCGGCACGTTTATTGAGTGGTTCGATTATGCGGCCTATATCTATATGTCCGCGATTATCTCGCGTGTCTTCTTCCCAGAAATGGAAGGCCGCCGCGCGCTGATTTTGACCTTCGCGCTCTTCGCGCTGTCATTCCTGGTGCGCCCCATCGGTGGAATCGTCTGGGGCCATATTGGTGATAAGCACGGCCGCATCCACACGTTGACCTATTCCATCGTGCTGATGTCGCTGGCGACCGCCTGCATCGGCCTATTGCCTGGGTATGCCACCATCGGCTTTGCCGCCACGCTCTTGCTCCTTATGTGCCGCATGGTGCAAGGCTTTTCCGCCGCCGGTGAATATGCCGGCGCCGCCACCCACCTGGCTGAGATTGCCCCACCTGGAAAACGCGGGATTTATGCCGCGGTGGTGCCCTCGGCCACCGCATCCGGGCTGCTCTTGGGCTCGCTCATCGCGGCTTTTCTTACCGGCGTGCTTGATGATGGTGCCCTGCATTCCTGGGGCTGGCGCGTGCCCTTCCTGGTAGCGCTGCCGCTGGGCCTGTACGGCTTGTGGATCCGCCGCCACACGGAGGAATCCAACCGCTTTGAAAAGCACGCGGACACCGAGCTTTCGCCCCTGCGACAGGTGCTGAAATACCCCAAGGCCCTGGCTATTGCCTTTGCCGGCGCGGTGCTCAACGCGATTGGCTTCTACGTCATCTTGACCTACCTGCCCACCTATCTTTCAGAGGAGCTGGGCATGGCAGAAACCCCGGCGTTTATCGCGTCCTCGGTGGCCTCCGCGTTCTACGTGGGGTTTGCGCTACTTACCGGCCTGCTCTCTGATCGCCTGGGCCGGCGGACTACCATGCTGTGCGCCGCGCTCTTTATGGGCCTTGCCATCATTCCGGCATTCATGCTTCTCGATGGCGCAGGCATCCTGCTCGTCATCATCATTCAGGTGTGCCTGGGTGGGGTGCTGGCGCTTAACGATGGCGTCTTGCCCTCCTTCCTTTCCGAGCAGTTCCCCACGCACGTGCGCCTGTCTGGCTTCGCGCTGACGTTTAATACGGCCAATGCCATCTTCGGCGGTACCGCCCCGATGATCGCGACGTGGCTGATTGATACCACCGGAAATAGACTCGCCCCGGCCTTTTACCTGGTGGCCGCGGCGATCGTGACGGGCACCGCCGTGCTCTTCGCGCCGCGCAAGAACGACCTGGTGGCATAACCCGTGCGGGTTATGCCTGTGGAACTAGCAAAACGCCAGCGGCACTCGGTTCCTTTCGGTTCCGAGTGCCGCTGGCGTCTCTCTCTACAAGGG
>NZ_JASPIY010000011.1:0-80957 GCF_030232085.1 Corynebacterium sp. MSK073 | reverse complement strand
ACTACCCCCGGTACCCGATATCCGCACCGGTCGGTACTCGATACCGCCCTACCGGTACTAAATAGCGTCGCGCGTCAATGGTTGGCGATCTTCTTCGCAATGCTTTCCCGCCGCAGGCTGCCAACGAGTACAAGAAGTTTCATGATGTGTGTCCTTTCGCGTGGAGGCTTGTTGATTTTAGAAATCCCAGTCGGCATCGGAGGTCTCTACGGCTTTGCCGATGATATAAGAGGACCCCGACCCCGAAAAGAAGTCGTGGTTTTCATCCGATCCTGGCGTGAGTGCCGCGAGGATTTTCGGGTTGACCTGGCATTCCTCGTACGGGAAGAGGTTGGGATAGCCCAGATTCATCAGGGCTTTATTAGCGTTGTAGCGCACGAATGTAGCGACATCATCCATAAGCCCGTACGGTTCATAGAGCTCGCCGGAATAGCGCATCTCCAGATCATAGAGCTTGCGCACCAGGTCAAAGGTGAATTCGTGCATTTCTTCGCGGCGAGCTTCCGTAGCATGGTCCAGTCCCCGCTGAAACTTGTATCCGGAGTAGTAACCGTGGACCGCCTTATCCCGCAGGATGAGCCTGATCATGTCAGCGGTATTGGTGAGCTTCCCGTGCACGCTAAAGTGCAGTGGAAGATAGAAGCCGGCGTACAGCAGCAACGAGGATAAGAGGGTAGAGGCAACCTTGCGTTTTAGTGGGTCGTCGCCGTAGTAATGCACCATCACACTGGTAGCGCGCTGCTGCAGCACTGGGTTATCCACGGCCCACGCATAGGATTTTTCGATCTCTTCGGTGCTGGCCAGGGTGGAAAAGATGGAGGAATAACTCCGCGCGTGCACCGCCTGCATGAAGGCGATATTGGTATAAACAGCCTCCTCATGCTCAGTCCGGGCATCTTGAATCTGGCTGATTTCACCGACGGTCGCCTGCACGGTATCCAGTAGGGTCAACCCGGTAAATACGCGGATGGTGAGGTCTCGTTCGGCTGGGTCCATGCGGGACCAGTCATTGCGGTCATTGGAAAGCGGGACCTTCTCCGGCAGCCAGAAATTCGAGGTCAGGCGGTTCCACACCTCTAAATCCTTATCATCCCAGATGCGATTCCAGTTCACTGGGCGCAACGGGGTGGAGGCATCGTGGCGAAAATGCGGCGGGGTTTGGGATCGCTCAATGAGCTCTTGATATTTCATCGGTATTTTCTCTTTTCTTTGTCTTCGAGGCCCTAGCCATCAGGCAATGGACGCGTGGGCGGTGGGGTAGAGGTGGTGCGCAAAGAAGTCCTGCAACCCCTCCCGTACGCGGGCAACATCGCGGTCGGTACCGAGCAGCTCAAAACGGTAGAGCTCAGGCACGCCGCACTTTCGGGCTATCTGTGGCCCGGCGCAGCAATACGCTTCACCAAAATTGGTATTTCCAGAGGTGATGACGCCGCGCAGGAGTGCGCGATTTTCCGGAACGTTGAGGAATTGGCGCACCTGCACCGGAATCGCCGCCTTGATATTGCCGCCACCGTAGGTCGGGACGATGAGCACAAAGGGCTCGGTGACATAGAGCATTCCTTCGCGCTTCGGCCGCAAAGGAATGCGTGCCGCCGGAAAGCCCAGCTTGTGGACAAAACGGTGGGTATTTTCACTGACCGAGGAAAAATACACAAGATTAGCGGCGGTCTTAGTGCCGCAGGGTGGCGTCGAGGCTGTAGTCATCTCGCTCCTTAGTGGCTGCGCCGAAGCGCACTTTCTGCTTCAACTACAGATCTAACGTACTTTTAACTACGTCGCAACTAACCACCGTTGACATGCGCAAATAACCCAACTTCCAAAAAGAGGAGGGGTAGGAAAGTTACATGCGCACCCACACGGCGCGGGCTGCATGGGAGCTCAAAGAAAACGCCACGGAATACTCATTCTGGGCATTCTCGTTCTGGTTGCCCTCTACGCGCACTACCATCCCGCCGGAATAGGGCTGGCTTTCGCGCACGCTCACGGCAGCGCCGATGGTCAGGTTATTCTCGCTGAAAAAGCGCAGCAGATCGGCATCCGCATCACTGATGCGGTCGACTACGCCGGCCTCGCCAGGCTCCAAATCGCTGAGTTTGCGCAGATCTCCTGGCTCGGACGCGGGGGTCGCGGCATAGTCTGCGGGGTAGTCACCCGCGGCGCTGGGGATGGGGTCTCCATGCGGATCGCGGCGCGGGAACCCCAGTTCAGCGTCTATGCGCTCCAGAAAGAAATCGGAGACGCAGTGCTCTAATTGCTCGGCTTCCGCGTGGACCTGGTCCCAGCGGTAGTGCAGGGATTCCACCAGGAAGGTCTCGATGAGGCGGTGCCGCCGCACCATGGCAAGGGCAAAGGCACGCCCCTCGGCACTCAGCCCGATGGCACCATACGGCGTATGGGTGACGAGGCCCTTTTTCTCTAGTCGCCGCACCGCATCCGACGCGCTGGAGAGCCGAACGCCTATGTGCTGGGCGAGCATCTTCACCGTCACGGGCTCGTCGTGCCATTCGCCCAGCTTAAACAGGGCCTTGAGGTAGTCCTGATTGGACGGCGAGAGGCCCGAGACGTCCACGCTCATTGGTTACTTAACCACCAGGTTCACCATCCGGCCGGGAACGTAGATCTTCTTCACCACGTTCTTGCCGGAGGTAAGGTCAGCCACCTTGGCATCGGCAAAAGCAGCCTCGAATACGGCGTCTTGGTCAGCATCGGCCGCGACGTTGATGCGGGACTTAACCTTGCCGTTGATCTGGACTGGCACCTGAATCTCATCATCTACCAGGTATTTCTCCTCAAATGAGGGGAGTGGCTCGTAGGTGATGGTCTCATCGTGGCCAAAGCGCTGCCACAGTTCCTCCGCAATGTGCGGGGCGATGGGGGAGACCAGCTGGGCGATGGGCTCCACCGCCGCGCGCGGTGCCTCGGTGCGGTAGGTCTTGGTCAGGTAGTTGACGTATTCGATGAGCTTGGCCACCACCGTGTTCAGGCGCAGGTTCTCATAATCATCGCGCACGCCCGCGATGGTGCGGTGCAACTGCTTCAGATCATCCTGGGTGAGCTCGGCATCGGTAGTAGCCACTTCACCGGTGTCCTCATTGATGGCCAGGCGCCACAGGCGCTGCAGGAAGCGCTGCGAACCGACGACGTCCTTGGTCGCCCACGGGCGGGAGGTATCCAGCGGGCCCATGGACATCTCGTACACGCGCAGGGTATCGGCGCCAAAGTCGCGGCAGATATCGTCCGGGGCCACGGCGTTTTTCAGGGACTTGCCCATCTTGCCGTACTCCTGGTTGACCTCTTCACCGTTGTAGTAGAACTTGCCGTCCTTTTCCTCTACCTCGGCCGCAGGGACGTACACGCCACGGGAATCGGTATAGGCGTAGGCCTGAATATAGCCCTGGTTGTACAGGCGGCGATATGGCTCCTGAGAGCTGACAAAGCCCAGGTCAAAGAGCACCTTGTGCCAGAAGCGGGCGTAGAGCAGGTGCAGCACGGCGTGCTCGACGCCGCCGACGTACAGATCCACGCCGCCCGGATCGTTTTCACCGTGCTCATCGGGGCGCGGGCCGGTCCAGTAGCGCTCGTTTTCGATATCGCAGAAGGCCTCGCTATTGCGGGGATCGATATAGCGCAGCTGGTACCAGGAAGAACCCGCCCACTGGGGCATAACGTTGGTATCGCGGTAGTAGGTCTGCGGGCCATCGCCCAAGTCCAGCTCTACTTCTACCCAGTCGCGGACCTTGGCCAAGGGCGGCTGCGGCTCCGAGTCCTTATCTTCTGGGTCGAAGGAGGCCGGCTTGTAGTCTTCCACCTCGGGCAGCTCCACCGGCAGCATCGACTCTGGCAGCGGATGAGCCATGCCGTCCTTGTCGTAGACGATGGGGAAGGGCTCGCCCCAGTAGCGCTGGCGGGCGAAGAGCCAGTCGCGCAGCTTGTACTGAATCTTGCCGCGACCGGAGCCGTCCTTTTCCAGCCATTCGATGGCCTGGGCGATGGCCTCCGCCTTATTCAGGCCATTGAGGTCCAGACCATTATCGTTGGCGGAGTTTACCAACGCGCCGTCCTCGGTCCAGGCTTCTTCCTCGATATTGCCGCCGGAGACGACCTCCGCAATCGGCAGGCCAAAGGCCTGGGCAAACTCATAGTCGCGCGTATCGTGCGCGGGAACGGCCATGATGGCGCCGGTACCGTAGCCGGTCAGCACGTAGTCCGCGATGAAGATCGGGATGCGCTTGCCGGAGACCGGGTTGATGGCATAGGTGCCCAAGAATACGCCGGTCTTTTCCTTGTTTTCCTGGCGCTCCAGGTCCGACTTTGCCGCGATATCCGCGCGGTAAGACTCGACGGCTTCCTTCGGGTCATCGTTGCCGTAGGTCCAGCGCTCGTCCACGTCATCGTCGTAAGGAATGGGGGACAAGAGGGCATCGACAAGCTCATGCTCCGGTGCCAAGACCACGTATTCCGCGCCAAAGAGCGTATCTGGGCGCGTGGTAAACACGTCGATGCCGTAGCCTTCCGCGGGGAAGGTTACCTCCGCACCGCGGGAGCGACCGATCCAGTTGCGCTGCATGGACTTGACCTTCTCCGGCCAATCCAGCAGCTCCAGATCATCGAGCAGGCGATCCGAATACGCGGTAATGCGCATCATCCACTGGGACAGATTTTTACGGAAGACCGGGAAGTTGCCGCGCTCAGACTTGCCTTCCGCGGTGACCTCCTCGTTGGCCAAGACGGTACCCAGGCCCGGGCACCAGTTCACCGTGGAGTTGGACAGGTACACCAGGCGGAACTCATCGACGGCCTGGGCCTTTTCCTGCGCGGACAAGTCCTCGTAGTAGCGCCCGTCCTTGGTGGTGCGCTTATTGGCCTCCAATTCCTTGATGAGCTCAGCAATGGGGCGGGCCTTTTGCTGCTCTTCATCGAACCAAGAATTATAAATCTGCAGGAAGATCCACTGTGTCCATTTAAAGAACTCAGGATCCGTGGATTCCACCGAGCGGCGCGGATCGTGGCCCAAGCCCAGCATGCCCAGCTGGCGGCGCATGTTGTCGATATTGGCCATCGTGGTGGTCCGCGGGTGCGTACCGGTCTGAATGGCGTACTGTTCGGCCGGCAAACCGAAGGCATCGTAGCCCATGGTGTGCAACACGTTCTTGCCCAGCATGCGGTTATAGCGGGCGTAGGTATCGGTGGCGATATAACCAAACGGGTGCCCCACATGCAGGCCCGCACCGGAAGGGTAGGGGAACATGTCCTGCACATTGAGCTTTTCCTTGGGCAGCTCGCCCGCACCCGTGGCTAGCGAACCGACCGGGTTCGGCGCGTTAAAGGTCTCGTGGTCCTTCCAATACTGCTGCCAAGTCTTTTCGATCTGGTTCGCCAGCTCAGGGGTGTAGCGGTACGACGTGGAATCGCTCGGTTTAGTCATAAACACACAGTGTAATAGCCCCAGCCCGGCGCGGGGTAGGCAGAGGTGGGTTTTGCTTCACTAATCCGGCACCGGGCTGGCACTCTGGCGGTGACGAAGGGGGAGTGGGGCAAGGACTAAGGCCCGCCACGAGATGTTCCGGCGGTGTTTAGGAGCTATTAACGCCCAGTTCCTTTCATGGTTAAACCACGCCTTTATCTTCAATTCAAGGCTTTGCACCCAGCTATGTCTGGGTTACTTCTCTCTTGCTCGCAAAGCCACCATCTCTTCATCTCTCACTTCCACAAAGGACAATTCATGCGCACCTCTCTCCGCATTGGCGCCGCTGCCGTAGCCGCAACCGTGGCTACCGCTGGCGCAATTGCCCCAGCCACCGCCGCCGAATCCCAGGGCCCAAAGAACATCATCTACATGATTGGTGATGGGATGGGCTACGGCCACGTGGCATTTAATAACCTCTACGAAACCGGCCAATCCAAGTACCTGGTCGATGGCGCATTTAGCGCCGAAGGTCCAGAAGAACTCGACGGCGAATCCGTGCAGCGCTTCGAAGACTTCAACCGCCTGTCCATGACCACCTACCCAAATAACTCTTCCTATGACCCACAAAAAGCGTGGGCTAGCCATGAGTACGTGGATAAGGGATACACCGATTCCTCTGCTGCCGGCACCGCCATGTCCACCGGCGTGAAGACCGATAACGGCAAGCTGGGCGTGAACGATTACGGCCACGAGCAGGAAAACACCTCCGAGCGCGCCAAGAAGGCCGGAAAATCCGCCGGCGTGGTCTCCTCCGTGCCGTTTAGCCACGCCACCCCAGCTGCCTGGGCCGCGCACAACATTTCCCGCAATAACTACCTGGAGATTGCGGATGAGATGTTCAACTCTGATCTTGATGTCATCATGGGTGCCGGCCACTCGTTCTACGACGATGACAATAAGAAGAAGGATGAGGCCAAGTACAAGTACCTATCTGAAGAGGTCTACAACAAGCTGTCTTCCGGCGAGTCCGACTGGAACTACGCCGAAACCAAGGAGCAATTTGAGGCCTTGGCCCAAGGCGAGGTCGCGGCGGGGGAGAAGTACTTCGGCCTGGCGCCTGTGGCCTCGACCTTGCAGCAGGGGCGCACCGGCGAGTCAGCGGAGCCTTTTGACATTCCGTTTAACGATGTCGTGGATCTTCCCACCATGACCACCGGCGCCCTCAACGCGCTGGGCCAAAATGACGAGGGCTTCCACGTCATGATCGAAGGCGGTGCCATCGACTGGAGCGGCCACGGCAACCAATCTGCCCGCGATATCGAAGAGGTACAGGACTTCAATAAGTCCGTCGATGCCGCCATCGACTGGGTAGAAGAAAACTCCTCCTGGGACGAGACCCTGTTGGTGGTTACCGCTGACCACGAAACGGGATACCTCTCCGGTGCCAATGAGCGCTCTGAGGGCAAGTTCAACTCCATGAACGGTGGCGGTAACAACACCTTGCCCTCTGGCCACCAGTGGTACTCCACGCAGCACACCAACCAGGTCGTCCCATTCTTCTTCCAGGGTGCTGGCTCGGAGGCCCTTCGCGCGAAGGCCACCCACACCGATCCTGTGCGCGGTGACTACATCGATAACACCACCTTGGCCAAGCTCACCTTGAATGAATGGTGGATCAAGCACGATGACCAGGGCGGCAACGACCAGGCAGACGATTCTGCATCCGATCAGCCCGGCAACAATGACAACGGCGATGACGGCTCTTCCAAGAGCGGGCTCCTCGCCGGCATCGCGGGCGCCGGTATCGCCTCGCTGGCCATCGGGGCCATTGCCTTCTTGGCGCAAAAGCTGGGCATCATCACCATCAACCCGAATGCGTGGCGTAACTTCTTCCACTAATCCACGCGATTAATCGCGCGCGAAGGCTTTCATCACCGGCGGTGGTGAAAGCCTTTTTGGCCTCTGCCTGCAGAATCCACATCTTTTCAAAAATGATCTAGGCTGGTGTAAATGAGCCAGGAGAAGTTTCGTAGCCAGCTATCATCTTTTCTAGACGCGGCGGTTTTTCAGGGGGTCCCGCATCTTCGCCTCGCGCCGGATACCGATACTTTAGAGCTTTACCTGCCAGCCGTGGGCGCGGCCTATGAACCAGAAGACCCGCAATGGACCGTGGCCACGCAGCTATTGGATGGTACGGAGGTCACCCGCAAGTTTTATTACGTCGCCGGTGAAGAACCTGGCCTGTGGGTTTCCATGCCACAGCCCTTTACCCACCTTGCCGTAACGTTTGCGGAGCAGACCCTGGAGTTTGCGGGTATTGCCAATGGCGGCCTGCTGCTCGATTCCGCGCACCGCCCCGTCGATAGCACGCAGCCCATCCCGCAGGGCGCGTACACCTTCATCGCGCCGAACGGCACGCAGCTAACACCTACCCCGGATAGCCAGCCGCGCCCGCATGGCGCGTGGGAAGGCTGGTCCATCTTTGAGCTAGCGGCAGAAGATTCCTTCTCCATTGCTGTGCCGCGCCAGGACAAGGCCACCATCACCGTTGCGGATAGCGCGGATTTTTCCTGGGATATGGCGGTCAAGTCCCTGCCCAACGCGCGCGGGCTGGACGGCGAGCTGGTGTACACGAAATCCCCGCGCCTCTTGGTCAATACCCCACTTCACCTGCAGCTGACCTATGTCCCCATCGGTGGGGAAGAGGAAGAAATCTTAGAAGATGAGCTGCCGGAGGGAATCCATGAGGTTCTACCCGGCGACGTCTTCGAAGACCCCTGGGTGGGCCGGTATCGCTTTAGCCTGTTTAAGGGCGAGGAGCTTGTCGATGTCCACTATCTCAACTTTGCCGAAACGCTCCACATGCGCTCCAAGAACGAGGGGCCCCGCGGCACCAACTTCCGCTTCATCGACGCGCTGGGTAACCTCTCGCCGTTTAGCTATGCCCTGGCCTCGTCTTCCGATAAGCCCATTCACATGGAAAAGGGCCAACGCGTATTTGGCGAAGACGAATCGGTGCGCGAGGAGACCATCAGCAGCGAGGCCGGCTACGAGCTGACCTTTGAGGTCATTCCGGCGACCATCCGCACGCGCGTGAAGCGTACCGCGGCCGAGCCCGTGGATTATATGGACAAGCAAGTCATCCTGGCGGATCAGCTGGATGCGGATGCACTCTTTACGGTGCACTCACCGGAGCCGCTGCCGCTGGCGAAATTCGTGGTCATTGATAAGAACCAGAAGATCCGGGATCTCGTTACTGCCAATGGCTCGACGGAGGCGACCAATACTCTCTCCGTGCCGAATCGCGCGCTTAAGGCCGCGCTGACCAAGAAGTCCTCGCTGGAGCTCTACCTCCTGTGGTCCACGCTGTCCTACGAGGAGTACCTGGAGGGCCTGCCGGATAAGGAGCGCGCGGCGCACTTGAAGCGCAGCATGGACCGCCGCGTGATGGAATACGAGGCAACCGCGGCAAGCGACCTTATCTATGCCGCCATCGCCACGGTGCGCAAGACGCCGCTGGTCGCCCGCGCCACTATCGAAGACGGCATTCTTATGCCCGAGCAAACCCACGAGGAAGAGGTGGAGCTTTTGGCTTGGGCGTGGCCGCTTGGCAACCCCGCCAGCGAGCCGCTGCCCTTGGAGCCGGTTGAGGAGGGCTTCGAGCTGCCGGAGGAATTGCACGAGGCGGGCGATCTCATCGTGGACTTCCGCGAGGATGAACCGGCCAGCGATCTCGCCGCCCCGCAGTACCCGCCGGCGAGCTCGCTTATCATCTTCCACGATGGCGAGAGCGAGAATACCGCCGGCACGTGGGAGACCTATGCCGCCCTGCGCCGCCTTGCCCCCAAGGCCAAGGAGACCTTCGAGGGCGTTATCAAGGACATCGAGGCTGATCCGCGCGCCAGCCTCGATGCGCTCATGCAGGTGGACTTCGCGCGCGGCCAGCGCATGCGCGCGTTGGTGCGCACGGGCCTGATTACCAGTTCCTTTAACAGCGATGGGGAAGAGGCCACGGATCCGTCTTCCGTGCTCGCCGCGCTTGCCGATGCCAACCAGGCCCACGTGGAGCACTCCGGCTCCCCCTCGCTGTGGCGGACGGCCACTACGGGCGTAGACGATGTCACCCGCCCCATGCTGCTCATGAGCGCCACCGGCGAGGCCCCAACGCCCGCTACTGACAGCGCGCAGCTGTGCGATGACGCCCACCGCATCGCCGCGCTGCGCGAGTGCTTCGATAACGACTTGGCGCTGACCCGCCTGGGGACCATGTCCAACCTGCGCTCTACCGCGCTGCAATTGCGGGTGACGCTGCAGCAATTGGGCGTAGATAAGTCGGTATTGCACACCCTGCTCGCCCTGGACGCCTTCGGGGATGGCAACACGGATCTTGGCGGCTCTGCCTGGATCCCGTTTATTTCCTATGTTTTTGCCATTACCGCGCGAGGGGTGGCCAATGGGAAGCTCACCGATCCAGCCGTGGCCTCCGCGCTGGATAACGCCCTCCCGCAGCTCGCGGAGGCGGTTTCGCTGGCCCCGGAGCTGTTTTACCGGGATATTCTCACTGCGGAGGCACTTACCCGCGACTACAGTGACTGATATGCAGGTTATTTCCACCAACGTCGCCGTGCGCAGGCCGGATCCGAGCGGGAGGCATGAGTTTTCGGGCATCGACAAGCGCCCGCAAGACTTCATCGATATCTCCGCTCCCGGACCAAATTACGGCGATGGTTCTGGCGTGCGCGGTGATTCTATCGGCGATAGCGATCACCACGGTGGAAGTGACAAGGCGGTTTATGCCTATGCCCGCGAGGAATTGGATTATTGGGAGGATTCGCTGGGCCGCACGCTGGCTTCAGGGTCTTTTGGGGAGAACCTCACCACGCGCGGTATTGATCTCTCCGCGCTGCTTATCAATCAACGCCTCCACATCGGTACGACCACGCTCGAGGTCTCCATACCCCGCCAGCCGTGCGCTACCTTTTCCGGCTGGGTGCAGGAAAAGGGCTGGCTCAAGCGGTGGACCGCGCGCGGTGATTGCGGCGTGTACTTCCGCGTCATCTCGCCCGGGCGCATTTCTGCGGGGGATGCCATCACCCGCGGCCCCGCTCCCGCGCACGATATCACCATGCGCATGGCATTTGCGGCCAAGATGGGGGACCGAGCGCTGGCCCGGCGCGTGGTCGATGCCAAGTGCTTGCCGCCCCAGCACGCAAAAAAGCTCCGGGTATAAACCCGGAGCCAAAATTCATTGCGCCTTTAAGCCGGCTGCGTGCCCTCTGTGGCGCTGACGACGGGCGCCTTCGCCTTGGGGTAGCGCCCGTGGACCATGTAGTAGTACACCGCCGCTACGGCGATGAGGCCGGCCAGGATGAGGTACATCGTATCGAAGCCGGTGGCGCTCACGATGGGGCCAAGCCCGAAGGGGGCGAGGCCGATGCCGAAGTCCATCAAGAGGAACATCGTGGAAATACCCGCGCCTATCTGGGCGGCCGATACAGAGCGTACAGAAATGGCCTGGCAGGCGGGGCTTAGCGTGCCGTATCCCATGCCCGTAAACGCACCCGCGACCACGAGCATCACGTCATTGCTGGGAAAGCCCATGATAATAAGGGCGATGGCGAAGGACACCAGGCCCAGGTACATGACCGAGTTATCGCCTTTGTGGTCCTGGATGCGGCCCAAGAAGAAGCGCATGATGAGCATGACTACGGCGTAGCCGATGAAAAAGAGGCCGGCGCCGGCGGCCAGGTCCTCTTCGCGCGCATAGGCATTGAGATAGGTGACCACACCGGAGTAGGCGATGCCCACAAGCAGCATGAAAAAGCCGATCGGCAACACGTTGGGGTGCACCGCGTTGCGCAGCTTGAAGGCCGGCTTTTCCTCATCGAGCTCCGCCGGGTAGCGCAATACGAGCGCCAGCACGAGGGAGACGATATTGGAACCTAGGGCGACCGCAAAGAGGGTGTTATAGCCAATATTATTGGCCAAGAACAAGCCCACTGCCGGGCCGAAGGCGGTGGCAAGGGTGGTGCCCAAGGCGAAGTAGCCGGTGCCTTCCGCGCGGCGCTGCTGGGGGATGACGGATTGCGCGACGGCCATCAGCGCCGTAGAGGTCAGCGCATAGCCTGCGCCGTGAAGCAGGCGCACCAGGATCAGGACGGCCACGTTATGCGCCACGAAATAGCCCACCGTCACGATGCTGACGAAGGCCAGCGAGGTCAGGGCGGCGTGCTTTTGCCCCACGCGGTCCACCAACCAGCCGGAGACGATGCGCATGAAGGTCGCGCCCAAAACGAAGGCGCTGGAGGCAAAACCACTGACGGTATCGGACGCCCCGAAGCTTTCGACGGCATACAGGGCCATGGTCGTCACCGTTAGGTAGAAGACAAGGAACTGGCCAAAATTAGCCACCCACGCCAATAGGAACGTGGGTGTAATCAATGGCGGCTGAGCTGCCGCTGAATTCGTTGTTGACAAGACTCACTCCAAATAAAAAATAAAAAATCCTCCCAACCGCGCACGGCCCCAGAAGGGCCGCGTGCGGGGAGAAGGAAAGCAATCACAATTATGCGGGGAGTGAGTATACGCCGCACGCACTTAAATGTTTAATCAAACACGGTTATAAGCGCGCTAAACAGTGATTGCGTTGCCGGCTAAAGGCCTAAGCGTTGGCATAAGGGTCGCGGATGCCTAGGTATTGCACGGAGGTGTATTCCTCGATACCTTCCGCGCCACCCTCGCGGCCCATTCCGGATTGCTTCACTCCGCCGAAGGGGGCAGCGGCATTAGAGATAACGCCGGCGTTGAAGCCCATCAGGCCAAACTCTAGGCCATCAGCGATGCGCCACAGGCGGTCCGAGTTCTCGGTAAAGACGTAAGATGCCAAACCGTACTCGGTATCATTGGCGATCTCGAGCGCCTCTTCCTCGGTACTGAAGGTGATAATCGGGGCGACTGGACCGAAGATCTCTTCCTGGGCGACGCGTGTTTCACGTGAAACATTGGTAATCACCGTAGGCTCGTAGAAGTATCCGGCACCGTCCCCGCGCTTACCGCCGGTGGCGATGGTAGCGCCCTTTTCTGCAGCATCGTCCACCAATGCCGCAATGCTCTCCAAAGCCTTGGACTCGACGAGAGGTCCGCAGGTAATACCTTCGTCCATACCATTGCCCAGATTGAGCTTCTCAAACTCCGCAACGAGTTTCTCAGAGAACTCCTCAGCAACAGACTCGTGGACCAAGAAGCGGTTAGCTGCGGTGCAGGCCTCGCCGATATTGCGCATCTTGGCGCCCATCGCACCCTGGACCGCTTGGTCAATATCTGCGTCCTCAAAGACAATGAATGGGGCATTGCCGCCCAGTTCCATGGAGGTACGCAGCACGTTATCGGCCGCGCCCTTCAAAAGGGTCCGGCCCACTGGGGTAGAACCGGTGAAGGAAAGCTTGCGCAAGCGGTCATCGGCAAGCAATGGCTCCGAAATTGCAGATGCAGACTTGCCGGCAACGACGTTGAGAACGCCCTTTGGAAGCCCAGCATCGATCATGGTTTGCGCAAAGTACTGCGCAGTCAGGGGAGTCAGCTTGGCCGGCTTGAGCACCATCGTGCAACCCGCTGCCACCGCAGGAGCCACCTTGCGAGTAGCCATGGCCAACGGAAAGTTCCACGGGGTGATCAGAAGGCAGGGGCCCACCGGCTTGCGGCGAGTGATCATCCGCAGCGTGCCTTCGGGAACGGTTGCGGCGCGACCGTAATCGCGCACCGCTTCCTCACTGAACCAACGCAGGAACTCGCCGCCATAAGTGACCTCGCCCTTAGCTTCCGCGAAGGGCTTGCCCATCTCTAGCGTCATCAGGGCGGCGAATTCATCTGCCCGCTCCTGTACTAGATCGAATGCTCGGCGCAGAATCTCCGCGCGCTCGCGCGGCGTGGTGCGCGCCCAGTCATCCTGCACGGCACAGGCAGCGTCGAGGGCAGCAATCGCATCGTCCGAGTTTGCGGAAGATAGCGTCGCCAGCGTTTCGCCCGTCGCTGGGTTTTCAACGTCAAAAGTCTCGCCGGAGGTGGAATCGCGCCACTCACCACCAATAAGCAATTGGGTGGGGACCTTTGCAATTACCTCGTCGATATTAATACTCACTTATCGTCACCTTTCTTGAAGATATTGACCTGCACCACATTACCCTTAACGGGCGCGAAGACCACTCATTAGATACCGATTGAATATTTTTCACTTGTTTCTTCCACGCTATAGAAATTTAGGCTAGGCTAGTGCCCATGAAGAAAATGACTACTCGTTGGTGGTGGCGCGCGTAACTCGCGGGCCTTTCTTCGCACCCCATTTTTAGGCTCGCATTCTGCGGGCCTTTCGGCGTTTTCAGTGCCTTTGCTCGCGGATACCCCGGGTCCCTCGCACTCTGTTCCTCAGTTACTCCTGAAAGGGCACTGCAATGACATACACCGCCACCCGCGATATTGCCTATTGCCGGGATGCCTCAGCGCTATTTCATAGCTTGGCGCGATCGAGCGATTCCTTGTTATTGGAAAGCGCGGATATTGAAACCAAGAAAAACCTCACGTGCCTGGCCGTGCTCGATGCCGCGGCGAGAGTGACCTGCACCGGCCAGCGAGTTCGCGTCCTCGCACTCAGCCCAGCGGGGGAGCAGCTCATCACCATGCTGTACTCGCGTTTTACAAACCGGATTGTTTCACGTGAAACCACGGAAATTGTCTTTGAGTTCTCGCCCTCCAGCGAGTCTGATGAACGGCAACGGCTCCTAGATGAATCGACGGCCGATATCCTCCGCGCGCTGCAGCGCGATCATTCCTATTCCTCGCCCTTGTTGCCATTCGTCGCCGGCGGCTTTGCCTATGACTATTTGGCCACTTTTGAAAACCTGCCTGAGGTAGGCGAGGGGCCCAATACGTTTCCCGATTATGAATTCCTCGTCGCCCAAACTGTCCTTGCGGTGGACCACCTAACGAAGACGGCGCGGGTAGAGGGCTGGGATATCGACCGAGCCCGCTTGGAAGACAGGCTCGACGCCTTGGCCGCCACGCCCATCGACGCGATAGAGAATCCGGCGCTTGACCAGCCCGTGGAGACCTTGAGGGCGACCGCGGATATTGACGATGCCGCGTTTTGCGAGCAGGTGACGCGGCTCAAGGGCAATATTGACTCTGGCGATATTTACCAGGTCGTCCCCGCTCGCACCTTCACGGTGGACTGCCCCGATGCCTTCGCGGCCTATCGCCAGCTCCGGGAGACTAATCCTTCGCCGTATATGTTCTATCTCCGGGGAGAAGGTTATGAGCTTTTCGGCGCATCACCGGAATCCAATTTGAAGTTTGACCCAGAGACGCGGCAGGTGGAGCTCTATCCCATTGCCGGAACTAGGCCCCGCGGGCTCAACCCGGACGGCACGATCAACGATGAATTGGATATCCGCAATGAGCTAGAAATGCGCACGGATACCAAGGAGTTAGCCGAGCACACCATGCTGGTAGATCTGGCGCGCAATGACCTCGCCCGCGTAGCAGAACCCGGCACCCGGCGGGTGGCAGACCTGCTCCAAGTAGACCGCTATTCACGAGTCATGCACCTGGTCTCCCGCGTGACCGCCACGTTGCACGAGGACTTCGATGCCCTCGATGCCTACCGCGCCTGCATGAACATGGGAACGTTGACCGGCGCACCCAAGTTGCGCGCCAGCGAGCTCATCCGCCAGGCCGAACACAAGCGCCGTGGCTCCTACGGCGGCGCAGTGGGGTACCTGCGCGGCGACGGCGCCATGGATACCTGCATTGTCATTCGCTCCGCCTTCGTCCACCGCGGTACGGCCGCCGTCCAAGCTGGTGCCGGGGTGGTGCACGATTCCATCCCGCAATCCGAAGCCGATGAAACCCTGCACAAGGCCTATGCCGTTCTCCACGCCATTGCCCTCGCGCACAACGCCACCCTGGAGGTACAGCGATGAATTCACCGCACGTGGTCTTGCTCGATAACCACGATTCCTTTGTCTATAACCTCGTCGATGCCCTCGCCGGTTACCGCACCACCGTCTACCGCAACAGCGTCTCCGTCGCGGAGGTGCTGGCGGCCGAGCCCGATATTATTGTCCTTTCCCCAGGCCCCGGCCACCCGCGCGATGCTGGTTGCATAATGGAGCTTATCGGTGCCACCTTGGGCACCATCCCCATCCTCGGCGTCTGCTTGGGCTTCCAGGCGCTATTGGAATACCACGGTGGCGGGGTAGGGCCGTGCGGCCCCGTGCACGGCAAGTCCATACCTATGACGCTTACCGATGCCGGCACCGCCCACCCAGTCTTCGCCGGCCTAGCCACCGATGCCGATCCCGCCCAGCCCTGCGTCCCCGGCACCCAGGTCCCCGTGGCCCGGTATCACTCCTTGGGGTGCACGCGCGTGCCAGCCGGCATGCGGGTGCTCGCGGAGACGGAGGCAGAGATCGGGACCATCGCCATGGCGGCAGAAACGGACGATGGGATGGCACTAGGGATGCAATTCCACCCCGAGTCAATCCTCTCGCCCCGTGGCCCAGACATGCTAGACCGTTGCATCCACCGACTATCGACCCATCCCACTATGGAGCCAAAGCATTAATGACGAACCAAAGCCCATTGAAAACGCTGCAAGCCTTCTTGGATAATCCCGCACCCACCGTGGAGGAGGCCACCAAGGTCTTCACCCCGGTTGCCGTGGGTGATTATGACGATATTCAGATCTCCGCGTTGCTCACACATATCCGCACCCGCGGCGAAACCCTCGCGGATATCACGGGTGCCGCCAAGGCATTCCTGAAAGTTGGACACCCCTTTCCCATTACCGGCGAGGGACTCATGGACTCCGCGGGCACGGGCGGCGATGGCGCAAATACCATCAATATCACTACGGCGGCCTCCTTGGTTGCCGCCGCTGGGGGAGTGAGGATGGTCAAGCACGGCAACCGGTCCGTTTCCTCCAAGTCCGGTTCCGCCGATGTGCTCGAGGCACTGAATATTCCCCTGGACCTGGACGTGGACCGCGCCGTCCGGCAATTCGAGGCCTCCAATTTCACCTTCCTCTTCGCTCCGGCCTACAACCCCGCAGTGGCTCACGTGCAACCGGTGCGCAAGGCGCTCGGGGTCTCCACCATCTTCAATACCTTGGGACCCCTGCTCTCCCCGGGCCGCCCCAAACTACAGATCATGGGCATCGCCAACCCCGCCCAGGGTCCCATGATCGCGGAAGTCTTCCGGGAGCTGGGGCGCACGCGGGCGCTCGTCGTCCACGGCGCTGGTACCGATGAGATTGCCACCCACGGCACCACCCAGGTTTGGGAGCTAAAGGACGGCGAGATTTCACACTATGAGCTAACGCCGGAGGAGTTGGGCATCGCCAAGCATGAGCTCAGTGAGCTTGCCGGCGGCGACGGCCAAGATAATGCCGCGCACGTGCGCGCCATATTTAATGGCTCGGGTAAGCCGGCGCACTATGACGCTGTCGTGGCATCGGCTGGGGCAATGTTTTATCTGGGTGGCACCACGGCCTCCATTGCAGAGGGCGTCGCGCACGCCAAGGGGCTCATCGATAGCGGGGACGTGGACCGCTGGCTGCGCACCCACGAGCAAGCGGAATACTAAGAAGGCCACACGAGGGAAAAGAAATGACAAAACAGAAACTGCCGACGGTGCTCGAGGGGATTGTGGCTCAGCGCCGCACTCACCTTGCCGGCATTCGCGAGCGCATCGCCCACGTAGATGTGGACAAGCTTGAGCCGTCTCGGCGTTCGCTTTTTGCGGCGCTCAATGGCACCAATCGCTTCATCATGGAGTGCAAGTCTGCATCGCCATCACTCGGAATGATTCGCGAGGATTACCGCCCCGGCGAAATCGCGCGCGTCTATTCCCGCTACGCGAATGCCATTTCCGTGCTGTGTGAGCCGGAGCGGTTCGGCGGGGATTACGATCACCTCCAGACCGTAGCCCAGTCCACGCACCTGCCGGTTTTGTGCAAGGACTTCATCGTCGATCCGGTTCAGGTCTATGCCGCGCGCTACTACGGCGCGGATGCGATTTTGCTCATGATGTCCATCGTGGATGATGAAACTTTTGCACAGCTGAAGTCCTTGGCGGATAAATTAGGACTAGATGTACTGACTGAAGCCATCACCAAGGAGGAGGTGGACCGGGCGCTATCCTTCGGGGTGGAGATCATCGGCATTAATAACCGCAACCTCCATGACTTGAGCATCGACCTCTCCCGCACCGAGCAACTCGCCGGGTACGTGCCTGACGATAAGGTCGTCGTCTCCGAATCCGGTATCCGCGATAACCACACCGTCCGGCGTTTAGGTGCCCACGCCAATGCCTTCCTCGTCGGCTCCCAACTCACCTCTCACGAGGACATCGACCGCGCCGCCCGGGATCTGCTCTTCGGCGCGAATAAGGTGTGCGGGCTCACCGCCACCTCCACGGCCCAAGCCGCCCGTGCCGCCGGTGCCCGCTACGGAGGGCTCATCTTCGCCCCGGATTCCCCGCGCAATGTTTCACGTGAAACCGCCGAGAAAATCATCGCCGCCGAGCACGGCTTGGATTTCGTAGCAGTCAGCCGCAGCGACGACCCCGCAGAGTTGCGGGCCGCGGCGGCGACCCGCGGGCTATCCGGAATCCAGTTGCACGCCCCGTTCCAGGGCAACTTGGATGGCGAGCTGGCGCTGATCGAGCGTGCCCGCGCGGTGCTCGCGGACACCGATGCCGAGTTTGTCTGGCGGGCCATCGACATGACCAACCCCCAGTGGATAGAGATGGCGCCGGAACTCGCCGCGCGTGTGGACCGCCTCGTGCTCGACTCGGGTAGGGGAGGCACCGGCCAAAGATTTGATTGGGCGTCGATCCCGGAAGACATCAAAGCTCACAGCCTCCTGGCAGGGGGCCTCAGTCTAGACAACCTGGAAGGCGCGCTCCGCGTGGGTACCGCTGGGCTCGACCTGAATTCAGGATTAGAAACGCGCCCCGGGAACAAAGACGCCGCCCTGATTTCTCAAACCTTCCGCACCATCCAATTATTCAACCAACCAGACAAGAAAGATTAACCATGCCCGATTCACGTGAAACACTCCTTCCCGCGTACTTCGGGGAATTCGGCGGTCAATACGTCCCGGAATCCCTCATCCCCGCATTGGATCAATTGGAGCAGGCGTTTGTTGATGCCCAAAATGATCCCAGGTTCCGCGAAGAGCTCGCCGGATTGCTGCGCGACTACCTGGGTCGTCCAACCCCCGTTACCGAGGTAAAAAAGCTCGGCGGGAAGGCGCGGATCTTCCTAAAGCGCGAAGACCTCGTCCACGGCGGGGCACACAAGACCAACCAAGTGCTCGGACAGGCCCTCCTGGCAAAGCGTATGGGCAAAAAGCGAATCATTTCCGAGACCGGCGCGGGCCAGCACGGCACGGCAACGGCATTAGCGTGTGCGCTGCTCGATCTCGAATGCGTGGTCTACATGGGCGCCAAGGATGTCCAGCGCCAGCAACCGAACGTCTTCCGCATGGAACTCATGGGCGCGAAGGTCATCCCCGTTGATACCGGATCCGGAACCCTGAAGGATGCCGTCAACGAGGCCCTGCGCGATTGGACCGCTACCTTCCATGAATCGCATTACCTGCTCGGCACCGCGGCGGGGCCGCACCCATTTCCCACCATCGTGCGCGAATTCCACCGCGTCATTTCTACCGAAGCCAAGGCGCAGCTGATCGAGAAGACGGGCGGCCTTCCCGATCTCGTCGTCGCCTGCGTGGGCGGCGGCTCCAACGCCATCGGCATGTTCGCGGACTTCATTGACGAGGACGCGGTGGAATTGGTCGGCGCCGAACCAGGCGGTGCGGGCCTCGACTCCGGCGAACACGGAGCCACCATCAACAACGGCACCGTGGGCATCCTCCACGGCGCGCGCAGTTACCTCATGCGCAATTCTGACGGTCAGGTTGAAGAATCCTATTCCATCTCTGCGGGTTTGGACTACCCCGGCGTGGGCCCACAGCACGCGCACCTTCACGCAACCGGCCGAGCAAAATACGTGGGAATCACGGACGCCGAGGCCCTAGAGGCATTCCAACTCTTGTCCAAGAAGGAAGGCATCATTCCCGCCCTCGAATCCTCCCACGCGCTGGCCTATGCCCTCAAACGCAAAAACGAGGACATCACCATCTTGGTCTCACTATCTGGCCGCGGCGATAAGGACATCGACCATGTCCGCCACACGCTGGAATCCCACCCCGAACTGCAACTCAAGGAGAACTAATCATGGGCAGCCGTTATGATAAGCTTTTTGCCGCGTTGCGTGAGAAGAATGAGGGCGCGTTTGTCCCTTTCATCATGCTGGGCGATCCGACCCCTGAGGCCAGCCTGGAGATCATCCGGACCGCAGTCGCCGCCGGGGCCGACGCCTTGGAGCTCGGCGTCCCCTTCTCTGACCCAGTGGCGGATGGTCCCACCATCCAGGCTTCGCATATCCGCGCCCTCGATGGGGGAGCAACTCTTGATAGTGCTTTGGATCAGGTGCGGACGATTCGTTCCGAGTTCCCTGATTTGCCCATCGGCATGTTGATCTATGGGAACGTTGCCTTCGCCCGCGGAGTGGAGCAATTCTATGCGGAGTTCGCGGACGCTGGCGCCGATAGCATTTTGCTTCCCGATGTCCCCGTACGCGAAGGCGCCCCATTCATCGCCGCGGCAAAAGAAGCCGGTATCGACCCCATCTTCATCGCCCCCGCGCGCGCCGCGGAGCGCACGCTCGCCGGCGTTGCCGAGCATTCACAGGGATATATTTACGCCATCTCCCGTGATGGCGTCACGGGAACCGAGAAGGAATCCGAGACCACCGGCCTCGACGAGGTCGTCGCCAGCATTCAGCGCTTTGATGGTCCACCGGTGCTGCTCGGTTTCGGTATCTCCTCACCGCAGCACGTCGCCGATGCCATCGCCGCAAACGCCGCGGGCGCCATTACTGGGTCCGCGATCACCAAGATCATCGACCGCCATGTTTCACGTGAAACCGGTGCCGCTGGGACGATCGAGGATGCCGATGCCTTGCACGCTGAGCTGACCGACTTCATCTCCGCGATGAAGGAAGCGACCAAGCGTTAGAGCCTTCCGGACGGTAGCGCCAAAAAGCCCCCTGGCTTCCTCCCACATTTGTTGGGTGGGGAAGCCAGGGGGCGCAAATGTTTCACGGGAAACTAGGCCGCAGTCTCCGCCTCTTCTTCATTGAGAGTATCGACCTTATCGCGGGCGAACTTATCGACGACCATCGCAATGGCACCATCGCCGGTCACGTTCGCTGCGGTGCCGACGGAGTCAATCGCTATATAAGCGGCGATCATCAGCGCCACCATTCCGTCATCGAAGCCCATCATATCCGCCAAAAGGCCAACGGCCACCATAACGGCACCACCCGGCACGCCTGGTGCGGCGATCATCATGATTCCCAGCAGGAAGATAAAGCCAAGGCCGGTGCCAGTGCTGATATCCATATTCGCCATAAAGACGATGGCGAAGGCATAAAGCGTCAGCTTCATCATGGACCCGGACAGGTGAATTGTCGCGCACAGCGGGATCACAAAGCTCGCGACCGGCTTCGAAATGCCGTTACGCAAGCTGGATTCCAAAGACACCGGAATGGTCGCAGCAGAAGATGACGTACCCAATGCAGTGAAGTATGCCGGCAGCATATTCCGCAGGGCCTTAAAAGGATTCTTTCCTGCGATTGCACCGGCAACCACATACTGGAGCACGAGGTACACCAGCGTCATGACCACTGCCAGGATCAGTACCTTCGCAAAGGCAGAAAGGACGTCGCCAATATTGCCATTCATACCCAGGCCAAGGAACATGCCGAAAATGTAGAACGGCAAGATGGGAATAACGAATCCCCAAATGACCTTAACCACCACATTTTCCAGTTCCTTGGTGACGGTATAGAGCGTATCGGACTTCACCGACGTCATGGCGACACCAATGCAGAAGGAAAGCAATAGCGCCGTCATCACCTCAAACGGTGGTGCCATCTCCACCTCGAAATAAGGTGAGAGGGAGCCTTCGTCCACGTCCGATACGTTGGTCACTAGGGTTTGGCCCGCCAGCATCGAAGGATAGAGCCACTGTGCCAGGCCATAGGCAATCAATCCCGAGAGAATGGTGGAACCGTAGGCGATGCCCGCCGTAACCCCCAACCATTTTCCTGCGCCCTTGCCAAGACCGGCGATCGCCGGGGCGACAAGGGCGAAAATCAGCACAGGAATGAAGAAGTTGAGGAAGTTACCAAAGAGCCCGTTAAAGGTGGCAAAGGCTCGACCGAACCATTCGGGCGCAAAGAAGCTGACGACAATGCCAAGCACGATGGCGAGAACGATGCGGAAAAGGAGAGAGTCCGCTATTTTCTTGAGATTCATGCAATCACAATCAGGTTAGGTGTTCCCAGTCCGGGGACTCACTTGTGTGTGGTTCGACGGAAGGAGAGACAACGTGGTGCAGGTGCAAAATCGAGCGAATATCTATCGATCGATCCAAATTGAATATTACCCGAGCCGCCTTATATTTAAGACACAAGCCCCGTAGCTTAATTTCCAATATCGCGTTGCAGGATTAAACTATGGATATGGTCGCAGTGGGAATCATATTTTTAATCCTTGCCGTTTTCCTTATCGCGGTGGGCGCACTCGCCGCCACCAAGCGGTTGCCCGGCAATAAATACATCGGCTTGCGCTTACAAGAGATCCGAAAGTCACGTGAAGCGTGGGATAACGCCCACGCCGTTGCGGGCCCCTTCTGGGCCCTTGGCGGAGTTTCGCTGCTTTTCGGCGGCGTCGTAGCCTTCCGCGCGGAAGGTTGGATGTGGCTTATTCCGGTCACCACTTTCGTAATCGCTATCCTCGCGCTTTCCGTCGGCTCAAACCTTGGCTCGCGCGCGGCGTTTCTTTATGAGCAAGCGCATGCCGATGACGATGGTTGTGGCGATAGCTGCAACTGCGGCTCCGGAGGCTGCGGTGGGGAGGAGGCCACAGACTCCGCCGCTCAACCCGAGGTTGATCTGGGTGCCCTCCGCCAGGCCGCTCGCCACTCTGATAATTAAATAACTATCTTTTGAGTTTCTTTCTCCCTCCCTTTCCTGTCCGGCAATCGCGCCACACAGGGACGGGTCAGGGAGAGTTTTTATGACACTGTGACGTTATTATTCCAACCACGGAATCCCACACTTTTCGTCACAACTAAATTAAGTTGGGGGTATTTAACGACTCGTACCTATGTTGGACTCCATCTATAGTTGCGCGTCTCAACCTACGGGGATTCCTGTGGGCATTCCTAGAACTCGCATAGAGGTTCCGCAGAGCTCGGCTCCGCCACTACACCTAACGCGGGGAAGGGTTGACAATGGGAGACATGAAGAAAACCACAGCCCTCGCCGCAATCGCCGTTTCCACCTTCAGCATCGGTACCTATGTCGCCGACTCCCACCGCGTCGAACCTGAATCGCACGCCGCAGGAGGGGACGGGCCACATCCCATCGTTAATGACATAGGTCTAGATTCCGGCACCTATGAACTCACACCCACCGAGGCTGGGCCGGTCGCAACCTGGAACGGCAATCTGTCCTAATTTCGTGTTTCACGTGAAACCTACACTGAGCCATTTCACTTTAGCTGCCCCGAAATATGATTAACCGTTGCCGAAATCATGTTCCGGCCGTGAACCATTCAGGATAGAGTAGAGGCTATGACTATCTGTTCGCGCCGCATGTTCTTGCTCGGATCCGCTACGACTTTCGCAGGTGCATACCTCGCGGCCTGCGGCTCAGAACCGTCCGCGGAAATCGCGGCAACGGACATTCCAGTAGGCTCCGGGATCATCGTCGACAGGGTTATCTTCACGCAGCCGAAAGAAGGGGAGTTTAAGGCCTACTCCCAAACCTGCCCGCACCAACAAAACCCCATTACAGAAATCGACGGTATGACTGCTACCTGCACGGCGCATCATACGTCCTATAACCTGAAAGATGGTTCGGTCATTGAAGGACCTGGCCGAGACCCACTCAAAGAATTTGGGGTAAGCCAAGAGGGTACAAAGGTCACTACAGCGTAAATCCCCGCGGACGCTTCACCCTCTACGCCCATCGTTTCACGTGAAACCATGAGACTCAATGGGAGTACGCAGAAGAAAATTATCCGCACTACCTTTCGTGGAACCAAGCGAGACGGTTTACACTTTGGGTCATGCTGCACAGACTTAAAAAGCCGGATCCGCTCATCGTCCTCATCCTTACGGCCGTCGCAATCGCGATCATTGCACCGGCCCGCGGCACCTTCGCTGACGTCTTTGGCAGCCTGACGAATGTGGCGATCGCGCTGTTGTTTTTTCTCTACGGCGCGCGGCTATCCACCCAAGAAGCTCTAAACGGGCTTAAGCACTGGCGGCTCCACATCACGATTCTTGCTTTCACGTTCGTGATTTATCCCCTCATCGGTCTGGCCCTGCGGCCCCTTACCGAGTTCATCACTGACGATATGTACATGGGGATCCTATTCCTTACGCTGGTCCCGTCCACCGTGCAGTCTTCCGTGGCTTTTACTTCCATTGCCAAGGGCAACGTATCTGGAGCAATTGTCTCCGCCTCAACCTCTAACTTGGCCGGCGTCTTCATCACGCCTGTCCTGGTCATGGTGCTCATGGGTACCGGTTCCGGCCTACATATCGATACCTCCGTCTTTGGGGAAATCTCCCTCTTGCTTCTCGCGCCATTCATATTGGGCCAATTAACCCGGCGCTGGATTGCGGACTTCGCTCAGAGCAAGGCCACAAAGGTGGTCGACCGCGGCTCCATTGCCATGGTGGTCTATTCCGCATTTTCTAAGGGCGTGGTCGATGGAATCTGGTCCTCCATCTCTATCTGGGAGATCGTGTTCCTCGTGGTTTTCGCCGCAGCCTTCGTCATTTTCATGTTGTGGCTGACGCGGTTTATCTCCGGGAAGCTAGGATTTTCTCGTGCCGATATCATCGCGATCCAGTTCTGTGGCTCTAAGAAGTCTTTGGCTACCGGCCTTCCCATGGCCTCGGTCATCTTTGCCTCAGGGTCGACATCGCTCGGGCTATTGATCCTCCCGCTCATGATTTACCACCAGGTGCAGCTGATGATCTGTTCTGTGTTGGCCTCCCGGTACGCACAGGAGGACGAGGAGCAACTACACTAAGTGCCCATGGCTAATTACCTTTATGTGCGCACCGAGCTTTCCGTCCCAGGAGTGGGCTCAGCGGTCCACCTCGCAGAATTAGAAGAACACGACGCCCAACGCTGCCGCATGCACCGCATGATCGCTTTGGATCCCGCGGATTCCGTGGTCGGGGTAGCGACCCCGGATAGTTCCACGGGAAACGTGGACACGCCGCAAGAAGTAGTTCCGCACCCCGATACCTACGATGAGTTCCCGGATATTAGCGCCCAGTACATGGACCAAGAACAATTTGAAGCGCTGTGGACGGAAGCCACCACAAAGTTTGGGCTTAGCTAGCCGCGGCCTACAGCACCAGGTTCACCAGGATCATGTAGAACGCGGTACCGCCGAATATGGATAATCCGGAATCGCGCTTCCACTTGTGTAGTCCGACGGTAACTAGCACGCCCAAGAGCACCGGCCACAGCCCGCCGGTGCCATCCGCCTGTCCGGCAACGGCATAGACCACCAAGATGGTCATGACGCCTACGGGCATCATCAAGCCCAGCAGCGAAAAGAACTCGCTATCCTTCATCCACTTCTTCGCGGAGAAGGGAAGCTCCCGCAATAAGACGGTCACGATGCCTACAGGGATGAGCACTGCAGCAATCGCCCCTAAACTGACTCCGTCCGGCATTTAGTTATCCTCCTTCACGGTCGTGGAGGGAAGGGGCTGCAGCCGCCAGGTAAGCGCGTTATCCGCGCGCGGTGACAGGTAGCGAATGATGAGCAACAAGAAATAGGCGCTCAGGGAGACCATCAGCAGCTGCCCCGGGGTGATGAAAGCGGCGAGGATGCCCAAGGCCGCGGCCGATAGCGGTAGGGACAGATCCTGATTGTTGCGGAAGGAGTCCATCGCCAAGACAACGAATAGGGCGACGAGGGCGAATTCCATTCCCTCGACGGAAGAGGGGATTACCTGGCCGGCGAGCGCGCCAACGATGCCGCCGCCTACCCACAGAATTTGGCAAAAGATTTGTATGCTCAAAATGCGGGTGCCGGTAGGCCGCTCCTCGCGCGGGAGCGCCGAGACGATGGCATACGTTTCATCCGTGAGGGCATAGGTGGAATAGGCCTTGCCCACGGGGGAATTAATCCGTTTGCGGGGGAATGTTAGCCCATAGAAGATATGGCGGAAATTCACCATAAACCCGGTAAGGAGCGAGGACAGCGCGGAAACACCGCCGGTAACCATGGAGATGGCGAGAAACTCCATAGAGCCGGCGTAGATAACGATGGAAAATATGGGCGTCCACCACCAGCTAAAGCCGGATTGCACCATCAGGAGGCCAAAAGCCAAGCCCAATGGAATTAGCCCGAGAGCCACCGCCCACGTGTCTTTAATGCCCTTGTGGATTTCCTCGCGCATACGGGTCAGTGTAACCGATCACATACCGGCCGCTAGGAATTAATTATCATCCACATTCACGGGATAGGTGGAATACAGCGGCAGGGGCATAGGCTGGCGTTTCATGACATCGGCCCACAAATCGGCCGGGCCTGGGGCCACCACGTCCTGCGCTAGGGCGGGCGCCACGAACCATTCGCCGGCCTCGATTTCTTCCTCCAGCTGCCCGGGACCCCACTCGGCGTAACCGGCAAACATTCGCATGCCGGTCACCAGCGGCTCGATATCTTCTGGGTTGGAGCGCAGATCCACGTGCGCTAGGCGCGGTGCGAGGCGGTTGAGCTGTTCTTCTTTATCTGGGTCCACGCCTTGCTTGGTCTGCGCCAGGCCCACGACGGATTGCTGGTTGAGCGGACCACCGATATACAGCGCCTGCGGTTTAGCAACGACGGGCATCCATTCTGGGAGCACATTAAAAATGGCCACCTCTGAGCGCTTGGTAAGGTCCACGCCAAAGGTCATCATGTCATTGTGCTCGACCAATAAGATGACGGAGCGGGCGAATTCCGGGGACAACATCCCTGGTGCGGACACGAGTAATTGCCCAGGGGCGGGATCGTTGCGCTCGAGGGCATTAAATAATCTATCGGCAAACATCACTGTTTAGACTCCCACCACTGGCGCAACTTCGCAATAGCTTCTTCCCGCTCGAGGGGGCCGTACTCCAGGCGCATTTCCTTCAAATAGGACCACGCCTGTCCCACTTCGGGGCCAGGGGAGAGGCCTAGGATCTCCATGATCTCGTTGCCATCGAGATCCGGACGCACCCGCGCGAGGTCTTCCTTACGGCCAATCTCCTCGATTCGCTCCTCCAATTGGTCATAGGTGCGCTGCAAACGCCGCGCCTTCTTGGCATTGCGGGTAGTGCAATCGGCGCGCACCAGCTTGTGCAGGCGGGGGAGGAGGTCACCGGCATCGTTGACGTAGCGCCGCACGGCAGAATCGGTCCATTGATTTTCCCCAAAACCGTGGAAACGCATGTGCAAGTAGACCAACTGGCCAATATCTTCCGTCGTGGCCTTGGGGTATTTCAGCTTCCGCAGGCGCTTGCGCGTCAACTTGGCGCCCACCACCTCGTGGTGGTGGAAAGAAACCTTGCCGTCGGTGTTATCGAAGGTATCGGGCTTGCCGATGTCATGCAGCAATGCGGCCCACCGCAATACCAAGTCGGGACCGTCCTCTTCTTGATCCATGGCTTGGCGCAGCACCTTCAGCGAGTGCGCGTAAACATCCTTGTGCTGGGCGTGCTCGTCCGTGGTCATGCGCAGGGCGGGGATCTCCGGGAAGATGTAATCCGCAATCCCGGTATTGACCAGCAGATCGATGCCATCCCACGGGGCTTTGCCGCACATGAGCTTATCCAGCTCCACTTGGACGCGCTCTACCGTGATGCGCTGAATCTCTGCCGCCATATCGCGCATGGCGGCTACCACGCGGTCTGCCACGTGAAACTCCAATTGGGACGCAAAGCGCGCAGCGCGCAGCATCCGCAGCGGATCATCGTGGAAGGAGATTTCCGGTTTATCCGGGGTATCGAGCACCTTATTGGCCACATCGTGGAGGCCGCCAAGGGGATCGTGGAACTCAAAGGTGGCATCGGCAAGCAACTCAATGGCCATCGCGTTGACCTTGAAATCGCGCCGCACCAGATCGCCCTCCAGGCTATCGCCGTAGATGACCTCGGGGTTGCGGGACTGCCCATCATAGGAATCGGAGCGGAAGGTGGTGATTTCAATCTGCTGGCCCTTGTACACGGCGGACACAGTGCCATAGGCGATGCCGGTATCCCACACCGTTTCGGCCCACTCATCCAGGATTTCCTTGACCACCTCCGGGCGCGCTGGGGTGGTGAAGTCCAGATCATTGCCCAAGCGGCCGAGGAGGGCATCGCGCACCGAGCCGCCCACGAGGTAGAGGGCATGCCCGCGCGCGCTGAATTTGTCTACCAGCCCGCTCAATAAGCCACTGAGCGAGTTCACGGTAGACTCCGCGCGCGCAAGAACGCCGATTAACTGAGTGTCCTGAAAATTCACGGGTGAGAGTCTACTACGATTGGCAGGGATGACTAACCAAGAACAAGGCTCCGCGCAAGGCCCCTCCAAAGGAGGCGGCCGTAGCCGTAACCGGCGCCGGCGCCGGCGGCGGCCGGATAACCGCACGCGCCGCAACACCCAGCAGCGCAGGCAGCAACGCGGCGGCAATAATCACGGCGCCTCCACCGTCATGGAGACCCGCGATGAGACCTCTGCGGGCGGGCTCGTAATCTCTGGGCTGGCCGAGTGCGTCGACGGCAACGGTAAAGCGGACCTGTCCCGCGTCTACGTGGCTCTTATCGGGCGCCTAGACCGTCGCGGGCGTTTATTGTGGTCCATGCCCAAGGGGCACGTGGAAAATGGCGAGGCCAAGGAGGTCACCGCGGAGCGCGAGGTATGGGAAGAAACCGGTATTTCCGGCGAGGTTTTCGCTGACCTCGGCGTGATCGATTATTGGTTCGTTTCTGATGGCGTCCGCATCCACAAGACGGTGCACCACCACCTACTGCGCTTTGTGGACGGCATCATGAACGATGAGGATCCAGAGGTTACCGAGGTGTCCTGGATCCCCGTTTCTGAACTCATCGAGCACTTGGCGTACGCGGACGAACGCAAGCTCGCGCGCATCGCGCACGATCTCCTCCCCGATCTTGCACGAAAGGAAGCCGACGCAGGGAAAGCGACCCCACGCTAATGCACCAGCGCCTGAAATCACTCGCTGCGGCCGGCGGTTGCGCGGTACTTACCGGTTGGGGATTGTTCCTACCAAACGCGGCGGCCCAAATGGACTCTGTTCCGGACGAGCAGATGGATATCCAAGCCTGGTTGGGAGCGCGCGGGCCGGAGCGCGCCGATCTGGATCTTATCGATGCCCAGCCCTTTACCGTAGGCACTGACATGCGGCTGCGGTTCCGCGTGCATAACCCCACCGATCAGCCCTTGGAAGATCTGCAGGTAACTAGCCGCCGCGGCGATAGCGTTGCTGATGCGGCAGAAGCGCGGACGGAAATGGCCACCGGTAATTTTCCTTATTATGGCTCGGGCATGACCACCGCACCGCTGCAACCAGGTGAAACCCGGGAAATAAGCTTCACCGTGCCCAGTGGCTTAGATGCCGAGCGCACCTTGGCCATCAATGAACCGGGCGCTTATCCGCTGCTCTTTACCCTGACCGGCACTCTCGAGGGCGATGCGGTGAGCCTGGCGGAGGAGCGCTTTGTGGCCCAATTCTCTGACGAGGGCCCCACGGATGCCAAAGATACCGAGGCACCGGAAGAAACGGCACTAGAAGAAGGACACGACGAAGTCGAGGATTCCCAACCCCACGATCTCACGGTGGTCTATCCCATCAGCGCCAACCTAGACATCGTCCCCGGCGGGCTTGGGGGAGAAGAGCTCATCTTGTCCTCCGATGAGTTAGGGCACGAACTGCGCGAAGGCGGCCGCCTCGATAGGTTGGTTTCTACCTACGAGGATCATGACCTGCAGGGGGCGGGCTGTGTGGCCATCGACCCCGCGCTGCTCGATACCGTCAACCGCATGTCGCAAGGCTATACGGTCAATTCCACCCGCCCCGCCCAAGGCGATCGCCCCAAGCGCCTGCGCGATTCCTGGTCGCGGGGCAGTGACGATGACAAGGGGGAGCCAGGCGATGCGAAAAATGATGCCGAGCGGTGGCTGGAACGCCTGCGCGAGTTGGATTGCTTCATCGCCATGCCCTGGGCCAATGCGAATGCCTCTGCGGTAGCAAGGGCTAATAATCCCGCCCTTGTCTTTGAGGGTTTGCAGCGCGGCAACCAGACCATCGAACGCGTCCTGGGCAAGGCCCCGGCCAGCAATATCTTGGCGGTAGGTTCCGGCTATATTGACCAAAAATTGCCGGTGCCATCCCTTGTTGCGGATAACTCGAACTGGTCCGGCGAGGCCGCGACTTTCGATGCCTCCCTCGGCGCCCTGCTATCCCAAACCGGCTCCAAGCCGCAGACGGTTGGCTATTCCAACCCGGAGCTGCGCTATGACTACGCCAAAGATTCTGCTCTGTCCCGCGCCATCACGGGCGGGGCGGCCCTCAGCCTCGCGGGCGGGGAAGATACCGTGGCCAAGCTTCCCAACTACTTAGACCCTAGCGCGGCCGAGCATGCACTCGCCGCCGCGGAAGACTTGCTCGACTCCGGCCACTCCCGTCCCCGCGGGATCAGCGCGGTGGAATTGCAGCAGGGCGATCCGAACGCTCCCACCGGCAGCCCCTTTATCGATCCGGCGGTCTTTTCGGAGCCCGAATTGGCCCGCGTTGAGCAACAGGCGCGCTATACCGATGAGCTAATGAATATCGTGGTGGATGACCCTGATATCACCATGACGCGCTCTGAATTCGTGCTGCCACTGCGCCGCGATCTCCTCAATTCCTTATCGCTGAATAATCGCGATAGCTTGAGCACCCACGCCGCAGCGCGCCAGTCCTTTTCCCGCACCATGGAGATGCACTCCAATACGCTGCGGGATCTGCGCGATTCCGTCTCCCTCATCCCGCCGGGCAATGTTTATACCCGCGTATCTGAGTCATCGCCGCTGCTCATCGTGGCCGAAAATGGCCTGCCATTGCCGGTGGAGGCGAAGCTGCAATACGATGCCCCCGATGGCGCGCGGCTCAACACGCCCAAAAGCGTCCGTATTCCCGCTAAGGGCTCTATTACTGTATCCATGACCGCTGATATGCCGAAGGATGCGGATCGCACGGACATTGGGCTGTGGCTGGCCACTCCTAAAGATCAGACCATTTCGCAGCCCATCACTATCTCGGTGCAGACACGTGCCGGTATCGTAACCTTATACGCTGCCGGCATAGCCGGCGCTCTCGCGCTGGTTTTGGCTACGCTCTTTCGGCTTGGCCGTCACCGACGCAAAAATCACAAGGCTGAAAAGTAAAAGTTGAAGTTGTATCCTCTATGACCGAAAAAGATGGCCGCCAGGCCCACCACGCGGAGAAGGCACCTGCAGGCGCGGTAGACCCCACGGATACCGCCCCCAATGCGGAAGAAAACCGTGTCCCGGTTACCGCCGGCGCGCGCGGCCGCATCGTGCGCGCCTCTCCGCCCGCACCGGTACCAGAAAAGCGGCCCACCCCCTCAGTGCAGAACACGACCGTTCCCCCTGAGGAAGATAAGTCCGCGCTGACTGGCCGCAATGCGGAGATCGAGGCCTCCAATCAGGACGTCATCCGCGCGACGGGAACGATGGCCATCGCCACGCTGCTCTCGCGCATCACCGGCTTCCTGCGGCAGATGCTGATCGGCGCCACCCTTGGTGCCACTGTGGGTACGGCCTTTAGCAGCGCCAACCAGATCCCCAACCTGGTCACCGAAATCGTGCTGGGCGCGGTGCTGACCTCACTGGTGGTTCCGGTCTTGGTGCGCGCGGAGAAGGAGGACTCGGACCGCGGCGAAACCTTCGTCCGAAGACTTTTTACCCTGGCGTTTTCGATCCTGGGCATCGTTACCATCCTCTCCGTTATCTTCGCACCATTCTTAACAAGGATGATGCTGCCTGAAGATTCCAAGGCCAATGCCGTGCAGGCAGCATCATTGGCCTTCTTGCTCTTGCCGCAGATCCTGTTTTACGGCCTTTTCGCCCTCTTCCAAGCGGTCTTAAATACCAAGAATATCTTTGGCCCTGGCGCCTGGGCGCCGGTGGTCAATAACATCATCTCCATCAGCGTCCTGCTGGCGTATCGCTTTTTGCCAGGCCGCCTCGACCCGCACGAACCTACGCCGGTGGCGGATCCACACATCATGCTGCTGGGCCTGGGCACCACCACGGCGGTGATCGTGCAGTGCTTTATCCTTGTGCCGTACCTGAAAAAGGCCGGCATCAACCTGCGCCCGAAGTGGGGCCTCGATGCCCGCATCAAGCAATTCGGCGGCATGGCGCTGGCCATTATTACCTACGTGGCCATCTCCCAGCTGGGTTACGTCATCACCTCCCGTGTGGCGGCGTATGCCGATGCCGGTGCGCCGCTGGTGTACCAGAACGCATGGCTGATGCTGCAGGTGCCGTACGGCGTTATCGGCGTGACCTTGTTGACCGCCATCATGCCGCGGCTTTCGCGCAATGCCGCCGATGGCGATGTCGATGCCGTGGTGCGCGACCTCACCTTGGGTACCAAGCTGACCTTCATCGCGCTAATCCCCATCGTCATTTTCATGACGGGCTTCGGCGTGCCCATCGCCCGCGCGCTATTCCAGTACGGCGCCTACGGCGCGGATAGCGCAGAGCAGCTCGGCCTCACCATCAGTTTTTCCGCCTTTACCTTGATCCCATATGCGTTGGTGCTGCTGCACCTGCGCGTTTTCTACGCCAGGGAAGAGGCGTGGACGCCCACCTTCATCATTGCCGGCATCACGCTGACCAAGATCGTGCTGACCTTGCTGGCACCGCTGATGACCAGCAACCCAGACCGGGTGGTCATCCTCCTCGGTACCGCCAACGGCTTTGGCTTTGTCTCCGGTGCGGTCATCGGCGGCTTCCTGCTCAAGCGCAAGCTGGGCAGCCTGGGCGGCAAGGCCGTGACCCAGACGGTCCTGTGGTCCTCCGGTGCCGGCGCGGTAGGCCTGGTTGTCTCGTGGGCGCTGTACTGGCTCGTGCAATTGTTCTTGCCGGAGCAGCTGCCTTCGATCGTCTCGCTGGTCAATGTCGTCGTGCTGGGCATCGTCTTTGTGATTATCACTGGGTTGGTTCTGTCCAAGTCCTCCCTGCCCGAGGTGCAGAACCTGGCGCGCGCCCTCCAGCGCATCCCGGGAATGTCCCGGTTCATCACGGTGGACAATTCCAAGGCCATCGAGGTCGAGGAACCAGACCTGCAGGAAATCCAGCCGGTCTATACACAGGATTCCTTCAATGCCACCTTGGTCCCGCCACCAATGTCCGCCGGTATCGTCCGCGGCCCGCGCTTGGTCCCCGGCGCCCCCGTATCGGACGGTCGCTTCCGCCTCCTGCAGGATCACGGCGCTGTATCCGGCGCCCGGTTCTGGCAAGCCCGCGAACAAGCCACCGGCCGCCTCGTGGCGCTGACGTTCGTCGATACCAATACCCAGGCACCCATCGCGCCGTCGACGCCCACGGTCTCTGCCCGCCGCTCCGCCGAAATCTCCCGCAATACGCGGCGTTTGGCCGAGCTCAACCTAGAGACCATGGCGGATAATATCGAGATTTTGTCCTACCGCACCGGCTGCCTGGTGGTGGCGGATTGGTTTGAGGGCACCTCCCTCAAGCAGGTGGCAGAGGCAGATAACCTCGATCCCAATTCCGTTGCCCGCGCTACCGCGCCGCTGTTTGCCGATGCCGCCACGGCCCACGACGCCGGCCTCATCCTCGGCGTGGAGCACCGCGACCGCTTCCGCGTATCCACCTCCGGCATCGTCAAGGTTGCCTTCCCCGCGGTGCTGGATGGGACGTCTGCAGAAAGCGACCGCGAGGCCCTCAGCTCCGCGCTAAGCATGCTGGTTGAATCGACCGAACCATCGCCGAAGAAGCTGCGCGATATTTCCGATGACGCCAATCTCACCGCCGATGAGGCCGCAGAGCGCCTCGAAGAGGCACGGCTGGCCTTTGATGCTGCGGATGCAGAGACCCGCGAAGAGAAGCTGGAAGAGCTGCAGGAGGCGGAGGGGCTGACCTCGGCGGGCATCGCCAAGCGCCTGCGCGAATTTGCCCCGGAAGAGCAGGAAGAAAAGACGGAGGCCCTCCCCGTGGTCGTTGAAGATGAGCCCACGCAGGAAGAGGATCCGAAGCAAGAACCCGGCTTTGGCGGCCGCGGTTACTCGGGCTCTGGCGTCGTGGTCATCGGCATTTTCGCCACCATCTTCGTCGTGGGCATGGCGGCGCTGACGACGTGGGTGATGTCCCTGCTCAGCGATGTAGAAAAGACCAGTTCGGTTACCGAAACCGTGCAGGGCTCCACGATGATCCCGGATACCCCGCCAGTGCACCTCAAGGAATCATCCGCCATCACGGTGCCAGATGGCGAGGATAATGAGCAGCTTATCGATGGCAAGACGATCACCACCTGGTCCACGAAGGAATCCGGTTCCGGCGCCTTGGTCACCCTGGATAACCCGGCCCACCTTTCTGTCATGACCGTGACCCACACCAGGTCCAATGGCGCGCACTACGAAATCTATGGCGTTAATAAAGACGATTTCGATCCGAAGCACCCGCAGCTGAGCTCTCTTCCCAAATTGGCGGAAGGAAAGTTCAAGCACTTAAACGAGGAGCTGGAGCTAAAAGAAGCGCCCCAACAATTCGATGCCGCGCTCATAGTCATCACGGAACTGCCTAAGGCAAAAGAGGTTACACTGGGGGAGGTCCAGCTTGTAGGCCATCCTTAATGCCGAGGTCAGCGGGTTGGAAAAAGAATTTTTACTTCAAGGCTTGACTAAAACGCCCAATCGGGTATCGTAGTTGGTGTTACATCAACAACAACGTTAGGAGAAACAACCATGTCCCTCGCAGCAGGTACCTACACCATCGACAAAGAGCACACCGTCATCGGATTCGTTACCAAGCACGCCATGGTTACCAAGGTGCGCGGCAACTTCGGTGAGTTCGACGGCACCATCAACGTCGCCGAGAACATCGCTGACTCCACCGCAGAGGCCACCATCAAGGCTGCTTCCATCTCCACCGGCAACGAGGACCGCGATGGCCACGTAAAGAACGAAGACTTCTTCAACGTGGAGGAGTACCCAGAGCTTTCCTTCACCACCACCAACGTCAACGTTGATGAGGACGGCAACGGCACCGTCACCGGTGACCTGACCATCAAGGGCACCACCAAGTCCGTCGACCTCAAGGTTGAAGAGGTCGCTACCGCTGAAGACCCATTCGGCAACTTCCGCCTGGGCTTCGAGGCGCAGACCAAGATCAACCGCAAGGACTTCGGCATCGACTTCAACGCTCCGCTCAAGACCGGCGGCGTCCTCGTTTCTGAAGACATCAAGATCGAGCTCGAGGTTTCTGCCATCAAGCAGTAATCGCACTTCTTTGAAAACCTTGGGCTCTCACAGCCTCCTGGTTACCAATAACTAAAGCCCGCGCCGCGTATCCGCCCGGCCGCGGGCTTTAGTCGTATTCCCCAGGCAAATCTTTCAGGTTTGGTGCCTTGTCTGGGCAATTACTCGGCCAGCACAAAACAACTCCACAACAACTTCAAACAACTTGAATTTATACCTTGAGCTGCAGGTATGAAGAAGCGACCGAATTATATTAGTTGAGAGTTGTGTATAGTTATTTCAAACAACTTCTGGGTTCCGTGAAGCCCCAAGTATTCGCGAGTTAGCACCCCCGCCGGAAGTAGCAGTTTGCCCAAAATATCGAAGTTAGGCTGGGTTTTTAAAGAAATTCCTAGGTCCCTCGTTTAAAACCCTGGAATCGCCGCGCGATTTTAAGGTAAACAACTTCAAACAACTTGCTACTCTTCTGACCAGCACATCTGTTGTAATCGAGTAATTAAGCTTCGAGGAGTTGTGCACAAGTTGTTTGAAACAACTTGTGCTAGCATTCATTTATGTCTGAGGCAGAATTGCAGGCCGTTTACGCAGCTCTCAAAGCTATCGAGGAAGGTGCTACCGCCGATAGCCAAGAGAGTCAGGTTTTGGACTTCAAAGAAGATCCCACAACACATCCACAGAATCGAAACCCAGATGCTTCACTTACTGAATTCCTCATTGATGAAACCATATGCTTTTCCAACGCGAACGCCGGGGTTTGCCATATCGTCTTGGGCGTTTCAGATAAAAGGGCAGGTGCCGCAGCTTTTACCGGAACCTCACGCAGCATCGAATGGATTGAGCAGAAAATATTTAATGGTACTCAACCTGGAATCAGAGTAGAAGGAACTGAACTTAACTATTGCGGTCAGCGGCTTATTTGTCTGCGAATTCCCAAGGGGTTGACACTTTACCAACGCCCGAAAGGGCAGGCCAGCATTCGCAGAGGCACCTCGTGCGTGCCACTTTCTGAAGAAGAGCGGCGCTCCATCGCCTTTCAGCGCGCAAATCCGGACTTTTCTGCAGCTGAGTCCCGATATTCTTTCGAAGATTTGGATGCTACAGCCATCGATCAAGCGCGCCGGCTCCTCAAAAAAGCACGATCGGCTTCAGGTTCCTTAGATCGAGTACCCCACACGACCAATGAACTACTTTCCGAGCTCGGTCTTCTCACCCGCGATGGTCAGTTAACCTACGCCGCAGAAATCCTGTTCATTACTCCAGCCAACAGTCGAACTACCATCAGGCACTTGGCCCGTGAGGTACCTGGAGGAGATCCCCAGGCCACGGAAATATCTGCACCTTTGATCACCGCCTACCTGAGGCTAAAAGAGCTCGTAGCAACCGCAGCACGAACAGAAGTTGCACGCGTGACCTTCCCAAACGGGCAAGAGATTTCTATCCCAGCCTTTCCTGAGACCGCAGTGGACGAGGTCATTTCTAACGCTCTCGCACACAGGGATTGGGATGCTAGTAGTGCAGTAGTCATTGACCAATCACCGACAGCGCTTACTGTGTGGTCACCAGGACCGTTGCCAGTGGGAGTCACAGAAAAGCGAATCTTAACTACTCAATCGATTCCCCGCAATCCGCGACTCATGGCTGCCTTAAGAATGCTGGACCTTGCAGAGGAATCTTCACGGGGTTTCGACCGCATGTGGGCAGCGATGTTAGCTAGTGGACGCCATACCCCGGCTTTGCATACAGCGGAGAATTTTGTCGAAGTAAGCCTATCTTCTGGTGAGGTAGACAAGGACTTTGTCTATGCGTTAGCTAAATTAAACGACCATTACCCGGACAAGGCGTTCGAAAGTATCAATGGGTTACTTATCGCACGCCAACTCATGGATCACAAGATTTTGCTCAACCGATCCACAGCCGCTCTAATGCAGGTCACCGAGCAAGAAGCCCAAGATATTCTCCAGTGGTATTCGTCTATTGGATACCTGGAAAGGCTTCGGAACGCCGGGGAATGGATCCTGTCTGGTGACGCGAGGAAACTCATGGGATTGAATAAACAAGGAGCAATTTCATCGGCCTCAGTGCAAGATTGGATTTTGGCACAGCTTGAAGCAGGCGAAGTACTCTCCGCACGGGAGACGGCCGAGGAACTAGGTGTCGACAGAAAGGTGATAACTGATATCCTGCGCCATTTGAAAAAAATGGGACAAGCCACGATCGATCCATCGGGCCCACAAAGAGGCAGTAATACTCGGTGGATTGTCGCCGGTTGAAATGCTCCTCGCAGATTCAGGAGCACATCTTCCTGAGCCCAGCTTCTGCGGTAACTATAGTTTCTAACTATGACGACACAATGCTATAAATCCCAGCACGAGCTACTCCAAGAGCGCGCCGCAGCAGTAGACCTGCGGGCATACCACCTGCATTTGGACTTATCTCAGGTGAAGGAAAGCCCCACGTTTGGCGCGACGAGCTGCATCGAGCTCACCACCACCGAGCCCGAGCTTTTCCTGGACTACCTGGGAGAATCGGTAGAGCAGGTAACAGTTAACGGTCAGGCGCAGGACATCGACTTTGATGGCAGCCTTATCCGCCTCCACGGGCTACCGGTGGGGGAGGAGCTAACCATTGAGATCAGCGGCACCTCGCGCTACTCGCGTACGGGCCAGGGTTTGCACCGCATGCACGACCAGGCCGATGACGCGACCTATCTGTACTCGCACCTCGAGCCTTCCGATGCCCGCCGCATCTTCCCTTGCTTTGAGCAGCCCGACCTCAAGGCGCCGTTCCACGTCGCCATGACCGCGCCGAAGGACTGGCAGATCCTCTCCAACCAGCCGGAGACCGAGCGCGAGGAGCAGGGGGACAATGCCACGGTTCGCTTTGCGCCCACCCCGCCGCTCTCGACGTACCTCACCTCTTTTGCCGCGGGGCCTTATCAGTATCAAGAACGCGTCTGGACCTCGCCGGATGGCGAGCACTCCGCGCAGCTGCGCGCCTTTGCCCGCGCCTCCATGTTTGAGTACTTGGACGAGGAGATCTTGGAGCTTACCGCACAGGGCATGGACTATTTCCACGAGAATTTCGGCTTTGCTTACCCTTGGGGTAAGTACGATTCCATCTTCGTACCGGAATATAACCTCGGCGCGATGGAGAACCCGGGCCTGGTGACCTTTACGGAAAGCTATATCTTCCGCTCTAAGGCCACGCACAGCCAGAAGGCCGCTCGCGCAAATACCATCCTGCACGAGATGTCCCACATGTGGTTCGGCGATCTTGTCACCCCGCAGTGGTGGGACGATCTCTGGCTCAAGGAGTCCTTTGCCGAGTTCATGGGCGCCGATGCCTCCGTGCACGCCACCGCCTACGAAGAGGCGTGGGTCAACTTCGCTGGCGAGCGCAAGAACTGGGCCTACCTGCAGGATCAGCTTCCCACCACGCACCCCATCAAGGCCGAGATCCCAGACGTGGATGCCGCGCGCCAGAACTTCGATGGCATTACCTATGCCAAGGGCGCGGCCGTGCTCAAGCAGCTCGTGCACTACGTAGGCCGCGATAATTTTTACGCGGGCGCAAGGAATTACTTCCAGGAGCATGCCTTCGCCGCGGCCACCTTCGATGACCTGCTCACTGCCCTGAAAAAGCACACCGACCGCGACCTCGATTCCTGGTCAAAGGCGTGGCTGCGCACCTGGGGGCCGGATACACTTACCCCGGAGCTGCACACGGAGGGCGACAAGATCACCGAGCTCGCGGTGAGCGCCGAGGCCGAGGATACGACGCGGCCACACCGCCTGAGCGTGGCGCTTTTTGATGCCTCCTTGCACAAGTACCGCGAATTCGACATCGACCTTCCCGCCGGTGGCCACCGCACCATCGTGGATGAGGCGGCGGGGGAGAAGGCCCCGGCATTGCTGCTGCTTAACGATGCCGACCACACCTACACCAAGGTCCGCTTCGACGACGTTTCGCTTGCCACCATCAGCGATCACCTCTCCGAGGTCCAGGATGGGCTTAGCCGCGCGGTCATCTGGACCTCGTTGTGGAACCTCACTAGGGACGGGGAATGGAATGCGGAGGAGTACGTGGGGGTCGTCGCCAAGCACGCGCCCGCAGAGACCAATGCCACGCTGCTGACCACCGCTTACGGCAATGCGCACTTTGCCATCCAGCACTATGTGGCCGAAGACCGCCGCGAGCAGGTGCGCGCCGAATTCGCCGATGCACTGTGGGAACAGCTCGACGCCGCGGATCCGGGCTCCGATGCGCAGCTCATTCTGGCCCGCACCTCCATTGCCGCACTGGCCGCAACGCCTAAGGACTCCGGCACCGATCGCCTGCGTGACCTGCTCGCCGGCGCGGTGGCGGGCCTGCGCCTCGATCCGCAGATCCGCTGGTCCATCCTGCGCGCCCTAGCCGCCCGCGACGCCGTCAAACTGGATGAGTTGGAGGCAGAAAAGCAGCGCGATAATACGCTGACCGGCGCCGCCGAATTCTTGGGCGCTAGCCACGCCTTCCCCACGCCGCAGACCAAGCGGGCCGCCTTCAATAGCGCGCTAACGCCAGGGGAGTACTCCAATGCGGAGGTCGATGCCCTGCTGGCCGGCTTTAATGCCCCGCGCTCGGCGGAGCTGCAGGAAGAATTCGCCGAAGAGTTCTTCCGCCGCGTCGAAGAAATCTGGGATAACCACCCCATTGAGATAGCCAACCGGCTGATCCGCGGCCTCTACCCGGAATCTTCCATGGCGGAGTCCGCCACCACGGATCTCCTGCACAAGGATCTACCGGGTGCGCTGCGCCGCGTACTCCTAGAGTGCCGCGATCACCTGCGCCGCACCCTGCGCGTGCGCGCTCAGCAGTAGGCGGGTCAATAGACTGTACCGCCGCCGGCTCGCGCCGGAGTTCCCCTCGGGTCACAATTGCTTTAACACTTGTTGATCCGGGGGGAATCTACAGATGCCATTAAGTCCTGACCACAGCGACGAAGAATTAGTTGATGCTTTCATCGAGGGGGATAATAAAGCCTTTTCCGCCATCGTGGAACGCCACCGCAAGCGGCTGACCACCGTGGCGCGGCGTTATACAAGGAATGAATATGACGCGCAGGATGTCGTGCAAGAAGCCTTTCTGCGCGCTAGCTGCAATCTCCATAATTACCGGCGGGAATCGGCCTTAAGCACGTGGCTGCACCGCCTGGTGAAAAACACCGGCTACGACTATTTAAATCACCGGGCTAATAGGGAAAACGCCTCGCTCGATAGCGATGATTTTGCCGATGATCGCAATCCACTGCTGGCGCATAACCCATCTGAAAATCTTGCCGAGCAGCTCGTCGTCCGCGAGGCCATGGAGCTATTAAGGCAAGATCAGCGCGAAGCCCTCATGCTTACCGATGTCGCCGGCTTCCGCGTCAACGAAGTTGCCACCGCCCAGGGCGTAAAGCCAGGCACCGTTAAATCTCGCCGGGCACGCGCGCGGGAGGTCTTGCGCGAAGCCATCGGTTAACATCTCGATATCGCATCATTCTTGCATCAATTTCGCTGCGGCGAGCCTTTGCAATATGAACGATTCGCAATCTGGCGGGTAGACTCTTGACGTTACGCAAAATGACACTGTGATTTTAGGGAGTTAGCAATGACCGTCCACGATGTTGCCATCGTAGGTTCCGGACCTGCCGGTTATACCGCCGCGCTTTATGCCGCTCGTGCTGAACTCAGCCCCATTGTATTTGAGGGATTTGAATACGGTGGCGAATTAATGAACACCACCGAGGTAGAGAACTACCCGGGCTTCCAAAAGGGCATCATGGGCCCAGAGCTCATGGAAGAAATGCGCGCACAGTCAATCCGCTTTGGCGCGGATCTGCGCATGGAAGTCGTCGACTCCGTCGAGTTGGAGGGCGATATTAAAAAGCTCCACGTAGGCGATGAGGTATTTGAAGCCCGCACGGTAATCCTCGCCACCGGCGCCGCACCGCGCCACCTTGGCATTCCCGGCGAGGAAGAGCTCTCCGGCCGCGGTGTTTCCACCTGCGCTACGTGCGATGGTTTCTTCTTCAAGGGACACAATATCGCCGTCATCGGCGGCGGCGATTCCGCCATGGAGGAAGCTACCTTCCTGACCAAGTTCGCGGAGTCTGTCACCATTGTGAACCGCTCCGAAAACTTCCGCGCCTCCAAGATCATGTTGGACCGCGCCCAGGAGAACGAGCAGATTAAGTGGGAAACCAACAAGGTTGTCGAGCGCGTGCTTGAAGATGACGGCAAGGTCGGCGGCCTAGAGCTCAAGGACGTTGAGACTGGGGAAACCTCCACCTTGGATGTGACCGCCATGTTCGTTGCCATTGGCCACGATCCGCGCTCGTCCTTCCTCAACGGCCAGGTAAAGCTGAACGACAACGGCTACGTTGAGGTTGATCAGCCCTCCACTAAGACCTCGCTGCCTGGCGTTTTCGCTTGCGGTGACTTGGTAGATGATCACTATCAGCAGGCCATCACGGCCGCGGGATCTGGCTGCCGCGCTGCCATGGATGCGGAACAATTCTTGGCTGCAAACCGTTAGATCCAGTATGAGTAACGTCAAAAAGGTAACCACTGAAACATTCCGTTCTGATGTTATCGAGTCGGATAAACCCGTCGTCGTGGACTTCTGGGCGGAATGGTGCGGGCCATGCAAGAAGCTGTCTCCGATCTTGGAAGAGGTCGCAGATGAGCTCGACGGTGAGGTCACCATCGCCCAGGTCAACGTCGATGAAGAACGAAACCTCGGTGCCATGTTCCAAATCATGTCCATCCCAAATGTATTGATTTTCAACAATGGCGAGAAGGTCGATGAGTTCGTCGGCCTGCGTTCTAAAGATGACATCGTGGCGCAAGTGAAAAAACAGCTATAGCTGTTAATCTTGTTACTAAAGTTAACGAGTAGGAAATCTGCCATGCGGCCCAAAGTCCTAGGGCCGTGGAAGGGGTGAAAGGCGTGAATCGCGTTCTTCGGGTTGGTGATTCAAGTGTGCGCGTAGCTGAAGCTCGCGCCACCTTGGCTCACCTTGGCCTCTTATCAGATTTCACGGGGGAACTGTCTGCCTGGAAAAAGCAGAAGTACTCCGAGACTGATAAGACCTTTGATGCCGATCTCGCTGAAGTGCTCAAGGCATTCCAGCAGTCTCGCGGCATCCTCCCAACGGGAGAGATCGACGATCTCACCCTGCGCGAATTGCGCCAAGCCTCTTATACCCTGGGCAGCCGCGTATTGAGCTACGAACCCACCAATGCGTTGGTGGGCGATGACATCTCTCAATTGCAGCAACAGCTACAAGAGCTTGGGTTTTATCAAGATCGCGTCGATGGCCATTTTGGCCGCACTACCCACGCTGCACTCACCGAATACCAGCACAACTGCGGGCTACAGGAAGACGGCGTGTGTGGGCCCGCGACCATTCGCGCGCTCAGCTTGCTCGGCCGCCGCATCACCGGCGGTTCAGCGCACAATATTGTAGAACGCGAGCGCGTGCGCAATGCCGGGCCGAAACTGGCTGGCAAGCGCGTGGTCATTGACCCTGCACTGAGCGGCCGGGACTCCGGCTTCACCGTCAAGGGCCGTTTTGGTGATATTTCTGAGCAAGAAATCCTCTGGGATCTCACCCAACGCATCGAAGGCCGCATGATCGCCGCCGGCATGGAAACCATTATTTCGCGCCCCCGCACCGATGATGCGGACGTGCAATCACGTGCCGAGCTGGCCAATGCCTTTGATGCCGATATGGTCATCTCTTTGGCGTGCGATTCTTATCCCAACGAAAAGGCCCATGGCGTCGCCACGTTCTACTTTGGGTCCGAATCCGGAAACTCCTCACTCATTGGTGAAACCCTTTCCGGCTTCATCCAGCGTGAAATAGTGGCACGCACCGATCTCCAGGACTGTTCCAACCATGGCCGCACTTGGGATCTCTTGCGCCTGACGCAAATGCCGGTGGTACAGATCTTTTTAGGTTATCTCACCAACCCTGAGGACGTCAAAATCCTGACCAACCCAAAGCGCCGTGACGATATTGCAGAAGCAATCGTCATCGCCGTCAAGCGCATGTACCTCATGGAGCAAGACACCGCCATTACCGGCACCTACAAATTCTCCGAGCTTCTTCAGGCGGAGCAGGCTTAGCCCTCCACGCTAGGTTTGGGGCGCAGGCATTCTTTTGTGGCGTAGCCACCGTGTAATATCAGTCCAGTTATTGACTACTACACAGTGAATGGATTCTCATTATGGGCAGCACAACCTCCGCCCCAATTTCCAGAAAAGAAACTCGCCGCGTGGTAGCTGCCACCACAATCGGAACAGCGATTGAATGGTATGACTACTTTCTCTATGCCGCAGTTGCCGGCCTGGTATTCAACCAGGTGATGTTCGGCCCCCTAGAAGGCGGGGTAGCCAGCATCGTCTCCTTCGCCTCCGTGGGCCTGTCCTTCCTGTTTCGCCCGCTTGGCGCGTTCCTAGCGGGCCATTTTGGTGACCGCCTTGGCCGCCGCCTCGTTCTCATGGTCACCCTTTTTGCCATGGGCGGGGCCACCACACTGATTGGCCTCCTGCCTACCTACGATACGGCGGGAGTATGGGCTCCCGTCCTGTTGATTTTCCTCCGCATCATCCAAGGCATCTCTGCCGGGGGAGAGTGGGGGTCAGCGGTACTGCTTGCAGTTGAGCACGCTCCCAACGATAAGCGCGGCCTCTTCGGCGCTGGGCCACAGATCGGAGTCCCCATCGGCCTGCTGATGTCCTCTGGCGTGCTGTCCATCATGAACATCATCGCGCCAGGGGATGCCTTCCTTGAGTGGGGTTGGCGCGTGCCGTTCTTGCTTTCCTTTGTCCTCGTGATCATCGGTTACGCCGTCCGCGTCGGCGTAGATGAATCACCGGTCTTTCAAGAGATCTCGGATAATAAGAAACGCGAGGCGGCAAACCCCATTGGGATCCTTTTCAAGCGGTATTTCCCGCTTGTCCTCGTCGCGGCCCTAGTCTTTGCCGGCAATGGCACCGTGGGCTATATGACCACCGGTGGCTATATCCAAAATTACGCCACCAACCCCGAGGGCCCGGTCTCGCTCGCGCGTGGCGATGTCCTCAATGCCGTCACCCTATCCGCCTTCACGTGGCTCATCTTTACCCTTTTCGCCGGCTGGTTATCGGACTACATCGGGCGCCGCGCGACATATCTCATCGGATTTGTCATTCAAGCAATCGGCGCAGCGGCCCTTTTCCCGCTGGTAAATACGGCGTCCCTGGGATTGCTTTATGCCGCCCTCATCTTCCTGACGGTAGGACTCGGGTTAACCTACGGTGCGCAATCTGCCATGTATACCGAGCTTTTCCCCGCATCCATCCGTGCCTCGGGCGTATCGATTACTTATGCCATTGGTTCCGTCCTCGGCGGCGCCTTCGCCCCGATGATCGCCGCAGCGTTGGTAGAAGCAACGGGCACGACCTTTGCGGTATCCGTCTATCTTGTCTCCGCAAGCATCGTCGGATTTATTGCAGCCCTACTCCTGCGCGAGCGCAAGGGCATCCCGCTTGGCGCCGAACACGAGGAAGAACAAGCCAAGGGCCACTTCATCTTTTCTAAAAAATAGTGCCCTCGCTCTGAAGAGGAGGGCACTAACGATGGGAACTCGGCAGGTACCTGGGGAACCTGCCGCAGGAGCCAGTTATTTATCCCGCTCCATCAGCGCCATGATGCGCTCGAAGTCTTCTTGGTCGCCAAATTCTACGACCATCTTGCCCTTGCGCTTACCCATGGTCACGGTGACCTTAGTATCGAAGCGATCTGAGAGGCGCTCAGCCGAGTCGGTGAAAAATTGCGGCTGCGGTACCTGAGACTTCTTCTTATTCTCCGCAGGCTTCCCGTCGCGCTTATACAGCGTCACGGCTTCCTCGGTGGCGCGCACGGACAGGCCTTCCGAAATAACCCGGTCCGCGATGTAGTCCATCGCTTCCTTGTCATCGAGGCCCAAGATAGCGCGGGCGTGACCAGCCGAGAGGGTGCCTGCGGCGACTCGCTTTTGCACTTCCACAGGCAACCGCAACAGGCGGAGCATGTTGGTCACCTGCGGGCGGGAGCGGCCAATGCGGTCCGCTAGTTCGTTCTGGGTAACGCCGAACTCTTCCAAAAGCTGCTGATAGGCGTGTGCCTCTTCCAAAGGGTTGAGCTGGACGCGGTGAATGTTTTCCAGCAGGGCATCGCGCAGCAGGTTGTCATCTTTGGTATCGCGCACGATGGCAGGGATGGTGGCCAAACCAGCCTTGGAGGAGGCGCGCCAACGACGCTCACCCATGATGAGCTCAAATCCGCCCTCCTCGGAGGGGCGGACGACGACCGGCTGCAGGAGGCCGAATTCGCGGATGGAATGAACCAGTTCGCTGAGCTCATCCTCATCAAAAACGGTACGCGGCTGCTTGGGGTTCGGGACGATTTCCCCCACGGAAATCTCGCGGTAGGTCGCCCCGATTGCTGCCGGCGTAGCTTGCCGCTTCTTGGAGGACTTGGACCCAGAGCCTTGTTGGATGGTGGGAGCGCCCTTCACGCGCTTCTCACCGCGTGCCTTACGCTCGCTATTGCCCGTGGAATTTCCCAAGATAATATCTGCGGCGGAATCACCCAGCCGTGGCTTGCGGGTGGGCGCGTCGGGGCCGGACGGGATGAGAGCGGCCAAGCCTTTGCCTAGGCCACCTTGCTTTTGTTCTGCCATGAAATCCTATCCTTCCAATTCCGCATAAATTTCGGGGCTCACGCCAATCGCCCCCGTAGTGGGATGCGGGCGATAATCACCGCGCCTGTTGAGCTCGCGAGCCGCGGCGAGATACGCCCGTGCACCCGTGGATGAAGGGGCGTAATCAATCACCGTGGTCCCGTAACCAGGTGCCTCTGAGACGCGCACGGAACGCGGGATGACATTGCCCATGACAACGGCGCCAAATTGCTCACGAACGTTATCGGCCACATCCTCAGCCAAACGCGTACGTGCATCATACATGGTAAGGAGCACCGCAGAGATATGGAGATCTTCATTGAGGTGCTCGCGAATCATCGTGATATTGCCCAGTAACTGGCCCACGCCCTCCAGTGCGTAGTACTCGCACTGGATAGGAATGATGACTTCTTCCGCACACGTCATGGCATTGATCGTCAGCAAGCCCAAAGATGGCGGGCAATCGATAAAGACGTATTCAAAGCCGTGATCTTCTAGGAACCCTTTATGCAGGGCATCGTAAAGCCGAAACTCGCGGCGCACGAGAGAGACCATCTCAATTTCCGCGCCGGCGAGATCGATAGTCGCGGGGATGCAATAAAGGTTGGAATTGTGCGGGGAAGCCTGCATGGCCTTTTCCGCAGTGCAATCACCCAAGAGCAATTCATAGCTGGAATCAGTCCCTGAGCTATGTTCCGCGCCCATGGCGGTCGATGCGTTTCCCTGGGGGTCAAGGTCAATGACCAATACCTTCTTGCCTTCAGTAGCAAGGGCTGCGGCCAAGTTAGCGGCGGAGGTGGTTTTACCTACGCCGCCCTTCTGGTTGGCAATGGTGATAAGGCGCGGATTAGTCATGCCGTCTACTTTAGTTCACGCGCGGGACACGGATAATCGTGGTTCCGTGAACGGTCGTGACCTCGGCTTTTCCGCCGCCGGCTTTCTGAATATCCGCGGCATCGCGCTCTAGTTCTTCGTGTACAGAAGAACCCTTCAGCGCGATCATTTCCCCGCCCTTACGCACCAAGGGAAGAGACCACTTTGCCAGCCTTCCCAGGGGTGCTACTGCGCGGGAGGTCACCACATCCGCGCCGACCACTGCCTTTTTAATGGGGCCTTCTTCCGCGCGCCCTCGCAACACGGTGACATTATCTAGCCCCAGCTTTTCGGTCACCTCGTTGAGGTAGTTATAGCGCTTTAAAAGCGGCTCAATGAGCGTGATATGCAGATCGGGGCGGGCGATGGCCAGCGGGATGCCGGGCAGCCCGGCACCAGAGCCGACATCGATAACCGTGGTGCCTTCCGGAATGACTTGTTCAATGACGGCGCAGTTTAAGATGTGGCGCTCCCACAGCCGCGGTACCTCGCGCGGGCCGATAAAACCACGAGTGGACCCGTCTGTAGCGAGCGAATCGTGGTATTCCTGCGCGAGCGGCAGGCGAGAGCCAAATACTGCAGACGGGTCCATCTCGGACACTATGAGAATCTCCTCAGTAGCTGTTTAATTGTCGTTCTTCCGCTGTTTCTTGGTGCGGTTATCTTTCTTGCGAGCGCCTGGCTTTGGAGCGGTGGTGCGCTTGGCCTCAATCTTAGCGGCCTCTTCCTCTTCTTCTTCGCGGTCCATCTTGCCGTAGATGATGCGGGTCTGGAAGAAGGTCCACACGGTGTTGGACAGCATGTAGAACAGCAAACCGATGGGCCAGATGAAGCCGGAGAAGATCAGCATTGCGGGCATGACCCACAGCATCATCTTGGACATCATGGCCATCTGCTGCTGCATCATTTCCGCATTCTGACCCTGCGGAGCCGAGGTCTTACCCTGGGCGCGGCGCTTTTCTTGGCGGTTCAGGCTCATGCGCGCGTTGAAGTGCATCAGCACCACAATGACGGCAATCATCGGCACAATAATGAACGCCGCTTGGGTGGTGGTGGTAACGCCTTCCACCAAGGGCGAGTTCAGGCGCAGGTTCGTCACCAGCGGAACGCCAAAGATCTTGGCATCCAAGAATTGCTGGACGAGCTCCGGTTTAAAGATGTAGTTCGCAGTATTGGCATTGTCCTCAATGGACATCGGCTCGCCGCTGGGGTGTCCAAAGCCGCCGGCTACAGACACCGTGCGGTCGAAAGAGCGCAGCACGTGGAAAAGACCAATGAACATTGGAATCTGCACCAAGACCGGAAGGCAGCCGGCCATCGGGCGAACGCCAGATTCCTTATAGACCTTCTGCATTTCCTGCGCGGCGCGAGCCTGATCGTTGCCGTACTTCGCGCGGATTTCCTGCACTTTGGGCTGGATTTCCTGCATCTTGCGTGAAGATCGAATCTGGCTCACGGTGGGCTTGACCATGAGCGCCTTCAGCGTCCAGGTCAGCAGCACGATGGCCAAAATCCACGTAATGCCCCATGCGGGATCCATTACGAGGGATAGCAGCCAGTGCCAGAACCATAAAACGGCCGAAATTGGCCAGTAAATGAAATTAAGCACGAGTGTTTAATCCTCAGTTGTTGTTGGTGACCGGTACCGGGACTGGATCGAATCCGCCCGGATGCCAGGGCCCACATTTGCACACCCTAGCCATTGCCATCGCCGTACCTTTAAGCGCGCCATGTCTGGACAACGCCTCTAAAGCATAAGCACTGCATGTCGGTTCGAACCGACAGGTTGATACCATCTTAAGGCCCGAGACATGTTTTTGGTAGAAACGAACCGCTTTAACCAACGGTGTGGCCAGTCCAGAGGCTGCAGGAATTTCTTCCCCACGGGTATTTAAATATCCCATTGCTTGCGCAGCGCCTTAGTAATATCTTTTTCTAATTGCTCACTGGTAGCAGTCGCGCTTGCAGGTAGCGCACGAACCACGACATCCACGCCCGCTGGGAGCTTGGGGATAAGTGTCATGCACACATGGCGAAGCCGCCGGGAGGTGCGGTGGCGTACCACTGCATTCCCGACGGCTTTAGAAACAATGAGGCCGAATCGCGGCCCGGTGGCCGCGATCTCGGCCGGATTGCCCATGGTGCCAGTGGAATTCGCACTCATGGTATCGCGCGCATGCACGACGACGGTGCGAGTGCCCTGCCGGCGACTGCCCTTCATCGTCCGCCGAAATTGCGGCGGCGATGTGAGCTTGTGGTGGGCTGGCAGCATAACTTATGCGGACAGCTTTGCGCGGCCCTTCTTGCGGCGAGCGGCCACAATTGCACGACCGGAGCGGGTGCTCATGCGAGTGCGGAAACCGTGCTTACGTGCACGGCGACGGTTGTTCGGCTGGAACGTGCGCTTACCCTTTGCCACGTCAATTCTCCTTGAAGTTGTACGTGGACATACTGCCGCCACAAAACGGGAGCATATCCACTGATGAATGGATTCCATGAACCTGACGCGTCACTGTTATCCAAATGCTCGGCGAGCTTTGGTAGCCCAGCCAATGCGAAGTGACGCTGTCCTGTTCACGCGCAACTCTCTGTTGCAATAGACCATGCCAGATTACGTGATTTAAACCGCTGGAAACAAATCGACACTCGGGTACACCCGAAATTACATAAGTGTTTTTTCCTGCAGCTAGAAGGCCAGTTTTGGCGCTCATGCTGCGGCTAATCCTTCGCGCCGCAATGGTCTATAGCCGCCTGCATTTTAAGTATAAATCTTCCGTTAGACACACCCACCTTTGCGGCGGTAGAACTAAGGAATCGAATTCCACAGCACGTGCACCGTTGTGGATAACTCTAAATAACCACTTGAGAGTTTTAGCGTTTCCGCAGTACAAGACCATAAAGTGGCCTATCACAAGTTATCCACAGCCATGCACTAAGCTGTGAATAACTATTTCTTCCACACCTGTGGATAACTCTGTGGAGATCGAGGTGACTCGATAAAAACCACTGTGAAAACCGCGGTGGAATCCACCGTGGAATTTGTTATTTACTGTCCACCCGTCCCCGAGAGAATTATTGAAGGTAGCCCGTTGTGACTGAACCACAAGCGAACCTAGAAGCTGTCTGGCGCGCGATCGTCGATGATCTGCTCGCGCAATCCGAGCAGCCCAACTCTGAGGTCCCGAGCTTTTCGCATACGCAACGGCTCTACCTGCAGCTGGTTCGCCCGATCATGATGGTGGAAGGCTACACGCTGGTCGCAGCGGAAAATGTCAACGCCAAAGAAGTCGTAGAAAATGAGCTCGGCGGATATATTTCCAAGGCTCTTACCCGCCACCTCGGCCGCCCGTGTTCCTTCGCCGTCACTTTGGCTACCCCGCAAGAACCACAACCGCCGGCTGACCCATCGAATTCGCAGCCGGCACCAGGAGGGGCATCGGCAAGCACGCAGGCTCCTTCCTCCCAACCCAACCCGCCGGCACAGCACATGCCACCGGCGCAGACCGATTCTTCCTCCGCGCACAATTACGTCTCCCGCCCCCAGCAAACGGATGCGGCGGCAGCCCGCGGAAATAACAACCCCACCGCAGGTCAGACCCCGCCTAATTGGCGGTCCAGCCATGCCCCGGCAAGCCTGGATGAATTGGCGGAGCACTACAGCCAGCAGGACTATAACCGCCAGCAACCGGATTTTGGCGGATCTGCGAATGCCGCGCGCATTCCGCGCGAGGCCCCGGCGCACGATCCCAACCGGGAGACCTCGCTGAACCCGAAGCACACTTTTGAAAGCTTCGTCATCGGTTCATCGAATCGTTTTGCCAATGGTGCGGCGGTGGCGGTGGCGGAAAATCCCGCCCGCGCCTATAACCCGCTATTTATTTGGGGTGGTTCTGGACTGGGCAAAACGCACCTTTTGCATGCCGCCGGCAACTACGCACAGGTGCTACACCCGGGACTGCGCGTGAAGTACGTGTCCTCGGAAGAATTTACGAATGATTATATTAATTCCTTGCGCGATGACCGCCAGGAATCCTTCAAGCGGCGCTACCGCAACCTCGATATTTTGATGGTGGATGACATCCAGTTCTTAGAGGGCAAGGAATCCACGCAGGAGGAGTTCTTCCACACTTTCAATGCGCTGCACCAGGCCAATAAACAGATCATTTTGTCCTCGGACCGCCCGCCAAAACAGCTCACCACGCTGGAAGACCGCCTGCGCACGCGCTTTGAGGGCGGGCTGATTACGGATATTCAACCGCCTGATCTGGAAACCCGCATTGCCATTTTGATGAAGAAGGCCGCCGCCGATGGCACTGAGGTGGATCGCTCCGTCCTAGAGCTCATCGCCTCGCGCTTCGAGTCTTCCATTCGCGAGCTCGAGGGCGCGCTCATTCGCGTCTCCGCCTACTCCTCCCTGGTCAATGAGCCGATCAACGTGGAAATGGCAGAAATTGCATTGCGCGATCTCGCGCCGGATTCTGCTGACAGGCAAATTACCGCGGCCTCCATCATGGAGGTCACCGCGGAATACTTCGATATTGATGTAGAAACCCTGCGCGGTGCTGGTAAGAAGCGCGCGGTGGCTCATGCCCGCCAGCTGGCGATGTACCTCTGCCGCGAATTGACCGAGCTATCGCTGCCCAAGATTGGCGAGCAATTCGGCGGCAAGGACCACACCACGGTGATCTATGCCGATCGCAAGATCCGCAAAGAGATGACGGAAAAGCGCAATACCTACGACGAGATTCAGTCCCTGACCCAGCGCATCAAGAATCGCGGTCGCGCCTAGATCAAACGAACCACTCGGTGGCGTCTTCCTTAAATAACAGGAAGGCGCCATTTTTGTAAGCAGGCGCCGCGCTTCCCGGTGCCCTCCACCTTCCACCACCGCCTACCTGCGGTTATGTCCCTGTAAAGACCGTATGAACAGCTATCCACAGAGTTATCCACACCTGTGTAATTTCACGGATGTAATTTGTAGATTTTGCTCACAGTTTTAAATTCCACAGGCCCTATCCAGCACAGACGCCCCTGTGATCAGCACTGTGTGCAGATCCGTGGAAAACTAGTACAGGCTGTGGATAAAACGATGACCCGCCAATTTATCCACACTCCGGGCCGGTTGATCACAGCAAGATCACAAGAATTGGCACACCCCGGATCGCCGCGCTGAACTTGTCATTTACCCCGTTGATCACAGATCCCACAACGCTTATTACTACTACTAAATTATTTCTCTGATCTTGTAAGTAGAAAGGGGATGTGTGGAATTGTGCCCGGCGCCGAGCACGCGGCGCTGGCTCGGACGGGCGGAGGGAAAATTACAAGGCTCACCGGATGCGGTAAGTTGGAAGCCAGCTTTTGAAAGTTACACATTCCTACCCCGCCAAAGAGGAGCTCTTCGCACCATGGATGAAGCCGTGTCATTTCGCGTTGCCAAAGATGACCTTGCCAACGCCGTAGCGTGGGTTGCCCGCAGCCTGCCTTCCAAGGTCACCCAGCCGGTGCTGCGCGCGATGCTCATCACCGCTGATGACAACGGCTTAGAGTTCACCGGCTTTGATTACGAGGTTTCTACCAAGGTGCGCATCGCCGGCATGGTGGATGAGCCCGGCCAGATCGCTGTTGCCGGTAAGTTGCTTTCCGATATCGTGGCTACCTTGCCCAATAAGGAAGTGGAGATCTCCCAGGTAGATTCCAAGGCTTTGGTTGCCTGTGGTTCCTCCCGCTTCGAGCTACCGCTTATCCCGCTCGATGATTACCCGCAATTGCCGGTATTGCCTGAGGTCACCGGCACGATCCAGCCGCAGCTCTTCGCAGAGGCCATCCAGCAGGTAGCATCCGCAGCCGGCAAGGATGACACCCTGCCCATGCTCACTGGCGTGCACATGGATATCCACGGCAAGGATATTGAGATGACGGCTACGGACCGCTTCCGCTTGGCCATGCGCACCCTGGAGTGGGAGCCAGCGGCTGAGGACGTTGAGGCTAAGCTCCTAGTCCCGGCAAAGACCCTGCAAGATACCGGGCGCAGCCTGGATCCGCATTTGAATATTCCCATCGAGATCGCGGTGGGCTCCGGCGATAATATCGGCGCCGATGGCCTCTTTGGCCTGCACGCGGATAACCGCGAAACCACCACGCGCATGCTGGATGCGGACTTCCCAAACGTCCAGCCCTTGCTTCCCAAGTCGCACACGAATATTGCCTCGGTTGAGGTGGCACCGCTGCAAGAAGCCATTCGTCGCGTTTCCCTGCTGACGGACCGCAATGCGCAGATCCGCATGGAATTTGCCGATGGCCAGGTCACCCTGTCCGCCGGCGCCGATGCCGGTAATGCCACCGAGACCCTGCCATGCGCATTCCACGGCCGCGATGAATTCCTCATCGCCTTCAACCCGGGCTATCTGAAGGACGGCCTAGCGGTCATCAACACCGACCGCGTGGTCTTCGGATTCACGGAGCCTTCCCGCCCCGCCATCATGATCCCGGAGCCAGAAGAGCTGCCGGAAGCCGATGAGGATGGCAATTTCCCTACGCCGCAGACCAATTTCACCTACCTCTTAATGCCGGTTCGCCTGCCAGGTTAATGTTTATACGGGATCTCGATGTTCGGGATTTTCGCTCATGGCCCGAACTAAAGCTTGAGCTGGGCCCGGGGATCACTCTGTTTGTGGGCCGCAATGGCTTTGGCAAGACCAATATCGTGGAAGCCGTGGGCTATACCGCCCACCTGTCTTCCCACCGCGTCTCCCATGATTCGCCGCTGGTGCGCCAGGGCGCGCAGAGCGCGCGGGTGTCCCTTACTGCCGTGAACCAGGGGCGCGAATTAACCACCCACCTGCTGATAAAACCCCATGCCGCCAACCAGGCGCAGATTAACCGCACGAGGTTGCGCAGCCCGCGCGAGCTGCTCGGCGTGGTGAAAACGGTGCTGTTTTCCCCTGAAGATTTGGCCTTGGTGCGCGGTGAGCCCGCGGGGCGCCGCGCGTATCTCGATAGCATCATCGCCTCGCGCACCCCGCGCTTAGCTGGGGTTAAGGCGGATTATGACAAGGTATTAAAGCAGCGCAATGCATTGTTGAAGTCGGCATCGGCAAGCTTGCGGCGCGGCTACGGCGATAGCGACGGCGCATCGGCCCTGTCCACGCTGGATACGTGGGATGCCCAGCTCGCGCGCTTAGGCGCACAGGTCATTGCGGCGCGCCTTGCGCTTGTCGATGCCCTCTTGGACCACATTCCCGCCGCCTATGCCGGCCTCGCACCGGAGTCGCGGCCTGCGCACGTGGAGTATAAATCCACCATTGATACCTCTGACCGCGAGGTGCTGGAGGCCGTCATGCTGACCGAGCTGGCCACTGCCCGGCAGCGCGAGATCGAGCGCGGCATCTCTCTGGTGGGCCCGCACCGCGATGATCTCGTGCTCCACCTGGGGGATCAGCCGGCCAAGGGTTTTGCCAGCCACGGCGAAACCTGGTCTTATGCCATCGCCCTGCGCCTGGCGGAGTTTGAGCTCCTGCGAGAGGATGGGGGATCCGATCCGGTCCTCATCTTGGATGATGTCTTTGCCGAGCTCGATGCCAAGCGCCGCACTCAGCTGGTTTACCTCGCCGCCACGGCAGAACAGGTGCTAATTACCGCCGCGGTGGATGAGGACTTACCGGATAACCTAGAGCCCATCGTGCGTTACCGGGTAGGAGTGGAAGATACGGACCAGGGGCGCATTTCCACCCTGCACACGGAAGCCACCGCAGGAGAGGATAGCGAGGAAGAAGCATGAGTGAGGAAGAAGGGGAAACCGGCACGCAGCGCACGGATCCCGTCACCCAATACTTCCGCTTGGTGCGCTCTACCTCGAAGAACCCGCCAAAACTTACGCGCCCGGTGCCGAAGATGCCGGTTCCCTCCTTGGCGGATGCCCAACAGCAGAACTATCGCGGCTACCAGGTGGGTAGGCCTACCGGCGCCGATGGCAGGAGGCCGCGGCGACAGATCGACGTGCCGAGCCTGGGCGCACAGATTAAAAAGGAGATTTCTCACCGCGGCTGGGAGCATGAATTAGCGCACGGCTGGGTCATGGGAAATTGGGAAAACCTGGTGGGTGAGCGCATTGCCGCCCATACGCAGCCGCAAAAAATCAAGGACAAGATCGTCTATATTTCCTGCGATAACTCCACTTGGGCGACGGAACTGCGCTACCTGCAGCGGGAAATCCTGCGCAAAATTGCGGACCGGCTCGGCCCCGATGTCATCGCTGAGCTGCGGATCCACGGCCCGCGGCAGCAGCGCAATTACGAGGGGCGGCAGTGGGTGAAACCTCAGGGATCGCAAGATACCTACGGCTGATAAGTGGCTGATAGGCGCAGGTTAGCTCTGCCCTTTAAAAGATAAATAACCACAGAGCGCGCCACATAGCTACCTCTGGCCGGTGTGGGGTGTCATTCAGTAGGGGGTATGCGTGTAGAATAGTGAAAGTCTTAGAATTAGCTATAGCCAAAAGGAGAGCACGAATCCGTGGCTGAAGAACACGCATATGATGCTGGATCAATTACGATCCTGGAAGGTCTAGAGGCCGTCCGCAAGCGCCCCGGTATGTACATCGGTTCTACCGGATCGCGCGGTTTGCACCACCTTATCTGGGAGATCGTCGATAACTCCGTCGATGAGGCCATGGCAGGCTTCGCGGACAAGGTTACCGTCAAGCTCTTGGAAGACGGCGGCGTCGAGGTCATCGATAATGGCCGCGGCATCCCGGTGGAGATGCACGCCTCCGGTGCGCCGACCGTCCAGGTGGTCATGACGCAGCTGCACGCCGGCGGTAAATTCGACTCCGATTCCTATGCCGTTTCCGGCGGCTTGCACGGCGTCGGCATTTCCGTGGTCAACGCCCTGTCCACCCGCGTGGAGGCGGAGATCAAGCGTGAGGGCAAGCACTGGTACCAAAACTTCCAGAACGCCATCCCGGATGACCTTGTAGAAGGCGGCAACGCCCGTGGCACGGGTACCAAGATTCGCTTCTGGGCGGACCCGGAGATCTTTGAAACCACCGAGTTCGACTACGACACCATTGCGCGCCGCCTGCAGGAGATGGCCTTCCTGAACAAGGGCCTGACCATCGAGCTGATTGATGAACGCGTGACTCAAGAGCAGATCGAGCTCGAGGAAATCGCGGATGCGGAATCCGGTGAGGCGAGCGCGGATGAGACCTCCTTTGATGATGTCCCCGATGCCGGCGATACCTTTAACGAGGAAGCCGATTCCAAGAACGTCACCAAGGCCGATAAGAAGCGCCGCAAGAAGATCACCTTTCACTATCCGGAGGGCCTGACGGACTACGTAAAATTCCTCAATAAGTCCAAGAGCGCCATTCACCCCACCATCGTGTCCTTCGAGGCAAAAGGCGAGGACCACGAGGTTGAGGTGGCCTTGCAGTGGAACCAGGGCTATAAGCAGTCCGTGCACACCTTTGCCAATACCATCAATACCCACGAGGGCGGCACGCACGAAGAGGGCTTCCGCGCAGCCCTGACCTCCTTGATGAACCGCTATGCCAAGGAGCACAAGCTCATCAAGGACAAGGACGGCAACCTTTCCGGCGATGACTGCCGCGAAGGCTTGGCCGCCGTTATTTCGGTCAAGGTGGGCGACCCGCAGTTCGAGGGTCAGACCAAGACCAAGCTGGGCAACTCCGAGATCAAAGGCTTTGTGCAGCGCTCGGTCAACGAGTACGTCAATGACTGGTTTGATGCCAACCCGGCAGAGGCAAAGGCCATTATCAATAAGGCCGTCTCCTCGGCGCATGCCCGCATGGCAGCGCGTAAGGCGCGCGAGATGGTGCGCCGCAAGTCCGCCACCGATCTGGGTGGACTGCCCGGCAAGCTTGCGGATTGCCGTTCTAAGGATCCGCGGAGTTCGGAGCTTTATATCGTGGAGGGTGACTCCGCGGGCGGTTCCGCGAAGGCCGGCCGTGACTCTATGTTCCAGGCCATCTTGCCCTTGCGCGGCAAGATCCTGAACGTGGAAAAGGCCCGCATGGATAAGGTCTTAAAAAATGCCGAGGTCCAAGCCATCATCACCGCGTTGGGTACTGGCATCCACGAGGAATTCGATATCAAGAAGCTGCGGTACGACAAGATCGTGCTGATGGCCGATGCCGACGTGGACGGCCAGCACATCGCCACGCTGCTGTTGACCCTGCTCTTCCGCTTTATGCCGCAGTTGGTTGAGGATGGCCACGTGTACCTAGCTAACCCGCCGCTCTACAAGCTGAAGTGGTCCAAGGGCACGCCGGGCTACGCCTTCTCTGATGACGAGCGCGATAAGCTGCTGGCGGAAGGCCTGGAGCACAACCGTAAGATCAACAAGGATGACGGCATCCAGCGCTACAAGGGCTTGGGCGAGATGAACGCCTCCGAGCTCTGGGAGACCACCCTGGATCCCTCCACGCGCCTGTTGCGCCGCGTGGACCTGGAAGACGCACAGCGCGCCGATGAGCTGTTTTCCATCCTCATGGGTGATGACGTGGCCGCCCGCCGCTCCTTTATTACCCGCCGCGCGAAGGATGTCCGCTTCCTGGATATCTAAACCGTTGGCTTAGCCCTTCTGCGTGCAGGGGCTAGGCAAAAAGCTAGAGCCCACCGTGGATAATTCCACGGTGGGCTTTAACTATGGGGCGAGGTATTAGCTGCGGGAAGCGCGCTGATCCGCAAAACCAAAGCTCAAGGACACTAGGCAGACGGCGATGATGACGCCAAAGCCGGTCATGATGGATACGGGCCAATCTCCGGAGGTGCTTTGGAGCATGGCAAAGACGATGGCGGTAATGACGGCCAAGCCAATGGCGGTGCCGATGCGCTGGCCGGTTTGTAGGACCGCGCCGGAGGAACCGGCGTAGTTATCTGGGACCTGCGCCAAGGTCAGGGTTTGGTTAGGTGAGACCACGGCACCCTGGCCAAGCCCGATAAATGCCAAGGAGAGGATGAGCCACCATTCGTTCATTCCCCAATGCGTGGTGCCCCAAATAAAGACCACCGTGGCGATGAGACCGAAGATGGTGGTTAGCATGCCGATGATGACCACCATGCGCCCATACCGCGAGATCTTGCGGCCAGCGATGGTGGCGGTAATGGAGTTGAGGAGTGCGGAAGGAATGCCCACCGAGCCGGCTGCTAGGGCGGAGTAGCCCAGGCCATTTTGGAAATACAACGCAACGAGCACCCAGATGCTGGTAATACCCATAAACCACAACGTGGCGATGATGGTGCCGTTGCGGAAGCTCGAGGTGGCAAAGATATTGAGATCCACCATCGGCGGGTGGCCGGTGGCCTTGTGGTGGCGCTCCCACAGCACCCACACGCCAATGAGGACGGCACCCGCCAGAAGCAGCCACCACACGGCCGGGGAGCCGGTTGAGTCCATGAAGGGGAAGAGGATGCACCATACCGCGGCGCCGAGGATGAGCGCGCCGATGGGATCCAGGGTGGCCAGTGCCTTGAAGATGCCCAGCTTATTGCCCGCGGCATCGCGGACGCGGGAAAACAGCGGGCGTGGGAACCACATGAGGCCCAAGATGATGGCTAGCAGGCCGATAGGCGCGTTGACCAGCATGGTCAGCCGCCACCCGTGGTCAGGACCACCGAGCTTAATGAGGAAGCCGCCCAATACCGGGCCGATGGCCACGGCGATTCCCACGGTGGCGCCAAAGTATCCGAAGGCGCGGCCGCGTTCTTCCCCGCGGAAGTATTGCTGAATCATTCCCACGCCTTGGGGGTTCAGTAATCCGGCACCAACACCCTGGACAAAGCGCGCGATGTTCAGAGAATGCGCATTCGGCGCGAAACCCGCCACGGCGGCGCTGATGGTGTAGACGGCGATGCCGAGCAGGAAGATGCCCCCGCGCCCCACGAGATCGCCGGCGCGCCCAGCGGCGACGAGGACCACGCCGAAGGTAAGCGCATAACCAGACAGCACCCATTGCACATCCGAATCCGTGGCACCAAGCCCAGACTGGATCGACGGCAGTGCCACGTTCACGATGGACACACTAATCAGTGACATGAACACCGTGACCAGCACAATAATAAGAACCCGCCAGCGGGCGGGGTCTTGGCCGGCGGGGTAATCGGTACGGTTTGCTTCTGATGTCGACGATTTATGATGTGGGGAAAAAGTCACTTCCACACTTATACTCCGCAGTCCAGATAACCTTCAACCGCAGGAAAACCGGTGGAAATTAATTATTTACATGTGCTTTTGCACGACGCGGCCGAATGCAGGAACTTCCGGGCTTAAGATCTTGGTGGCCTTGCCGCGCAGGGAATTATAGGGTTTGCGCAGTGCGGCGGAGTTTACCTTTTCCACGTGCTTATCTGCGATGTTCATAATCTCATCGCTGACCTCTTCCTGGTGCGGTTCAAGGAAGGCGCCGAAATCATCCTTCCCGCTTTCCGCAAAGTCTTGCCACCGTGGATCCAGGGCATCGAGGACATCCGGCAGGATCCGTTCCAGCGCCTTGGGGACGACATTGGCATCGGCTTTTTTGGCGGCCGCCAATCCGCCTTTAATGGCTATGCCGGAAATGCCGGATTTGGCGGAGGCGACTTTTTCAACGAGATCCCCGCATTCGGCGATGAACTCGGTGCGGGTGGATCCGTGCATCAAGGTAGAAAGGTGAGACATGGTGCCATACTTTACGCGAATTTAGTGGCCATATAGACGCGGGCACAGTACTGCGCGAAGGTCTGATTTCCAGCGTTTAACGCTGGCACCTTTTCCAAAACCTCCGCCATAGCTCGAGCGGCCTGCCGCTCATCGCCGTGGATGGCGATGCCCTCTAGGCGCGCGGTGCTGGCAGCGGCGGCAGACACTAAGGCGGAATAGTTGATGATGCGGAGATTAAAGCGGGCGCAAAATTCTTGGGCCAATAGGTACAGCTGTTCGGGGCTCATGCGTGTGTCTTTCGCGCCCTGCGAATTTCGGCCTCTAGATCCGCGCGGCCGGGGAGGAGCTCGCGGGCGGTGGCTTGCACGTGGGCATCGGCAAGCGTGCGCGAGGCCGCCGCCACGATGGCACGCACCACCGCCTCGTGCTTGGAGGTTCCCTGCGCGGAGGCCAAGAGGGTAAGGGCGTGATCTTGTTCTGCGGTAAGCCGCAATGTCATTGCCATGCCCCAGTGATACCACAGTGATACCACCGGTGCGGCAAATAAGGCCGATAAAGCCCGGAGAAGGTAGAATTTGGCCTTATGAGTGACAGTAACGACGATCTTTTTGATCGGGTTTTTCCCATTGACATTAATGAGGAGATGGAGTCGAGCTATATCGACTACGCCATGTCCGTCATTGTGGGCCGCGCGCTGCCTGAGGTGCGCGATGGCCTAAAACCAGTGCACCGCCGCATTCTCTACGCCATGTTCGATTCGGGTTACCGCCCCGAGCGCGGATATGTGAAGTCCGCGCGCCCGGTCTCTGACACCATGGGTCAATTCCACCCGCACGGTGACTTGGCCATCTATGACACCTTGGTGCGCTTGGCGCAGTCTTGGAATATGCGCTACCCGCTTGTCGATGGCCAGGGTAACTTCGGTTCCCGCGGTAACGACGGCCCCGCCGCAATGCGTTATACCGAGTGCAAGCTCACCCCGTTGGCCATGGAAATGGTCCGCGATATCCGCGAAAATACCGTGGATTTCTCGCCCAACTATGATGGCAAGACCAGCGAGCCGGACGTCCTGCCGTCCCGCGTGCCTAACCTTTTGATGAATGGTTCCGGCGGCATTGCCGTGGGCATGGCCACCAATATCCCGCCGCATAACCTCAATGAGTTGGCCTCGGCCATTTACTGGCTGCTGGAGAACCCGGACGCAGACGAGGATGCCGCGCTCGCGGCCTGCATGGAACGCGTGAAGGGCCCGGATTTTCCCACCGCCGGCCTCATCGTGGGCGATCAGGGCATCAAGGATGCATATACCACCGGCCGCGGCTCCATCCGCATGCGCGGTGTGACCTCCATCGAGGAATCCGGTTCCCGGCAGACCATCGTGATTACGGAGCTGCCGTTCCAGGTCAACCCCGATAACCTCATCTCCAATATCGCGGAGTCCGTAGCCAACGGCAAGATCGCCGGTATTTCCAAGATCGAAGATGAGTCCTCTGACCGCGTGGGCATGCGCATTGTTGTGACCCTGAAGCGCGACGCCGTCGCCCGCGTGGTGCTCAATAACCTGTACAAGCACTCCCAGCTGCAGACCTCCTTCGGTGCGAATATGCTCTCCATCGTCGATGGCGTGCCGCGCACCCTGCGCCTGGATCAGATGCTGAGCAATTATGTTGCGCACCAGATCGAGGTCATCGTTCGCCGTACCCAGTACCGCCTGGATGAGGCGGAAAAGCGCGCGCACATCTTGCGTGGCTTGGTCAAGGCGCTGGATATGTTGGATGAGGTCATCGCCCTGATCCGTCGTTCGCCCACCGTTGATGAGGCGCGCGAGGGATTGAAGGAACTTCTCGATGTCGACGATATCCAGGCCGATGCCATCCTGGCGATGCAGCTGCGCCGCCTGGCTGCCCTGGAGCGCCAAAAGATCGTCGATGAATTGGCAGAAATCGAAGAGGAGATCGCCGACCTCAAGCACATCCTCGCCCACGAGGAACGCCAGCGCCAGATCGTCCACGATGAGCTGGAGGCGATCGTCGAAAAGTACGGCGATGAGCGCCGCACCGAGATCCTGCCTGCCTCCGGCGAGGTCACCGATGAAGACCTCATTGCCCGCGAAAACGTCGTGGTCACCATTACCGCCACGGGTTATGCCAAGCGCACCAAGGTCGATACCTATAAGTCACAAAAGCGCGGCGGCAAGGGCGTGCGCGGTGCGGAGCTCAAGCAAGATGACATTGTGAAGAACTTCTTCGTCTGCTCCACGCACGACTGGATCCTGTTCTTTACCAACTTTGGCCGCGTCTACCGCCTGAAGGCCTACGAGCTGCCAGAGAGCGGCCGCGCCGCCCGCGGCCAGCACGTGGCCAACCTGCTGGAATTCCAGCCGGAGGAAAAGATTGCCCAGGTCATTCAGATCCAGTCCTACGAGGATGCGCCATACCTGGTCCTGGCCACCCAGCAGGGCCGCGTGAAGAAATCGCGCCTGACCGATTACGAGTCCGCTCGTTCCGCAGGCCTTATCGCCATCAATCTGAACGAGGGCGATGCGCTCATTGGCGCCCAGCTCGTTTCTGAGGGCGATGACATCCTGCTGACCTCTGAGCAGGGCCAAGCCATTCGCTTTACTGCCGATGACGACCAGCTGCGCCCCATGGGCCGCGCTACCGCCGGCGTGAAGGGCATGCGCTTCCGCGGCGATGACCAGCTGCTGGCGATGTCCGTCGTCCACGACGGCGAGTTCCTACTCGTTGCTACCTCGGGTGGTTACGGCAAGCGCACCGCCATTGAGGAATACACCCCGCAGGGCCGCGGTGGCTTGGGTGTCATGACCTTCAAGTACACTCCGAAACGCGGCAAGCTCATTGGTGCCATTTCCATTGACAAGGACGATGAAATCTTCGCCATTACCTCCGCCGGTGGGGTTATTCGCACCGAAGTAAACCAGATTCGTCCGTCCTCGCGCGCCACGATGGGCGTGCGCCTGGTTGACTTTGCCGATGACGTCGAATTGCTTGCCATCGACCGCAATGTTGAAGAAGATGGTGAGGAAGACGCGCAGGCTGTGGCCAAGGGCGAAAAGACCGTCGATGAGGTCCAGCAAGAGCACCACAAGGTAAGCGATGCCTCCAAGGACGAGGAGTAGGACATGGAACGACGAGACGTAACCATCCACCACATCTCGCCCACCTCGGCGTTTCGCGTTGGTCTGGCCCTGTCACTCGTCGGACTCATCGCGTGGTTGCTGGCCGTGTGCCTGTTGTACATCGGTTTGCACCAGGTGGGCATATGGGAGTCAGTCAATAGCCTCGTTGGTGGCGTCGGCGGCGGCTTTGAGGTCACCTTTGGAGTGGTGATCGCAGCCAGCGCGCTGATTGGCGTTATTTTCGCCGTCCTGTTCACCTTGCTCGCACCGCTGATGGCCGTAATCTATAACGCCATCGTGGATGTCTTCGGTGGGCTAAAGGTCAGCTTGGATGACATCTAGACCACTGTGAGTGGGAGACTATGCCGGCAGCTACGGTTGCCGGCATTTTTCTAGTTTTAAGCGCGAAGTAGCGTCCTCATTAGACCCACGAAGTGCGCCTCTGAAAACCTCTTTGAGCTGCCGATTTGTGTTCTTTCCGGGGTAGTATGTAAAGTTACATCTCGTTCCGCTAAAGGGCCTATAGCTCAGTCGGTTAGAGCGCATCGCTGATAACGATGAGGTCGCTGGTTCGATTCCAGCTAGGCCCACCACGGAACAATGGGGCATTAGCTCAATTGGTAGAGCATCTGCTTTGCAAGCAGAAGGTCAGGAGTTCGATTCTCCTATGCTCCACAGCATCAGTCCGGCTTCCTTAAGGGAGTCGGACTTTTTGCTTTTTGTACCCTCTCGAAGCTCCCCACACCTATCAAACTGGTTTTGGGGGTGTTTGTCCGATAGCAGGCATCAACGCGCTTGATATTGTTAAAACAGCAAAGGCATTCGCGGGTTAAGGGACAAAATGAGTGTCTAGGCCGGCGTGTCGCGGGGTGGGACATTTTGTGTGTCTGCCGCCCCGCGGTTTAGGGGTTTGGGCTGGGGGTTTAGGGGTTAGCGCATGGAGCCTTTGCGGATACCGATATCGTTGGTGTGCGTGCTTTCGATTCCGGTGTCGTACCGTGCTGGTGCGCCGTCGAGGTCGTTAGCCGTGTTGTTGGTGGACGCAGCTTGTACTTTGGCGAGTGCGCTGCGTCCCCATTTTTGACTTCGGGCAATCTCAATAGGGTCACCGGGATATTGCGTGTGCAGATGCAGCCACCAGTCCACGGCAGTGCGCTGGTGCTCCTCTGGCATTCCTCGGTGGTACCTGGCAAGGGCTTTTACTCCGGCGTTTATGCCGCCTTCCAGGCTGTTGGTATCGCGAGCGAGTTGTCCTTCGACTGCGTCTTCCTGACTGGTCAGGAACGTAAATAGGTGCTTGTTCCGTTCCAGTTTGGCGAGCAGTTCGTAGGCACTGCGGTGTCGGGAATGCATGTAAAAGAACTTCTTGTTTCGACGGAATTTCTTTGGAATCTCTTCCGGTTTGAGGTCTTTGATGTAGGTCTTCTCACTGAGCCACTTGCCGTACACGTCGTGGAATTGCTGCAGCTTCGCGGTCCATTCCGCGGCCTCATCCAGGTTGCTTACCCGCAGCAGTGACAACGATAGGCCGCGCAGTGCTTTGCCAGATGGCAGCACGGGGTACAAGCCGACGTAGCGTTGAATGTTGCGTTTGACGTGGACGAGGCAGCGTTGGATGTGTGCTTGTGACCAGGTTGTTTTGATGGCTTCTAGCGAGCCTTGGTGTCCATCGGTGGTGACCACCAGTGGGGCATGCCCGACCTTGTCGAAGAGACGGTTGTAGTTGAACGTGTCTTCTTGGCGGCACCAATGCCAGGCCACGACGTGGGCTTTCGTTGATGCCACCAGTAGGCAGTTCTGGTGGCCGAAGTAGGTTCCGTCGACAAATAGCTGGTCATAGATGCGATTGGAGTCGGTGTTGTCGGGAACGTGGACGAGCCAGAAGTTTTCGAACCACCGGGTGAGTTGCCGACGGCTATAGCCGTGCTCTGCGGCGATTGACGACAGGGTTGATGAAGACAAGAACCACTCGTAGAACATCCGGAACCTGGCAGTCTGGATGGGGTCATCGTTGGTATTGGTGAAGCTGTGGCCGCATGAACGGTCTTTGCAGCGCCAACGAGTCTTGCCTGCGGACGTTGTGCCATTTTTCTTTACTGGCCCCAGGCACACGGGGCACGTGATGTGTTGATTAACCACGCGGGTTAGTTTGCTGCCTACCCCGTCGGGTACCACATTCTCAGCCAGATACGTGGATTTCGCGCCCAGACCCCGCGCTGCGCCTCACCGCCTAGAGCGGAATCCTCGTTGCGACTGGTCAACCTAGCTACCGACGCACATCCGGACACACATTCTGTCCCTTAACCCGCATTCGCTGAATACGACCACAACACCTGCTATCAGCTTAAGATTGCACCATACATGGGAGATCGTCCGCATCCAGTTGGAGGGCATGAATGCAGAAGCTAAAATCCAAAAAATATAATTCACGAGTATCGTGGGCTGTATTTTTTGCTTCATTGGTCCTTCTGGGACTATTTCTCGGAATCGTTTTTGACTTAGATGTCGTCCCTAGAACGGTGATCGGTCTCATCTTGTTCTGCATTTGGTTCTGGATAGATTGGACAATGAGAAAGAAGTTTTCGGGTGATGAGGACTAAAGTTCCTCTTTAAAGCCAACATGGGGCACTCCAACTAAAATGGAGTGCCCCATATGTCGTTTCTTTGCCTCTTTCTTCCACTTTGAGTAGGCGAAAACGGTAGGTGAAACCTGAAGTGTCCCACTTGTGGAAGATCGCATCTTGCTGGAAGAGCATGTTAGGCAGTAAGCCCCGAAGCTCGGCGTTTCATGGCACACAGCCTGGCAATGGGCGCAGGAGGCCCATCGTGCAGGAAACTTCCCAGAACTGGGCCCAAAGCCTCCGTTATGATCCGGTTCATCGCTAAATGCCGGGACCGTTTCTCTGTCGAGTTCATCTGCAATGACGTTGAAGAATAACCGAGCTGATGGGGTCGGGCTGACCGCGCCGTGTCCACTTTCCGGGGGCTAGGCCCGTTTAAGCTGGGTGGCCATCTCGGCAGCTCCACTTCGCCTCTTATACGAGAATGGCTCCTTCCGTTCTGTAAATATACCTCCCCGGGGTATATGGTGGGGAGAGTAACCATCACTGTGTTCCACCGACGCTAGAACTCCTCTTGGTGCAGGGAGGAGAAGAAAGGAACTTCATGAGTACTTCCCACCAACACAGTGAGCATTCCGGTGCTCACCAGGCCGCGGGAGCGGATCATACGCAACACACAGATCATGGCGGCCACGAAGGGCACTCTCACGGTGACCATCAAGGTCATGGCCACGAGCACGGGCATGGCCACGGCCATGGGCACGGACACGGCGATCACGCGGCGATGTTCCGCAGCCGCTTCTGGTGGTCGCTGCTGCTATCGGTACCGGTCGTCATCTTCAGCCCTATGGTCGCAGAATTGCTCGGCTACGGCGTACCCGAATTCAATGGTTCATCCTGGATTCCCCCGGTGCTTGGCACCATCATCTTCATTTATGGCAGCACGCCGTTCCTGCAAGGCGGCTGGTCGGAACTGAAATCCCGCCAGCCCGGGATGATGCTGCTTATCGCCATGGCTATTACCGTGGCGTTCGTCGCCTCATGGGTCACCACCTTGGGGATTGGAGGATTCGACCTAGATTTCTGGTGGGAGCTGGCCCTCCTGGTCGTCATTATGCTGCTGGGCCACTGGTTGGAGATGCGTGCACTCGGCGCGGCCTCCTCCGCTTTGGACGCCTTAGCAGAACTTTTGCCTGACGAAGCCGAGAAGATCATCGATGGGCAGGCCCACACCGTGCCAGTCTCTGAGCTGGCGGTGGATGACATAGTACTGGTCCGCGCTGGAGCGCGGGCGCCTGCCGATGGCACCATTGTTAAAGGCTCAGCCGAATTCGATGAATCCATGATCACCGGTGAATCCCGCCCAGTCTTCCGCGATAAAGGTGAGCGCGTGGTCGCCGGTACGGTGGCCACCGACAACACCGTCCGCGTCCAGGTAGAAGCCATCGGAGGAGATACGGCCCTGGGCGGTATCCAAAGCATGGTCGCCGAGGCGCAGGAATCCTCCTCCCGCGCCCAAGCCCTTGCCGATCGCGCCGCAGCGTTGCTCTTCTGGTTTGCGCTAATCGCAGCCCTCATTACTGCGGTGGTCTGGGCCATTATCGGGAGCCCAAGCGACGCCGTGGTGCGCACCGTTACCGTGCTCGTCATCGCTTGCCCCCACGCCCTCGGTTTGGCTATCCCACTGGTCATTGCGATCTCTACCGAGCAGGCCGCACAGTCTGGGGTACTCATCAAGGAACGTTTGGCGTTGGAGCGCATGCGCACCATCGACGCCGTCCTCTTCGATAAGACCGGTACCCTGACCGAAGGCGCTCATGCCGTTACCGGTGTTGCAACCGTTGAGGACATCAGCGAGGGGCAGCTGCTAGCAGTGGCCGCCGCGGCCGAGGCCGATAGTGAACACCCATTGGCCCGCGCCATCGTCAAGGCAGCCGAAGACCACGCGGAAGCATCTCAGGAGCAGCTGCACAGCACCGATTTCAGTGCGGCCGCCGGCCGGGGAATCAAGGCCACCGTCGATGGGGCAGAGGTCCTCGTCGGTGGACCGAATATGCTGCGCGAGCTAGAGCTTGCCACCCCTGGGGTGTTTGATGCGCAGGTTGAAGAGTGGTCCCAACGCGGCGCGGGTGTCCTGCACGTCGTGCGCGATGGTCAGATAATCGGCGCTCTCGCGGTTGAAGACAAGGTTCGTCCCGAATCCCGCGCGGCCGTACAGGCCCTCCAAGAGCAGGGCGTCAAGGTTGCGATGATCACTGGCGATGCCACGCAGGTCGCCGAGGCCGTTGGCGAAGAATTGGGTATTGACGAGGTCTTTGCCGAAGTCCTGCCGCAGGACAAGGACTCCAAGGTCACCGAATTACAGGAGCGCGGTCTAGCCGTGGCCATGGTTGGCGATGGCGTCAACGACGCCCCAGCCTTGGCCCGCGCGGAAGTCGGCATCGCCATTGGCGCCGGCACCGATGTCGCCATGGAATCCGCCGAGGTGGTGCTCGCCAGCGACGACCCGCGGTCGGTGCTTTCGATGATCACCTTGTCGCGCGCTAGCTACCGCAAGATGATCCAGAACCTTATTTGGGCATCTGGCTACAACATCATTGCCGTGCCCTTGGCGGCAGGCGTACTCGCACCCATCGGTGTCGTGCTCTCCCCGGCGGCCGGCGCGGTATTGATGTCGCTATCGACCATCGTGGTGGCATTCAACGCGCAGTTGCTGCGCCGGATTGAATTGGACCCAGCTCGCTTGGCACCCACCAGCCACTAGGTGGAGGAGACCAAGTTCGAATAAGTGGGACGGGCTCCGGCTACTTGGGATTATTTTAGAATTGAAGTCCAGTTGCTAAAATAATCCTCATGACCGAGCGGGACGACTTTTGGCTGGAAGAGGATGAACTAGCAGCATTCATGTCCCTGATGAGCGTGAATGTCCGGCTCACCAATATTCTAGACGCGCAGCTGCGCGATGATGCCAAGCTAAGCTTCTTTGAATATACGGTGCTCTCACGGCTATCAGAGGCCGAGAACCATGAGATGCGCATGCGAGACCTCGCCATCACCGCAAACGGCTCCTTGTCCCGTCTGAGCCAGGTTGTTACCCGTTTGGAGCGCCAGGGCTGGGTCGTGCGGCGTCCTTGTCCCAATGATGGGCGGACGACGATGGCGCACCTTACCGATAGCGGCTGGGACAAGGTAGTAGAAACCGCCCCGGGCCACGCTAAGCAGGCCCGCCGATCCGTTATCGATAACCTGACCCGCGCGCAGATCCATCAAATGACCCAAATTAATGAGCGCATCATCAAAGCCATCGAAGCCGATGAGCGCTACGGCGGGCGCTATTAATTATTTTTGGGATAGCCGCGGCGGCCGGAGACGGTCTTATCAAAGGGAATCCAAAACCGCAGGGCCGCTTCCTGGTTTTTGGAAATACCAATGCGCGGGCCGCGCACCCATTCCGGTGCAGACTCGCGCTCAGAAAGCTGCACTGGTAGGTGGTTATCCTCCAGCGTTGCTCCAAGAGCTTTACCGAGGTTCCCAGGGCCGCGGGCTAGATTATGAAAATCGCTGGTGCCGCGGCGTGCAAAGGCGGTATCGATCCCGGATAGCACCTCACCGCCGCGCAGTAGGCACCCTTGGCCCACGCCTTCGGGCGCGCACACGATATTGACATTGCGGTGGATGCCGTAAGAGGCATACACGTACAGTCGGCCCGGTGGGCCGAACATGGCGGCATTGCGCGGGGTTTTCCCACGAAAGGTATGGGCGGCGGCATCGTCCGTGCCCAAATAGGCCTCGACTTCCGTAAGGCGAATGCTCACCCCGGCGTGCGTAATGACGCAGCCAAGGAGCTGCGGGGCTACGACATCAGCAGTGTGGGAGAAATCAATCATTAACGGGAGTAGTAGCGCTTTCCGTCTACCGGGGTGCGCAGCAACTCATCGAGGCTGACCGGCTCCAAGCCCTTGGCGCGCAGGCCATCGATAATGCACTCGGCCGCATTGACGGTGGTCGGGTGAATATCGTGCATCAAGACGATGGAGCCTGGGTTAGCATCCTGGACGGCGGCATTGCAGACGTGCTGCGAGTCGCGGATCTTCCAGTCCAAGGTATCCACGTTCCATAGGGCCTGCGACAAGCCCTTATCCCTGGCTACCTGGTCAACCGTTTCATTGGTGGCACCGTAGGGCGGGCGCAGCCACTTTGGATTCTGCCCGGTGGCATTGCGGATCGCCGCATTGCCGGCGTCGATTTCTTGGGCAATATCGCCGTAAGCTAACTGGTTGAGCTGGCGATGGGTCTTGGTGTGATTGCCAATGGTATGACCTTCTGCCTGCATGCGCTGGAGCGCTTGGGGGTACTGGTAGGCGTGATCCGCTAGCACCATGAAGCTGGCGTGGGCGTTTTTCGCCTTAAAGGTATCCAAGAGCTGGTTGGTATAAGGGCTTGGGCCATCGTCAAAGGTCAGGGCCACGCAATTCGGGCAATCGACGCCGTTAGCCTGTGGCTGCGGGGCTGGTTGCGGTGCGGCCCCAGCCTGGGGATCCGGTGCGGGTGCAGCCTCATTCTGCGGCTCGTCTTGTGGTGCTACCGAGGAAACAAGATCTTGTGCCTGCGCGCGGGTGCTGTCGATGCGGCTTTGAATATCGGTCTGAATCTCAGAAACCGCGGACTGGATATTTGGTTCTGAGGACCCGGCTACTTTTGGGGTGCCTTCGAGGAATTGCGCATTGGCGCAGGCGGGAAGGGCAGCGGTGGCAAGCACGGTGAGCGCGGAGGTAAGAAGACGACGCATACTTTTCCTAGGAACGAGGACAGATGGGCACGATTAGCCAGCCTACTCCACTGCGAAGGGAATTATGGATTAAACGCGTGTGATAAATGTGATAGAAGTACATCACTGTGCCGCGGTGTCTTCGGCATTTTTGGAATGAGCGGCTGCAGTAGTAGAGTACAAGCCACTGGGGCATTAGCTCAATTGGTAGAGCATCTGCTTTGCAAGCAGAAGGTCAGGAGTTCGATTCTCCTATGCTCCACAGGAAAAGTCCGGATTCTGGTTAAAGAATCCGGACTTTAGTCATGCATAGGGCTATAAAAAGCGCTTGACCATGATGTAATGCTCGGCGTACACACCTACATGCTCGAATCCCAAGCGTTCATAAAGTCCCTGCGCACGCGGATTATCGGGGTGGACGGCTAAGGAAATGCCGGGCGCTTTGAGGGTCTGGGCGAGGGAAATGGCGGCATCGATAAGCGCGGTGGCAATGCCCTGGCCCGCAAAGCGGCTTTCTACCGCGATGGCAAATTCTGGGATGGCCGGTTCCACGAACCCGTAACCGTGATTGTCCTCGGTGCCCCAATTGAGCCACACACCGCCGGCGGGCACGAGGTCCTCCCAAGCGATGAAACCTCCCTGGTTGGGCTCCCAATTTTCCACGTAGAAGGAAAAATCGTCGGCAAAACCGGAAGAAAGCTCGCCTCGTTCATCGCCGAAGGTATCGGTCAGGAAGTTGAGGCGAGCTATATAAGTGCGATCAGATTCTTGTGTCGCGCGAATTTCCATAATCCCCAGGATATATGAAGAATCCGCCGGGCTAGTTAAGCCAAGTGGTAGTTATGCACGTCCGCGCCGTTGAATTCGCGCATTTCACCGGATTCGTCAACGGAGCGGAAGGTAGCGCCGTTATCGATGGCAAAGCGGAGGTTATCCACGCGCGGGGAGGGATCATCGGTTACTGGGCCTGCGGGGAAATAGTACGTTGAACCGTCTTTGAGCTTGACGGTGAGAGACTCAAAGCTCATTGTTTATCTCCTTGTAGAAAGCCTTAATGGGTGAATTCAAGCAGGAGATTTTTGATTAGGCAAAGCAATGAGATCTAGGCAACGCCTACTGCACCCCCACCGCGGGGGTGCGAAAGGAACTACTGCTCGTCAGATTGCAGGCGGTGCTTGCCCTCACTCTGGTGATCATCGGTGATGCGGGTGGTATCCGCTTCCTCCGCGGCGGCCTCTTCTTCCTCGCGGTGCTTGGCCAGCTGCTCATCGATGGAACCCAAGAGTTCCTCATCGCGCACAGCGCCCTCTTCGGCGAGGTCCGAATCGGCTTCGTGCTTAGCTTCGCTGGTGGAGGTGTAGACCAAGGTGGATTCTGGGGCGGTGTTTTGGGTGCCACCGCGGTAGTCATCCACGCGCGGTGGGGTCTGGGAAGGCTTGTCATTGGAGCGCAGCCAGTAGTAAATCGCACCGGTTGCCGCGGCGAGCAGGGCAACGATTCCGGCAACGGTCCAGAACCTGGAAGACTTCTTGTCCTTCTTGGTGGCTTCCTTCTTGGCCTCATCGAAACGCTCGACGGCATCCTCGCGGTAGTTATTGAATTCCTCTAGGGCGCGCTCGAGGCGGGAATGCGCGGCCTGGGTAACTGCGCCTGCCTGCTTGCGGGCCTCATCGAAGGCGCTATTGTCTTCCTTTTGCATCTGCTGGGCAGCCTCTTCGAGCGCGGTATACGTTTCGCGGGACTTTTCTTGCCGGTAATCGCGTAATTGCTTCCACAGATTGGAACCGGTCTTCAACGCCATATTCACTGCGGTGGGGTTCATGAGTGCAGGTGCTCCTTAGATGAGATTTATCTGTCCTTTCCCATCCAGCATAGTGGCCAGCTTGACACCCCACCACTGTTTTGGCGGGTGATTCAGGGAGTGGAATCACCCATAAAATAGACCGCTTGGTTCAGATTGGTGGATTAATATTCACGCCGATTTTGGCTAACCGCGCTGTTTATGGGCCTGCAAAGGTAATACCATTAGCGGCGCGCTACCCCGCAAACTGAACAGCTTGGTACGTTTTCCTCCAGACAGCAATTGAGATCGGGAAAAGGAGGTGACTATGAGCCCGCGATTTTCGGCGTCAGCACCATTGGATTCCATGAGTGAAGAAGAGCTAATGGTACCGGAGCGTTTGGCGCTATCTTTCGAGGTAATTCCGCCGCGCCATGACGCCGATGAAGCCAAAATCGACCGTTTGCTGGAAACCTTGGAAAGCTACCACCCGGATTATATTGCGGTGACAAGTTCCAAACGGTCCGGTTGGCTCGAAGGGACGACGGCCTTTATCGAGCGGATTTCGCGCACCACCTCGATGCGTCCGCTTGCGCACCTGGCCTGCACGGCTGGTTCGCGCACGGAACTTATCGGCTGGATTAACCGCTTGGTCGATGCCGGTGTCCGCGGCCTGCTGGCCCTGCGCGGGGACCTGCCAGAGGAAGGCTTGCCGGAGCACTATCCGCAGCATGCCGATGAATTGATAAGCCTCATCCGGCAACTAGAAAGGCAGCAAGCCGCGCGATTCGCCGCTGGCCGCCTGGCCGTCGGAGTCGCGTGCTATCCCAGCGGGCACGTTGAATCTAAAAACGAAGATGAAGATTTTGACGTCTTGCTCAAAAAGCAGCGCCTCGGCGCGGACTTCGCCATTACCCAGCTATTCTTCGACTCCCAGGATTACCTGCGCTTTACCAAAAAGGCCCAACTGGCCGGGGTGCATATTCCCCTTATTCCGGGAATCATGCCCATGACCAGCCTGCGCCGGGTGGAGCGAATGGGAGAGCTGTCCGGGCTCGCCGTGCCCGAAAGGGTGCGGTCGGCGCTCGCGGCAGCGACAACCCCAGAAGAAGAATACGAAACCGGCATGGAACTGACCGCCGAACTAGCCCGCGACATCGTGGCTGGCGGGGCGAGCGGGCTCCATATATATACCCACAACAACCCCGACAATACTCACGACCTACTAACCCGAATCGGAGTAGACAATGACCAACGCTAATTTCCCCAAGGCGACAATTGAGGGCTATCCCCGCATTGGCGCCAACCGCGAGTTGAAGCGCGCGCTCGAGTCCTACTGGGCCGGCCGCATCGATGCGGAGACCTTCGAGTCCGCCGCACACTCGCTGCGCCTCGATACCTACAACCGCCTGCGCGACCTCGGCCTGACCGAGGATTACGCCATCCCGGCGGACGTCGCTTACTACGACCAGGTGCTCGAAACCGCACTGACCGTCGGTGCCGTTGCCGGTGAAACCCTAGATGATGAGTTCACCCTGGCCCGCGGTAATAAGGACACCGCGCCGCTGGAGATGACCAAGTGGTTCGACACCAACTACCACTACATCGTTCCGGAAATTGCCGATGACCACGCCTTTAAGGCGCACCCACAGCGCATTATCAAGCTGGTAGAAGAAGCCCGCGAAGCAGGCCACACCGTGCGCCCGTACCTCGTTGGCCCGGTTACCCTGTTGGCCCTGTCCAAGCAGGCCGAGGGTGCAGCCAAGGCCCCGCTCGAGCGCCTAGATGATGCCGTTGCCGCCTACCAGGAGGTCCTGGCGGAGCTGCACAAGGCTGGCGTGGAGTGGATCCAGTTGGCAGAGCCTGCCCTCGTGGCGGATCTGACCAACGCCAGCGATGAGGACTTGGCTGCATATACCAAGCAGGCATACTCCGCCATCCTGGGTGCAGAAGAGCGCCCAAAGGTCTACCTGACCACTCCGTACGGCTCTGCACGCAAGGGCCTCGATGTCATCGCAGAGCTCAAGCCAGAGGCCGTCCAGGTTGACCTTTCTGTTGGCACCCTGGCCCTGGATGAGGGCTACCTCGAGCGCGTGAAGAACCTGAACACCCACGTTGTTGCCGGCCTTGTCGATGGCCGCAATGTCTGGGCCGCCAACCTGCGCGACCTGCGCTCCAAGTACGAGGACCTGGCCGGCAGCATCGATGAGCTGTCCGTATCCACCTCCGTGTCCTTGCAGCACGTGCCGCACTCCGTCGAGGCAGAATCCAAGCTGCCTGCCGATGTCGCCCCATGGTTCTCCTTCGCCAATGAAAAGGTCAAGGAAGTCGTCGCCCTGGTACAAGGCCCAGAGGCAGCCGAAGAGGCTTACAGCGTCAGCGACCGCGCTGTTCGTACCCGCGCCGAGTCCGAGCGCATCAACAACGCCGCCGTGCAAGAGCGCATCTCCCAGCTGCCGGAAGGCGAGGTCAAGCGCGAGCCGGCCTTCGATGAGCGCAAGGAAGCACAGAAGGAGCTCGGCCTGTCTGAGCTGCCGACTACCACCATCGGTTCCTTCCCGCAGACCAAGGAAATCCGCCAGGCGCGTGCGGCGCACCGCAAGGGCGAGCTTTCTGATGCCGACTACAACTCCGCCCTCAAGGACGAGGTTAAGTCCGTCATCGAGCTGCAGGAGCGCCTCGGCCTGGACGTCTTGGTCCACGGCGAGCCAGAGCGCAATGACATGGTGCAGTACTTCGCGGAGCTGCTCGATGGCTTCGTCACCACCGAAAACGGCTGGGTACAGTCCTACGGTTCCCGCTGTACCCGTCCGCCGATCGTTGTGGGTGACATCTCCCGCCCGGCTGCTATGACCACCGAGTGGTCGAAGTTTGCACAGTCGCTTTCGGAAAAGCACGTCAAGGGCATGCTGACCGGCCCGGTCACCATCCTGGCGTGGTCCTTCGTCCGCGATGACGTGCACCAGTCCGTATCCGCGGACCAGCTGGGCGTGGCCTTGGCAGATGAGGTTCGCGACCTGGAGGAAGCCGGCATCGACATCATCCAGATCGATGAGCCAGCCCTGCGCGAGCTGCTGCCGCTGCGCGAGCAGGACCGCAAGGCCTACCTGGACTGGGCAGTGCGCTCCTTCCGCCTGGTAGCCCTCGAGGCCAAGCCCACCACCCAGATCCACACCCACCTGTGCTACTCGGAGTTCGGCCAGATCATCGACGCCGTCGCCGGCCTGGACGCAGACGTCACCTCCATTGAGGCTGCACGTTCCCGCATGGAGCTGCTGGAGGATATCGATGAGACCTTCCACTCTGAGATTGGACCTGGCATCTACGATATCCACTCCCCGCGCGTGCCTTCCGTGGAGGAAATGGCAGAGCTTATCCGCGCCGCACTCAAGAACGTGCCGCTGGACCGCCTGTGGGTTAACCCGGACTGCGGCCTGAAGACCCGCGGTTACGAGGAGACCGAAACCTCCCTGCGCAACATGGTGGAAGCCCGCGATGTGGTGCGCAACGCCCTCTAAATAGAATCTGCGAAATTCTAGGTTCTTAAAGGAAACGCTATGCAGCCGGTCTGCATAGCGTTTTCGTGATCTTGTACCCACCCGCGACGCTATGGCCGGATCCGGATTACCGTGGGCGCTATGAAGCACTCAGCATTTCGCAATAGCCAAGAATCCTTCCTGTCTGATTCCCTGGCCGGGTTCATCGCCCAGCATCCCGATGCCACCTGGCACGATGCGGGCTTCATCGGGCGCAGCACCCCGCTGCGTACGGCAGATGATAAACCGGCGGTCGCGGTCATCTCCGGTGGCGGATCCGGCCACGAGCCCATGCACGCCGGCTTCATTGGGCAAGGCATGCTCGCCGCAGCCTGCCCGGGCCTGCTTTTTACCTCCCCGAATGCGGTCCAGGTCAGCGAAGCCACGCAGTGGGCCGACCAGGGCAGGGGAGTGCTGCACATTGTGAAGAACTACACCGGCGATGTCATGAACTTCACCGTGGCGCGCAACGCAGCAGAGGCCGTGGATACGCGTTCCGTCTTGGTTGCCGATGATATTGCTACCGAAGGCACCGGCGAGGGCCCCGGCCGGCGCGGTACCGGTGCCACGATCCTGGTGGAAAAGGTGGCCGGTGCCGCGGCGTATCGCGGCGATGACCTGGATAAGGTCACCGAGCTTGCGGAACGTACCTCCGATCAATCCCGCAGCATGTCCGTGGCACTGGGATCCGGCTTTTTGCCCACCACGGGGCGCGAGACCTTTGATTTGGACGACGGGCACATGGAAGTCGGCGTGGGCATCCACGGCGAGCCCGGCACGCACACGGAAAAGGTCGATAATGCCCATGCCATCGTCGCCACCGTGCTGGAAAAGCTGAGTGCTGCCCTCGACATCAGCAGCGGCGACGAGGTGGTGTGCCTGGTCAACGGTTTGGGCGGCACCACGCCTTTGGAACTGAGCCTGGTATTCGGCGAGGCGTCTGCACAGCTGGCGGAGAAAGGAATTACGGTAGTGCGCTCCATGGTGGGCAACTTCGTTACCGCGGTCAATATGCACGGCGTATCCATCACGTTGCTCAAGGCCGACGATGAGCTGCTTGAGCTTATCGATGCCCCAACCCAAGCCCCCGCCTGGCCCCATACCTTGGGCGGTGCCAAGCAGGTGGAATCGGCGCGGATTACCTTCGAGGATGAACTGCCTACCGAGGGCGAAGAGAACCAGTGGTTGAGTGACTTCGTTGACCGCGTGCAATCTTCTATCGAGGAGCTGACCGAGCTTGACCGCAAGGCCGGCGATGGGGACTTCGGTACCAATATGGAGGCGGCGCTTGAAAGCATTAAACTGCCGCTGCGCGGCGCGGATGATGAGATTTTCACCGGCCTGGCCAAGCGCTTCCTCGTCCTGGCGGGCGGAACCTCGGGCGCGGTCTTCGGCAGCTTCTTCAACGACATGGCCCGCGCGGAGACTTTAGCAGAAGGTTTGAGCAGCGCGGCGGAGTTTATTCAAGAACTGGGCGGCGCGCAGCGCGGTGATTGCACCATGCTCGATGCGCTCATTCCGGCCGCGGAGAAGGCGCAAGAAATCGGCGCAGAACGCCCAGACGAGCAAACGCTCCAGGCCCTGTACGAGGCCGCGCGCGAGGGCGTGGAAGAAACCGGAAAGATTGCCGCCAAGAAGGGGCGCGCGTCCTATCTGGGCGATCGCAGCAAGGGAGTCATCGATCCCGGTGCCCTCGTGGTTAGCTGGCTATTTGGGGGACAAGCCCTGTCGGCCGACTAGGGGAAAACGGTGGCGCGATCGCTGAGAGCGTTATGTCTTGCACAGCGGAGAGGAAGTAAATTCTTTACAATGGCTGGCATGACTCAGAAGACCGCAACTGCAACGATGCATACCAACTACGGCGATATTGTTATCGATCTCTTCGGTAACCACGCACCGGTAACCGTTGAAAACTTCATCGGTTTGGCCAAGGGCGAAAAGGACTACTCCACCCAGAACGCAAAGGGCGAGCAGTCCGGCCCGTTCTACGATGGCGCCATCTTCCACCGCATCATCGATAACTTCATGATTCAGGGCGGCGACCCCACCGGCACCGGCCGCGGTGGCCCGGGCTACCAGTTCCAGGACGAGTTCCACCCAGAGCTGCAGTTCGACCGCCCATTCCTGCTGGCCATGGCGAATGCCGGCCCAGGCACCAACGGCTCCCAGTTCTTCATCACCGTGGCGCCGACCCCGCACCTGAACAACCACCACACCATCTTCGGTGAGGTTACGGACCCGGCTTCGCAGGAAGTCGTTTCCAAGATTGGCAAGGTCGACACCGACCGCATGGACCGTCCGCACGAGGACGTTGTCATCGAGTCCATCGATATCGCCTAAGCGTTTTCCTCGCTCCGCGCCCGGCACCACACACCTTGCTGTGGTGCCGGGTTCGTTTAGTTTTATCCGAATGCCAACAAAGGGTCAGCTTCTACGCCATGGTGAAAAATTATTTGCGAACCGCCCCCGTTACCTCGGCCATCGCCGCGATCTGCATCATCGCGTGGTCAATTACCGCGGTACAAGCTCGAACTTTGGGCGAGACCTTCTTTCTCTCCACGCTGAGCCAAGACTGGGCCCTGTGGGGACCGCAGTACGCCGATGCGCCACTTACGGTGCTGTCTTCGGAATTCATGCACTTGGACGGCGGGCACCTCGCGGTCAATATGGTGATGCTCCTGCTCATTGGTAGGGAAGTAGAGCGCGCCCTCGATACCGGGTTATACATTGCCGCGTATCTGGTTTCTTGTCTGGGCGCTTCCGCCATGGTGCTGTGGTTCGATTTTGGCACGCCCACGGTAGGTGCCTCCGGGGCGATCTTTGCGCTGATGGGCATGCTGGTGGGCGTCTTCCGGCAACGCGGGATGGATCTGCGCGCGCCCATCGTCCTCGTATTGGTCAATGTGGGCTATACCTTCGTCGCAGAGGGGGTCTCCCTGTGGGGGCATCTTGGTGGCTTGTGCACCGGCATCATCTTGAGCTTGTTCCTCTTCCATCGAAACAATTCTGTGCGCTGGGCGGGTGTCGCTCTCACCGCTGCGGTCATCATTGTGTTATTAGCCCTGCGAGCTGGGGTTTGGGGATAACTGTGGAATTTGATCACCGGAATGGGTGTGCGAAAGAAATCCACAATAGTTATCCACATTGTGGATAACCACATTCTTGTAATTTACCGAACGCTTTTCCGGAGTTTTCCCTGATCACACAGGTTATAGCGGTATCGACGGCCGCAAAATCACCTGTGGAAGCCCGTGAAAACACTTATCCACAGGGTGGGGATAAGTCTGTGAAATTAATATTCCACAGGTTTCTTCCACAGCCTGTGGATAACTTTGTACCCATCGTGTGGGCGAATAGGTAGATTGGGGCCACTGACCTGCACAAGGAGGATTGTGGATAAACAACCGCACGCTGTGATCGTCGGCGCAGGGCCCAATGGGCTTACCGCTGCGGCCCGCCTCGCCACGGCCGGCTGGCGTGTGGATGTGTATGAGCGCGCCAGCAAGCCCGGTGGGGCGGCGGCATCGTCGACGGAGATCTTCCCGGGCACCATCGTCGATCTCGGCGCGGCCGGCCACCCCTTCGGCATCGCGAGCCCGGCCTTCCGCGCGCTGGATCTGGAATCGCACGGCCTGCGCTGGCGCCATGCGCGCTATCCCATGGCCCATCCACTAGAGGGCGCGCCGGCGGGCATTCTTCACACCTCCCTCGAGGAGACCGCCGCGGGGCTCGGCACCGATGCCCGGGCGTGGACCCGCCTGCACGGCCACGTGGTGCGCAATATCGACGCACACGTGAACAACGCGCTCACCCCGCTGGTGCGCTGGCCCGAGCACGCGGTCCGCTTGGTGCAATTTGGCGCGCCGGGCGTGCTCCCGGCGAGCGCGCTCGCGCGGGCGGCATTTACTTCCCCGCAGGCGCGTGCCTTATTCGCCGGTAGCGCGGTGCACGCCATTACCTCGCCTACCAGGGCTTTTACCTCCGCATTCGGCCTGCTCTTTGGCGCGCTCGGCATGACCCGCGGCTGGCCAGTGGTGGAAGGTGGTACGCAGGCGCTTGCCGATGCCCTCGTCTCCCTCCTCCGCTCTCACAAAGCCCGCATCCACACCGGCGCCGACATCACCGATGTGCGTAGCCTGCCCCGCGCCGATGCCCTGATCCTCAACCTCACCCCGCGCCAGATCCTTAGGCTGGGCGGGCTCGATCTTCCTGCCCGGACCCAGCGATCCCTGCGGCGGTGGCGCTATGGCAGCGCGGTGTACAAGGTCGACTTTCACTTAAGCGAACCCGTGCCGTGGGCCGATCCCCGCGTGGGCCAAGCGGGCACCGTCCACGTGGGCGGCAGCGTGGAGGAGATTGGTGGGGCAGAAAGGGATATCGGCAAGCGCCGCATGCCCGAAAATCCCCTGGTCATGGTGTGCCAACAGTACGTGGCCGACCCCTCGCGCGGGCTGGTGCTGTGGACCTATGCGCACGTGCCGCATGGCTATGAGGAGCGTTATCCGGGGGAGGTGACCGGCCTCATTGCGCGGCAGATCGAGCGTTTCGCACCCGGTTTTCGCGATACCATCCTGGCCACCCGCGCGACGAGCCCAGCTGACCTGGAGCGCTGGAATCCCAACCTGTTGGGTGGCGATATTGCCGGTGGCGCCATGACCGGGCTGCAGACCGTGCTGCGCCCGCGCCTCTCCGCGCACCCGCACCGGCTCGCGCCGGGAATATTCATGGCATCGAGTTCCACTGCGCCCGGGGCCGGGGTCCATGGCATGCCCGGATGGTGGGCCGCTGGGGATGTGGCTACCCCTTAATAGGAGCCCGGCGTTCGCAGTAGAGGAAAACCGCACCGATCATCCACAGCGTTACCGCGGCAAGATATCCGGGGGTGGTCGTGGTCTGCGGTTCGATACTATTGCCTGGGATAAGCCCAGTAATCAGTGGCTCCAGCACGAAGCCGAGCACGGCAACGTAATCTAGCCAGCCGAACCTGTGGGACAAAGCCCCCGCCACGCCGAAAAGTGGCCCGGCGATAAGGGCGAAGAGGAACCACGTGGCATTAGAGGAAAAAGCCGTCTGCCAGTCGTAGATACCAAAGGTGAAAAGCAGCGCGTAGTGCACTGCCAACATGAACAAGAGTATGCCGGCTCCTGCGAAAAAGGCCGATCTCCACCGGTGGGCGCACGCCTTGCCCATGAGGTAGGCAAATAATGCCCACACCATGCCAGAGCCCAGCACTGGGCCAAGGTAATTGCGTAAGGAAAGGCGCGCGGGTGCGGTGCCTTCGATCAGGGCCGGATCAGAAAACGCGATATGGACGACGGCATAGGCCACCGAGACGGCTAAGCCGGCCAAGAGAACGTACTGGGACCGGTGCCGCGGCGGTGCGGGTGAACGACTGGTCATGGTGTGCTCCTTGAGATGAGGATCCCGCCATGTCCGAGGCGAGTACTTGTGAAGGACATGAAACGGTTATAATTTCAATAATAATAATTGCATGCGCGATATCGCGGAAGAGCACTCTTAGTGGTCATTTAGACAGTAGATCGCACCCAATTTATCCCTGCGCTTTTGCAGGGTAGCTGCTTGATGACAAGACCGGAGGGCCCAGTTGAGCAGACTGATTATCAAGGCAATGAGCATGGATATGTCTCAAAATGCACATATAGGGCTAGTCATGAAGCAACAACCACAGTGCTAAGGGCTACGTAACTTAAAGGAGATATGAAGTGTCCCAGGTTTTGTTCCGTTTGAGTAGATGGGAAAATCTGGAACATGCCAAGAAAATTTGACCAGGATGCA
>NZ_JASPIY010000010.1:0-100083 GCF_030232085.1 Corynebacterium sp. MSK073 | reverse complement strand
AACCACCAGCAGAAAAGAAATCGCTGCCTAACCACTAGGTAGCTCCACTACGTGTCCACGATTTGCGGGCAACCCCAACTGGTTATTGAGTGTTCGGCGTTCCTTTGGCACGGGTGTTTTCTCGTTGAGGAATGTTTTGAATACCTGACCGAAGTCGTGCAGACGTAGCGTCCACTCCCGTGCCTGTTCGAGTGTGGTGACACGGGTTAGTTTCAGCGCCAGTGCGTAGATGGTTTTGCCGGCGTCGGTGCGCGGCCGTGAGGTGGTGTAGCGGCGGATGACGCGTTGCGCATGGACGAGACAACGCTGAATCATCGCGTTTGGCCAGCAGGCTTTAATCGCGGTGAGTGCGCCTTGTCCGACGTCGATGACGACGCAGAGCGGCTCGGCGATTTTGCGAAGAAGCTGCGTGTATGCGTGGACAGTTTCGTGTTTGGTCCAGTGCCAAGCAATGACGTGGTGGCGTCGATGAAGATCTGCTCGTAGACGCGCTGCGGGGCACCGTCGTTGGGGACGTCGATGAGCCAAAACGGTTCAATCGGCGATCAAGTGTCCAACGACTCACCCTTTGTGGCCCGGCGAGTTCAGACAACGTCACTGTGGAGGTGACATAGGAGATGAAGGCTTTAAAGTCGCAGGCCTGAGTGAGATCGGTGCGGGTTCGTGTCGTGGAGCTGCCGCAGTTCGGGTCTTTGCACCGCCACCTGGTTGTGCCTTTGGATGTGGTTCCGTTTTTCTTCATTTGCCCAGCACATACCGGGCATCGTGGTCTGTTTTTACTCACCCGGAAAGCACACCAGAGAGTGTCTGATGGTTTGTGTGTGGGTACCTAACCTGCATGAGGAGATGGACCAGAATGACTACTGTGGCGAGACGAGATCCGGCTGATAAGGCCAAGATTGATGCGATTGAAAAGAAGCTGCTTGCTAATCCTGACATCGCGAAACTGATTGATGACCTAGGCACGTCCACAACGGATGCCAACGACCTAGTTCGCGGCATGTTACAAGCCTCGATTACCAGGGGACTCAACGCTGAAATGGATGCCCACCTGGGCTACGAGTCTGGCGACAGGAGCGCTAAAGCTGCAGCTAGAACAGACAATTACCGCAACGGGTCGTATCCAAAGACCGTGGATTCTAACTGCGGGCCAGTCACCGTTGATGTCCCTCGGGATCGGGCTGGAACATTCTTTCCGACTATGGTCCCTAAAGGTTCTAGGCGCTTGACTGATCTTGATGACATGATCGTCAGCTTGTATGCCGGTGGGATGACAATTAGGGATATCCAGCATCATATGGCAACGGCGATGCGTGTCGATATTTTCCATGAGACGATTTCTGCGGTTACTGACGCCGTGCTCGATGAGGTTATGGTCTGGCAAAACCGCCAGCTAGACGAGTTCTACCCCGTGGTTTTCCTGGACGCGTTGCGCATTAAAGTCCGCGACGACGGCCGAGTAGTCAACAAATCTGCGTACATGGCAATCGGCGTGGATCTCGACGGTATTAAGCACATTTTAGGATTGTGGATTGCCAAGGAAGAAGGCGCTTCATTCTGGGCGCAGGTATGCGCCAACTTTTCTAACCGTGGGGTCAAGGACGTCTTTATCGTCTGCTGTGACGGGCTGAAAGGCCTGCCAGAGGCAGTTGAGGCAACCTGGCCGAACTCTATGGTGCAAACCTGTATCGTGCACCTGATTCGCGCCGCTAACCGGTGGGTAGCCTACGGGGATCGCCGGGGCGTATCAGCCGCGTTGAAAAAGATTTACACTGCCACGGACGAGCCCACAGCACAGGTTGCTTTAGACGAATTTGAAGCCTCCGAGCTGGGTGAGAAATATCCCCGCTCAGTCAAGGTCTGGCGTGATGCGTGGGCGCGTTTCGTACCGTTTCTGCAGTTCCCACCAGCAGCCAGGAAGGTCATCTATACGACGAATTCCATTGAGTCGTTTAACAACCAATTGCGTAAAGCTACTCGCAACAGGGTGCAGTTCACCAACGATGAATCCGCGCTCAAGACGCTGTGGTTGATGATCTGCAATATTGAAGACAAACGAGCTGTAAAGAGAGCCAAGCAGGGCAAACGAGTCTCAAGAACAGCCGGCAGACTCATGGAAGGAGCCCGAGTTTCTGGCTGGAAACAAGCCATCAACCAGATGGCCGTGGCTTTTCCCGACCGCTTCGACAAATACCTATAAACCTAGCCCCACACACAAACAACTTGACACGCTCGGAAACCTAGAGAGGCCCTAGCAGCACGGGGGATGAGTTTATTAAAGGCCGAAGGCGCCGCCGCTGACGAGGATGAAGGTACCCAGGCCGATCAAGACGATAGGGAACAGCACATGCTCCCAGCGTTCGAGAATCTCCGCGATGGGCGGACGGGTGGCCACGAACTTCGCCAACAGGACCAGGCCCGCCACCAGAATCAGAAAGACAACGCAGTAGATGATAACGGTGGCGGTATCCACGTTGAGAAAAACCGGGACATAGACGCCGATATTGTCGCCACCGTTGGCAAAGGTCACCCCGGCGACGGTCAAGACGCTTACGTTCTTTCCGCTGACTTTCGCGTCATCGTCGTCATCGTCTCCCCGCCAGGCTTGCCAGGCCGCCCACAGCCCCAGGGCCAGGGGGATTAGCCCGAAGTAGGGGATCGCCTCGGTGGGCAGGAAGGCATCCGCCCCTAGGGTGACCAGAATCGTGGCTGCGAGGATGCCCGCGAAACCAAGATACTGCCCGGCCAGGATCCGAAGTGTGGTCCCTGCTTGGCCGGCCCCACGGGCGAAGAACAGCGAGAGCACGATGATGTCGTCGATATTGGTGGCGATAAACAGACCAACCGCCCCCAGGAGACCAGTTACCACTTACCTGTTCCCCTCTCCGGTGGCACACCCGGGCACGTCACATGCCGAGTCAATACACGGGGCATTTTCGTCGGCAGCCAGAGTGGTATCTAGCAGTGAGTTCAACGCTTGGACAAGATGGGCGTCGACGATCTCGTAGCGGGTCTTCCTCCCCTGCGGTTCTGCGACCACAATTCCGCAGTCCCGTAGGCAAGTGAGGTGGTTCGACACATTTGACCGCGTCAGTTCCAGTTCCCGGGCGAGAGCGGCCGGGTAGGCCGGGCCGCCCAGCAGGGTCAGGAGAATACGGGATCGGGTGGGATCGGCCATCGCCCGACCCAATCGGTTCATCACGTCCAAGCGCGAAGCAATAGTCAGCATGTACTGGACTATACAGCGTCTGCTGAACTGTTGCAACGAGGGGCGAACGTCGGCCCGACGGTGATGTGTGGGACACCAGCATCCTTCGGTACTGTCTGTGTCGAATTCGTTCGTCTATGAACAGCAGGCTGCCGCAAGGGTCACTCAGGCGGCCGAGGCCTCTGTTCCGGACAAGGACAAGGAGCAATCCGCGGGGCTGCCCCCACGAGCGTCAAGAAGAAAGCGTAACTGGCCGGCTGTCAGGGACGCCACCGCCTCCCACCCCTGACATATTGCCTTAGGGGTGGCGGTAATTCGACCATCCGCAGCTTAGGCTTGGCCCTTCAGCCAACTCCTGTCGATGACCCGGTGTGCATAGGAGATCATCGCCATGGCGTCGAGAAAATCTTGTCCCTTTTCTTCCGATCCCAGACGTGCGCGATGGGCGCGATCGTTACGAAGGTGTCCGTAGATTCCGTTGAGTAGATGGATGAATCCGAAATGCTCGGCCTCATCTGCTGGGCTGGAGAAATCGTTTATGAATCGTGGCCCAGGGTTATTGCGTGTACCGAACACGTACTGAGTGAGCTTCTCTCCGTCAAGCGCGCAGTCTGCGGGCCGGATACGTTCCATCAGTGACTTTGTCGCTTCGGTTACAGCATGGAACATCGACTGATTAATCAGTTCTTCTTCACAAAATCTCAGCGCCTCGGGATGAGTGCCGCGCAAGACAAGCTTCTCTTTTATCCGCCTGGTCAGGGCGTCGGCGCCGATGACGCCTTCACCTGTAGGGACGATGTGCCCCTCCGCGGTGACGCTGAACCGATAGGTGCGAAGGATTGTGTCGACGTCGGAGATGATCCGTTGACGCTTCTGTGGCCCCTTCAAGAACCGGGCTGGAGCTAGAGCCTCTGAAACAAAACGTGCCAGTGGCCCGCTCGACTCAGCGGATTGTTGCTCGTTCATCAAGGCGTGGTAGGCGATATCAGTCTTGGAGGAAAAACCCTCGAGCACCGTGATACCGGCCGCGGCGAAGACATTATGCATCTCCGTAGCTGAGATTCCCTCCCCTCCTGCCACGAGTGCCTTGCAGAGTGCGCGTGTCAGAGCGGGGTTAGCAACTGGAAGGTTATTTTTAGAAAGCATGCTATGAATTTAGCGAGTGCGTCCCAGCATGTGTCACCGGATAGGGAAGAGTGCGCAGTTTCTGGCACGCTGTTTGAAGTGTCCCAGGTTTTGTTCCGTTTGAGTAGATGGGAAAATCTGGAACATGCCGAGAAAATTTGACCAGGATGCAAAGGACCGAGTGGTCCGTCTTGTAGAGGACCGCATCGTGGCGGAAAATATGTCGATGCACCCCGCGTGCCAGGCAGTAGCCCCAAAGCTGGGGGTTTCATGGCACACGGCTCGTCAATGGACTTAAGCCTGCCCGCCGTGCGGGAAACATCCCAGAACCTGTGCCTGAAAATGTGGCCGCCGAAAACGCGAGGCTGCGCCGTGAAAATCACCAGCTACGCGACACTAATGAGCTGCTGAAGGCCGCGTCAGCTTTTTCGCCTCATGACTCGACCCGAAACGTTAAGAAATGATCCGGTTCATCGATGACTACCGGAGCAGTTTCTCTGTCGAGTTCATTTGTAAGACGTTGAAGAATAACCGGGCTGGTGGGTTTATCACCTCGCGTGGTTATCGCCAGTTCAAGGCCCGTGGATTAAGCGCTCGTCGCCTTCGCGATACTATGTTGGTTGAACGCATTAGTGCTGTTCATAGAGATAATTACGGTGTCTACGGCGTGCGGAAAATGTGGCATGCTCTCCGCCGTGACGGAATCGATATCGGCCGTGAACACGCTACCCGACTGATGCGCCTGGCTGGCGTTTCTGGCAAAGGCAAAGGCGGATCACCAATCACAATCCGAAAAGCTAACGTGCCTGATTTGCGCCCAGATTTGGTCGAGCGTGAATTTAAAGCTCAAGGACCGAATAAGCTGTGGGTGGCCGACATTACCTACGTGCGCACGAAGAAAGGCTTTGTGTAGAACGTGAGCTGCTGTGCGTGGCAGGCCTCGGGTGTTACGTATGGATAACGGCCCGGAGTTCATCAGCCGTGAGCTGGCTAGTTGGGCTGCTAAGCAAGACACTGTCGAGGCGTTCATCCCACTGGGGATGCCATGGCATAACGGGTTTGTGGAGTCCTTCCACAACCGGCTACGCGACGAGCTGTGAGAGGACGAGATGTTCGACGACCCCGCCCATGCGTCGCGTTGCCTGCGACTGTGGTCGAAGCGCTATAATACCTATTATCCTCATTCGAGCCTAGGGTTTATCCCGCCGACTGAGTACGCCAACCAATGGCACCAAACCCAGGAAGGCACTCAAACCGCCCGGTCTTAAAAACCAGCCTGGCCCACCCGCGGACTTGATGATGTCTACCTCACTACCAGTGATGCCCATTTAGGTATCCAGCACGCGATTAGTGACGTGTTACTGAATGCGTCCTGGCAACGATGTCGAACCCATTTCGCCAAAAACCTATCGTCGATGGTGCCCAAGACGCAGTGGCCAACCCTATCGGCGATGTTTCATACGGTACTCCAGCAGCAAGATTCGGAATCGGTGTGGTCCCAAGCCACAGAGGTCGTGGCGTTTTGCCAGCAGAAGTTCCACACGTTGCTAACTACCTGGAAGAAGCCCTCGACGAACTATTGGCGTTTACAAACGCGCTGGCATCAGTGTGGAAGAAAGACTGGCCGAATAATCCCGCTGAACGGCTCAATCGTGAAATCTGGTGACGTACAGATGTCGTCGGCATCTTCCCCAATCTTGACGCTGTGGTGCGCCTTGTCTGTGCGGTCTTGGCTGAACAACATGATGACTGGATTCAGCAAAACCGCTACATGTCGCTAACGAGCCTGGAACAGACCAAAGCGTTGATCACCGTCAACGTCATTGACGCTGACACCTCCAAGGAAGTCGCGTGAACCAGTTAGAGCACCGGGTACGTGCTGACCCCCTGAGCCCATAACACTGCTTGTTTCAACGAAAGGCAGAAACACCACTCAAACAGACTTGACCAGCGGCCTAGCGCCAGCCCATGGTCATGAGCAGGCCAATGAGGGCGAGGCCGAAGCCAATCCCGTAGTTCCAACCGCTGAGCTCCGCCATGAAGGGGATGGATTCACCGGCGAGGTAATTGACCACGAGCCACAGCAGGCCAATGACCATCAGGCCAAGCATGATGGCCACGTACCATTTCGGGGTGCCTTCAGAGTTGATTTTGACCGGGGTGCGGTTTGCCCCAGAAGAGCTCGATACCTGGGTGGCAGAGCTCTGGGTGATCTTTGACTTTGGCATAAGAGACCTTCTCTAGATTTCAGTTCTTATCTCAGTGCTTACTGATGAATTACGATACCAGCAGCTATGGCTGCGGCAGGAGCGCCGAGGCTTCGAATTTCCAGATGCGAACCTCCACGTCCTGATCCTTGCGGATGGTATCGCCGGGATTAGTGGACGCCCAACCGATCTTATTGCTATCGACCAACGCGCCGGTGGGAATTGGCTCGCCCACGCGCAGCTCGCCATCCCAGCCCGCCTGACGCAGGGCATTCTCGGCTTGTCCTTGGTTCTTGTGCATGATCTCTGGTGCCTTCATGAGCATCCCATTGGATACCTCAATGGTGACAGTCTGGCCCTTTTCCAGCTGAGCGCCCTGGTTGGAGACGTTAAGCACGGTGCCTTCCGGCTCTAAGGAATCGACTTCCCGGACATTGACGTCGAAGTCATTGGCTTCGAGGCGGCTGCGCGCATCCTCCTCGTTCAAGCCAGCGACATCAGGAACGCGCTTCTTTTCGATGCCCTTAGACACCGTCACCCGGACCTTTGATCCCTTGGACAATTGGGTACCACCCGCGGGGTTCTGCTGAATTACCTCGCCGGCGGGGGCCTCATCATTGCGCTCAGAAATATCCGAGTTCAGCTCCAAGCCTGCCTCTCCCAAAACCTGCGCGGCCTGATCCAAGTTCATGCCGGTGATATCTGGGACATCGATGATTTCCTTGCCGGAAGAAACGGTCAAGGTCACCGAGGCATTCTTCTGCAATTCCGAACCAGGGGCCGGATTAATGCGAATCGCATTATTGCGATCGATATCGGGGTTAGCTTCCTCGTTCACGGTGACGAGAAGTCCCAAGTCCTCGAGCTCCTTGACCACTTCATTGCGCGGGCGGTTTTCTACCTCCGGCACGATGACGCTATTGTGCTCCGCCACCTCGGTTTGGTTTCGACCGTTCCGGTTATCGTCATCGTCGCTACTCCAGAAATCCCAGGCAAAATAGCCCAAGATGGCGATCAACAGCGCGACGAGAAGCAGCGCGAGCCACTTCATCCAGCCGCCGCTTTCGTCCTCTTCGGTAGGACGCGTCGATTCGATCGGTGCCCGGTGGGACGCAGCCGCAGGGGCAGTAGAAGTGGCCGGTGCGGGCATCGCCGTCGTGGCATCATCTTCGTTTACGTGCATGCGAGCAGCATTGGTGACCTGGCCACCCCGCAGGCGGTCCAAATCGCCGGCCATCTCCCAGGCGGACTGGTAGCGGTCCGCGGGGTGCTTGGCCATCGCGGTCAGTACCACCGCATCGATATTGACCCGCTGGGTGGGGGTCAACGAGGGATCATCGATAAGCTCCGAAGGCGGGGTCGGTTCCTCCTGCACGTGCTGGTAGGCCACGGCAAAGGGGGTTTCGCCTTCGAATGGGGTGCGGCCGGTGAGCACCTCGTACATGACGCAGCCCAGCGCATAGACATCGGAACGCGCATCGGCGTGTTTGCCGCGCGCCTGCTCCGGGGAGAGGTACTGAGCGGTACCGATAACGGCAGAAGTCTGGGTCATCGCTGAAGTTGAATCGTCCAATGCACGAGCGATGCCAAAGTCCATCACCTTCACCTGGCCGGTGTTGGTGAGCATGATATTCGCCGGTTTGATATCGCGGTGAATGATTCCCGCCTCATGGGATGCCTGCAGAGCCTCAGCAACCGGCTTGAGGATTTCCGCCGCCTCTTGGGCGGGCAGCGGGCCATCTTCGCGAATAATATCGCGCAGCGTGGCCCCGTTGACCCTTTCCATGACGATATATGGGATGGTCATGCCATCCATCTCGGTCTCACCGGTGTCATACACCGCCACGATATTGGGATGGTTTAATTTGCCTGAGTTCTGTGCCTCGCGGTAGAAGCGCTCGCGGAAGTTGATATCGCGAGCCATCTCCGTGCGCAGCATTTTTACCGCTACTTGCCGGCCTAAAGTGGTGTCTTCTGCGGCAAATACCTCGGACATGCCGCCGGAGCCGATGATCTCACCGAGCCGGTACCGGTCATTGACCATGGCTTAGTCACCATCCTGTCTTAATAAATCAGATAAATCCCCAGGAAGTTCATCGGGCTGTGAGTTTACTGTGTTTTTCTGCTCAGGTGTATTTTCGACGTGCGTCTCCTGCGGCTGGCGCTGCTGGGGCTGACGCTGCTGCGTCGGAGCATTCGGACGCTGCTGGTTTCGCGTCGGAGCCTGCTGGTTCGGGGTCTGCTGCTGCCGGCGATTATCACGCGGCGCCTGATTGCCTTCCTGATCCGTGGGTTCTGTCTCCGTTACCGTCACTTCTTGCGGCGTCTCGTTCGTACCTTCGTCCTCTTCCAGGGTTTCTACCTGCGTGGTTGTGGGATCCCGGTATTCGGTGACCACGGAAGTTTCCTGGGTAGACGAAGGCTCGCTGTCGCCACCCTCGCTACTCATGAGGTTCATGATGGCGTAGCCGGCCGCGGCAAGCAGGGCGATGGCCGCGACGATACCCAGACCCTTGAGGAAAGACTTCCCGCCCTTCGAATCATTGACCGGAGCTGGTGCTGCCTTGCGTTGCGGCGCGGAAGCACTCGCCGCCGTCCCCGCCGCCGGATGAATGGTGGTGGGCTGGGCGACATCGGCAAGCATCTCGGTCGACGCCGAAGGCGAAGGCTCTGGGGCCTGCTGGTGGGGCGGAATGGACTTGGGCTGCGGCGGGCGCTTGCCCAGGCGCACATCGGATACCGCGACCGTGAACTCATTGCCATCGGCATAGCGGGTATTGGGATCCTTGCGCAGAGCGATGCGGATGAGCTCGCGCGCCGGGGCACTGATCGTGGTCGACAGCGGTTCAGGCTCTTGGTTGATGTGGGCAAGAGCAATGGACACGGAGGAATCGCCCGAAAAGGGGCGCTTGCCGCCGAGCATCTCGTAGCCTACGACGCCGAGCGAATAGATATCCGAGGCAGGGGTGACCTCCTTGCCCTGCGCTTGCTCAGGCGAAACGTACTGGGCGGTACCTACCACCATGCCGGTGCGCGTGAGCGGTACCGAGGCAGCCGCCTTGGCGATGCCAAAGTCCGTGATCTTTACCTGCCCATTCTGGGTAATCATCAGGTTGCCGGGCTTAATATCGCGGTGCACCAAGCCCATCCGGTGGATAATGGATAGGCCATGGCCCGCCTGCTCAAGCACGTCCAGCGCGAGTTCTTCTTGCAAGGTGTTCTCGCGCGCGAGCAGATCCGCGAGGGATTCGCCCCGCACGTATTCCAAGGCCATGAAGCAGAACTTGCGGCCATTATCTTCCAGCTCGCGGTAGTCATACGTGGCCACCACGTTATCGGACTGGATAGATTCAGCGGATTCCGCTTCATTGCGGAAGCGGGAGAGGAATTCCTGGTTATCAGAAAACTCCGGCCGCAAAACCTTGATGGCTACTTCGCGGTCATTACGAGTGTCATCGGCAAGCCACACCGTGGACATGCCACCGTGGCCAATGATCCACTGCAGTTCGTAGTCGCTGCCGATGAGTTCCTGGAGATGGTCTTTGTTCTCGGTATTCTTCATTACTGTTCCCCCTGGTATGCGCTCAGGATGGCACGACCAATTGGGCCAGAGACTCTGCCGCCCGTTGCGGATTCGCCCAAGTTACCGCCGTTCTTGACGACGACCCCGACGGCAATATCGCGGTCCGGATCAAAGGCCACGTACCACACGTGCGGAGCCAAGCCTTCGCCGTGCTCGGCGGTACCGGTCTTGGATGCGAAGCCATTGCCGTCGTAGCCCCACGAAGAACGCTCGGAGGCAAACATCAAGTCCTTAATGGTCGATGCAGTCTCTTCCGTGACGGCCTCGTCGGCCTTCTTGGGCTTCGTAGTGCGGATTTCCTTCATCTGGGCATCGGTAATGCGATTGACTAGGTAAGGCTCCATGCGCGTGCCCTTATTGGCCACGGTGCCGGCCATGACTGCCGCCTGCAACGCGCTCATGGTGACATCGCGCTGGCCGATGGCCGATTGCGCCGTCGCCGCACCATCCGGAAGGTCACCCAAGGTACCCGCGGAAGAAGAGACACCCAAGTCGTACTTCTTGCCGATGCCGAAAGCCTCCGCGTACTTGCGCAGCTCATCCGCGCCGATCTGCTCAGACATCTGCACAAATGCGGTATTACACGAGAGTGCGAAGGCGGTCTGCAGAGTCACGGAATCCTGACCGTTGCACTTTTCATTGCCGTAGTTCGTCAGCTCCGTGACGGTATCCGGCAAGGTAATCACGTTGGAACCGGTGAGGCTCGACGAAGGGTTGTATCCATTATTCAATCCGGCTGCAGTCGTAATGATCTTGAAAATAGATCCCGGTGGCAAGGTATCCGCCGCTGCGTGATTGACCAGTGGCTGACCGGCCTGTTCCTGCAAACCTGTCCAGGCCTCATCAGCGGACTCGCCCACCAGTGAATTAGGGTTAAAGCCTGGGTTGGAGGCCATGGCCAAGATCTTGCCCGTCGACGGCTGGATGGCCACAGCCGAACCTTCGTATCCGGGACCCGCCAACTGGTCATACGCGGCCTGCTGCAATGCCGGATCGATGGTGACTTCTACATTGGCTCCCTTGGTGGGCTTATTCGCGATGGTATCGAGCCAATGCTGCTTGAACAGGGAATCATCCGTGCCATTGAGAATTTCATTTTGCGAAGATTCCAATTCCGAAGCACCAAATTGGCTGGACAAGTAGCCAGTGATATTGCCAAAAGCGGGCGAATCGATGGGATAAGACCGGGAGTAGGTCTCATCAGGATTTTCCGTGGATTGCGCCAGCACCGTATTCCCGGAATAGATCTGGCCGCGCGGGGTGTTCTGCAGCTCAATAAACCCGCGCGAGTTCTTAGCATTATGCGCGTATTTATCGTCCGAAAATGCCTGAATGACCGTCAGGTTCACCAACAGAACCGCGGTCAAGATGATGGCAAATAGGGATACTAGGCGGATGGATTTGTTCATCGGTAAGCCTCCTGAACCGACGGGAACATGGAGGTGTCACTCGGAGCATTGCTCGAGTTCTCCTGCATGGGTCGGCGAGCTGCGTTAGAGATCCGCAGCAAAATCGCCAACAGTACATAATTAGCCATGAGAGAGGAACCACCGGCGGACATGAAAGGAGTGGTCAAGCCGGTCATCGGCAGCAGGGCGGAAATGCCACCGGTGACGACGAAGACCTGTACCGCCAAAGTAAGAGAAAGGCCTGAAGCGACCAGTTTGCCGTACGTATCGCGGGTACGCAACGCGGTATTGAATCCGCGGGTCACCAACATGCCAAAGAGGATCAAAACGGCAGCTAGACCAATCAACCCCAATTCCTCACCGATGGCGGCGAGGATGAAATCTGAGTGTGCCACCGGCACCAATTCGGGGTGTCCTTGGCCCAAGCCGCTGCCGGAAATGCCGCCGGATGATAAGCCAAAGAGGGACTGGGACAGTTGGAAGCCAGTGACATCATAATTTGCTAGCGGATCCAAGAAGTTGGAGAAACGCTGCTGGATCTTTTCAGAAACTTGGTAAATGCCAAAGCCGCCGATACCGACGAGGATGAGGCCGATAAATAGCCAACTGACCCGGCCGGTAGCCATAAATAGCATGCCCAGCACCGTGCTGAAGAGCAGCAGCGCCGGACCAAAGTCATTGGAAATTCCCATGATGATGATGGCGATGGCCCACACGATGAGAATGGGGGCGAGGTCGCGCAAGCGGGGCAGGGAAATCCCTAGGAAGCGATACCCAGCCACAGTAAAGAGGGACCGCTTCTGCGTCAGCAGCATGGCAAAGAATAAGATCAGCATGATCTTGGAGAACTCACCCGGCTGGATGGAAAAGGGCCCGAAATTCAGCCAAATGCGAGCTTCAACGTCATCAGGTTGTGGCCACACCAACGGCAGCGCCAACAGTACGAGGCCAGCCGCGCCCAAGATATAGGAATAGCGGGTGAGTGACCGATGGTCCTTGACAACCGCCAGGACCAGCACAAAGAGCACGAGGCCAACGACGGTCCACATGACCTGGCGGACCGCGAGACCCCGATCATTGACCAAATCCAGGCGGGCCAAAACGATAAGCCCAATGCCATTAAGGATGGCAACGATAGGCAACATGATCTGGTCCGCGTAGGGCGCCAAGAAGCACATTGCCAAGTGGGCAATGGTAAAGACACCAATGAATCCACCGATGAGGTAGATCAGGTCCGTCGTGAGCGCATTATCTTGCGACAGCTCCAAACTGACCAAGGTAATGGCAAAGACAGCCGCGGCGAGAATAAGGAGGCCGAGTTCGATTCTTCGGCTAAAAAACTTCTGCATCAGCTACACCTCCCTACAAGTGACCCCAGGTTTGTTTTCCTTGGTGTCTTTATTATCTTTTTGGCTCGGCGCAGTGATACATGGCTTGAGTGCCTTTTCACCCAGGTCATTAATCTGATCCTGAACCTCGCTCAGATCACCGGCGGAAATGTGGTTGACCGCGCCGCGCTCAGACTCGGGCAGGTCAGAGACCTTCAGCGGGGTGAAGTCTCCCTTGCACTTCTGTGCAGAAAACAGCAAGGAGTTCTTGTCATTAATGCACACGTATTGGTGCGTGGAGCTTAAATCCTTGCCAAATACGGAATAATCCGCGCCCTTCAGGATGGTGATTTCCTGGGCATCGTTGGTCTCGGCGTAGTAATTATTGGACAAGAAGTTCTTGACCCACAGCCCCGCGCCGATAACGAGCGCCAAGATGATGATGAGCGCGATGAGGACCTTCCACCCGACTTTTCGTCGAGAAGGCTCGTCCTCTGCCTCTTCTTCATCGGAGTCCTTAGCCGCATTGTCTTCATCGGCCATGACGGCCGGCGGAATCACCTGGGGTTTACGGGTGAGTTTGGCGGCGCGTGATGCAGAAGAATCCGGGTGCGTGGGTTCTTCTACCGAACCTGCCAACGCACCGACGCGGAATGGTTCGTGGGTGGCGGGTTTTTCTTCCGTAACCTCACCGATGACGACCGTGACATTGTCCGGTCCGCCCGAACGTATGGCGAGATCCACGAGGGTGGAGCCCGCTTGTTCGATGCTTCCCTGGCCAAGGGCAGTCTCAATCGTGGAAGCCGTAACCGGGTCCGAAAGCCCATCCGAGCACAGCAGGATGCGGTCTCCCGCCTTGGCTTCGAACGTGAAGAGCGTCGGCTCCACCGCACGGCCGGTATAGGCCTTCAAGATGAGGGACTTTTGTGGGTGGGAAGAAACATCTTCTGCAGCCAGCTCGCCCTTATCCACCAAGGACTGCACATAGGTATCGTCCTTGGTGATTTGCTCGAGCTTGCCATCGCGCAGCAAATAAGCGCGCGAATCGCCCACATGGCAAACACCAAAGGTGGTGCCATTGAACAGCATCGTGGACAGCGTCGTGCCCATACCTTCGGTCTCAGGGTGGGCGGTGACGTGCTCGCTGATGGCTTCATTGGCGTCATCGGCAGCAGCTGCAAGGAGTGCCTCCGTGTCCTCCTTACCCGGATCCTGATCTAGGATTTCGAGGTGGTTGACCATGAGTTGGGAGGCGACCTCACCTGCGGCATGTCCGCCCATGCCATCGGCCAAAATCAGCAGGTGGGATCCGGCGTATCCGGAGTCCTCATTATTTCCGCGGATAAGCCCGCGGTCCGACTTGGCAAAAAAGTTTAGCTTCAGTGTCATGCGTTCAACCTCACGGTAGTGCGGCCTAGCTTAATTTCGGAGTTCGCGCCGACTACCTCAGGTTGGTCGATGCGCACACCATTGACGAGGGTTCCGTTGCGAGATTCCAAATCCTCCACTACCCACTCGCTGCCGCGGCGAAATAGGCGTGCATGATGGCCGGAGGAGTAATCATCCCCAGTGACAAAATCACAGTCGGCGGCACGTCCCAAGGTACATTCCTCGAGCGTGCCCAAATCCATGTGGGATCCCTGCAAGGGGCCCTCCACAATAGAAAGCTGCTTTACCGCAGCGTGACTGCGCGGGGACGCACCCATTTTTGACGACTGTGGCATAGCACCTGCGGATTTATTGGTATCCCGCCGCATGGCATTCAAGGCCACCAGGACAAATACCCACAAAAGAGCCAATAAGCCGATGCGAAGCGCCAGCATGATGACTGCATCCATGGCGGCCTCCCTTCCTCAGTGTGAATTAGTAACTATGCGAATCAAGGCCCGTAATGCGGACCTCGACGTGGGAATGGCCCATGGTGATCACGTCGCCATCGGCAAGCAGCCAGTTATCAATAGGAGTGTCATTGACCGTGGTGCCATTGGTGGACTGCAAATCCACCAATACGGCATCTTCACCGTTCCACGTGATTTCCGCGTGCTGGCGGGACACGCCCGTATCCGGCAGGCGCAAATCCGCATCATTGCTGCGGCCAATAATATTTGACCCTTCCTGCACGTGGTAGACGCGGGAAGAGCCATCCTGCAACATCAAATTGACTGCGGGGCCCTGCGTTTGCGGCGCGGGTTGGTCATCTTGCGCAATGAAAGCGGTAGTAGCTGCGTCATCCGCATTATTTTCGTGCGGGTTGGTCATCTGGTCCTCCTGACCATCAAAGTCGTGGAAAATCGCCTCGAAACCGGTCTCTTCTGTGGGCTCGTGATCTATAAACGAGGACACACGAAGCTGGCCCGTGCGCAGGCCCGATTCCTCCGCTATCCGCACAATGACGGGACCAGCGAGGGACCATCCGTTATTGCGGATAAAGCGAGATAATTGGTCTGCGCAATCGGCAGGCAAATCGGGGTCTTGCGACAAGTTCTCCAAATCCTTGGAGGAGACACCTACAGTCATGACATTGGGACTATAGAGTTTGTCATCGTCCCCGTGGCCGAGATTGTCCTGGGCTTCTTGCTTCAAAAGCTCATCAATCTCTGCAGGAACGACCTTGCCGCCGAAGACAAAAGCCATGCCGTTATCAAGGCCGCGTTGCATAGCGGAATCGAGCTTCGCCAGCCTTTCTAAAAACGCCACGAATTTTGCTCCTTTCCGCTATACAGCGATCAGTAGTGATCAGTAGTAGCCATTATAGTTTGTATACCCCTTTCAAACGTAGACGGCGGCGCGAAAGTTCCTAGTTTTTCGCCATTAAATGCGCAAAATAATCCGCTTTTCCTGCTGATTTGTAATTGCACGTGCTTCCTGTGCTATCTTTATCTAGTCGCACTGACAACCACACCCTGCCCGGGTGGCGGAATTGGCAGACGCGCTGGCTTCAGGTGCCAGTGTTCGATAAGGACGTGCGGGTTCAAGTCCCGCCCCGGGCACAATGAGCAGTTGAACAAACTGCGAGACCGGAGGTAACAAACTCGAAAGGGTTCGTGACCTTCGGTTTCTTTGTTTTTCTGAACTTTGGCGGTTGAGGATTGCAAGTGTGGGAATTTACATCCTAACTCCCGCTCTCTTCTGTTGAACTCTTGTTTTCGATGGTGTCAACAAGTCATTTTGCTTGTTATTTTGATCTGACGTTCTGGCTTTAGCTCCCGCTTCGGGGCAATTGGAATCCTCCAACTGAGATGTTTTCCTTGGGCTGTTGGAGGATTTCCTAGTTGTTGAACCCCAATTTAAGAATTAAACGACTGGGCTGACGCGGAACAGGTTTCCATCAGGGTCGGCAACTACGAAGGTGCGGCCGAAGACGTCATCGTCGGGTGGCTGCACAATTTGGACTCCTTTTGATTGGTGCTGTTGCAAAGTTGGGCGGAGAGCAGCGAAGACTCAGTTTCTCATTCCCTGACGGCCGCTGCGTGTGGGCGTTGTTAGGCCGTCTCGAAGACCTGGTTGACGATCACCGCGTCCGGGTTCGGTTGCCCGTAGGCAAACATCGTGCCTTGCCCTTTCCGCAATGAGTGCATCGCCTCCATCCCTTTCAACGTCCGATATGCAGATGTCCGGTTCTTAAACGTACCTTTCGGCCCGAGGATCCGCTTCAGTCGACCATGGTCGCCTTCTAGGATGTTGTTGAGGTATTTCACCTGTCGGTGTTCCACTGTTGGCGGGCAGGTTCCCCCTGACTTCAACTCGGCGATTGCCCTGGCTAGGGAGGATGCTTTATCGGTGTTGATCACTCTGGGATACCCGGCTGACGCATTGGATCTGACGGCCTTGGCCAGAAAACGTTTCGCTGCGGCCACGTTCTGCTTCGGAGAGAGGTAAAAGTCCAGGGTCTGGCCACCGGCGGTGATCGCCCGATAGAGGTAGCACCACCTGCCGCCGATCCGGATATAGGTCTCATCCACCCGCCAGGAACTGGCCTGCCAGTCAGGTACCTGCCGGTACCACCGTGTTTGCTTGTCCAGCTCAGGGGCGTATTTCTGGACCCAGCGGTAGATCCTGGTGTGATCAACCGGCACGCCCCGCTCGGTCATCATTTCCTCCAGATCGCGGTAGCTCACCCCGTAGCGGCAGTACCACCGCACTGCCCACAGAATAATGTCACGGGGGAAATGACGACCCGAGAAAATACCCATGGCTGTGATTAGTTCACGTCGCCCTTCCTACTGCCCCAACTTTGCAACAGCACCCAAAGCCCTGGAATGAACTCCTGTCACCAGGGTCATTCCAGGGCATATTTCCCTGACTAAGAGAAGCAGTGACACAGAAGGTCTACCTCAGCGTGGGCCCTGTGGGCGTGCAGGTTCCGTGTGTGGCTGGTGTGCTGCGGCATGGTCGGCAGCGATTGATGACCGACTCTGGAGCGGGTGCCTTGTCTGGTCTCGCGGTTCAGGGTGGGTGGACTATTCGGCGGGTTGGATCTCGCTCTCGGTGACCCACTTGTGGTTGGTCATCGTCATCCCGTCGACGGTGAGATCAACCATGTAGACCGTCTCCTCGGTGGAGTAATCGATGGTGGCCTCAGCACCCTTCATGCCGGACATGTGCTCGGCATCCAGGACAACGCTCGCCCCGTCGGGCAGGGGGGCCTGACCCGGATCGACGAGCTCCTCATGGACGACCCAGCGGTGGTCGGTAACCGGGGCCCCACCCTCGGCGGGGGTGTAGCTGACCGAATAGGTCGTGGTGTCAAACGCCCCGGAAATGGTGGCGGTGGCCCCGTCCATGCCGGGCATGTGGTCAGCGGTGAGGATGACCTCGGTGCCCACCGGGTACGTGGGATCCTCGGCCTCTTCAATGCCTGCCGGCGGTGCCCCGCCGTCGGCAGGGTGGTCGTGCCCGCCGTGCTCTTCGTCGGCAGTGGTGGTGTCTTCCTGGTGGGTCTCGTTGGTCTCTGCGGTTGCCGTCGTGGTGCTGGTGGTGTCGGCATCGTCGGAGTTGTCGGTGGCGTCGCTGCAGGCGGTCAGCGCCAGGGTGGAGGTCAGTACCAAGGCGGCGAGGGTAATGCTGCGTTTCATGAGCGTTCCTTTCAAAGGTGGTGTGAGTTAGGGGTCGAGAGACAAGGTCAGTCAGTAACGGTTACGGGGGATATCGACCTACTGTGTTCCTCCTTCCCGTCGGTCGGAGCCAGGTGAGCCGGCTCCAGATCAATGCGGCGCAACAGCTGGGCGTTCAGGGCCACCACGATGGTCGAGGCAGACATCAAGATCGCGCCCACGGCCGGGGACAGCACGAACCCGATCGAGGCGAGCACTCCGGCAGCCAGCGGCACGGCGAGGATGTTGTAGCCAGAGGCCCAGATCAGGTTCTGGATCATCTTGCGGTAGCTGGTCTGGGACAGCTCAATCATCGACAGCACTGCCCGCGGGTCATCACTGACTAGGACCACCCCGGCAGATTCCATGGCCACATCCGTGCCGGCACCAATGGCGATACCGACGTCCGCGCGGGTCAGAGCGGGGGCGTCATTGACACCGTCACCGACCATGGCCACGCTCACACCCCGGTCCTGCAGCTGCGTGACCTTGGTGTCTTTGTCCTGGGGCAGGACCTCGGCGAAGACCTCATCAATGCCTAGGTCCTGACCAACCGCCTGGGCCACCTGTTGCGCGTCGCCGGTGATCATCGCGACCTTCACCCCGCGTTCCTGCAGGGCTTTCACAGCGGCGCGGGATTCGGGGCGGATCTTGTCCTCGACGGCCACCGCACCGATGATCTGACCGTCGCGGACAATATGGAGCACACCGGCCCCACGCCCGGTCCAGGCACTGGTGGTGTCGGTGAGCTCGGCCGGGGTGGTGAGGTTGAACTCGCGCAGCATGTTCGGCCCGCCCACGAGGATCTCAGCGCCATCGACAGTGGCCCGGACTCCCCGGCCGGAGGCGGCGCTGAAACCAGTTGCACGGATTTGCCGACGGGAGGCCTCGGGATGGGCGGCCGCGGCCGCCACGATGGCGCGGGCCACGGGGTGCTCGCTGTCGGCCTCCGCAGCGGCGGCGAGGGCCAGTAGCTCGTCCTCGGTGACGCCGACAGCTGCCGCGACACCGGTGACCGCGTGCGCACCCTCGGTCAGGGTGCCGGTTTTGTCGAAGAGCACCACGTCGATGGTGCGCATCCGCTCGAGCGCCATCCGGTCCTTGATGAGCACCCCGGATTTCGCGGCCCGCTCGCTGGAGATCGCAATGACCAGCGGAATCGCTAGGCCCAGGGCATGCGGGCAAGCGATGACCAGCACCGTAACCGTGCGCACCACGGCATCGTCCGGGCTGCCGATGATGGTCCACACCACCGCGGTGATCAGAGCGGAGATCAGCGCGAACCAGAACAACAACGCCGCCGCCCGATCCGCCAGGGCCTGGGCCCGGGAGGAGGACTCCTGGGCGTCGGCAACCATGCGTTGGATCCCAGCCAGGGCGGTGTCCCCGCCGGTAGCCTCCACCCGGATGCGGACGGTGTTGTCGGTGGCCACAGTACCGGCGACCACCTTGTCACCGGTGTCGCGGAAGACGGGACGGGATTCGCCGGTGATCATCGCCTCATCGAATTCGGCGGCTCCGTCGAGGATGGTTCCGTCGGCCGGCACCCGGGCACCGGCCCTCACCAGAACGACGTCGTCGACGACCAGCTCGGAGATGGCCACGGTGCGGGTGGTCCCGTCGATGACTTTCTCGGCCTCATCCGGCAGCAGGGCAGCCAGCGCGTCAAGCGCGGAGGACGCGGCCCCGAGAGCGCGCATCTCCAGCCAGTGGCCCAGCAGCATGATGGTCACCAGCAGGGCCAGCTCCCACCAGAAGTCCAGGTCAAAACCACCCAGCTCCAGAGTGGTGACCCAGGAGGCGACAAACGCCACGGTGATGGCCATGGCGATCAGGAGCATCATCCCGGGTTGGCGAGATTTCAGTTCTTTCCATGCGCCCTTGAGGAAAGGCGTTCCGCCGTAGACGAAGATGATCGTGCCCAGCACCGGGGGGATCCAGGTGGATCCGGGGAATGCCGGGAGGTGGTAGCCAAGCAGGTGGGCGACCATGGGGCTGAAAATAACGACGGGAATGGACAAAATCAGCGACCACCAGAAGCGGTCCCGAAACATTGCGGTGCTGTGTCCGGCGTGTTCGCTGTGACCATGAACGTGGTGGTCTTCGTCCGGGGCGGAATGCGGGTGATCGTGGGGCATTGCCTGGCCGTGGGTGTCGGCATCTGCGTGGTGTTCGTGGCTGGCATGATCCGGGTGGTGGGTGTGGTCTGTTTCCGGAGCGGGGTGATCACCCGAATGGTGGGGAGTGCTCATGACGTTCCTTTCGCTCAACCCGGTCGGGGTCGAGATGATGGGTAAAACTGATCAGGATAAGACGGTGTAGCCGACCTCCTCGATGGCCCGGCGAACCATCTCCGGAGGTACGGCACCGGTGACCGTGATGGTGGAAACTCCACCAGCAGCGAGATCAATCTGGACGTCGTCGACCTGGGGGAGGGCCTGAAGGGCCTGGGTCACGCTTTTCGCGCAGTGCCCGCAGGTCAGGCCGGTGACCTGGTAGCTAGGGGAGGACCCTCCTGCTGACGAGTCGCTGGTGGCAGGGGTGGAGGCGGTGTCGGCACGTGAGGCAGGTCCGCAACAGCTGCAGCCGTGGGAGGCCATCGGCAAGAGGCGGGGCGGGGAGGTGATCATGGGAAAGCTCCTACGAGTCGGTGGGATGCGGCGATGCCACTCTCTAGCATATACCCCCCAGGGGTATATTTTCAATGGGTGGAGGGCGCGGCTCTCATGCGGGGCAGGGTGTGGTCACCGAGCAGCCTCCTCACTGTCGGGAGGGGACAGCGGGAGGCGGAGGGCAAACACCGCTCCGCGACCGGGTCCGGGGGAGGTGGCGGTGAGAGTGCCGCCGTGGGCCTCGATCAATGCCTTGGAGATGGTCAGACCGATACCGGCCCCGCCGTCGTCCCGGCTGCGGGCGGCATCCCCCCGGTAGAAGCGTTCGAAGATGTATCTGAGCTGGTCAGGCGGGATGCCCTCGCCGTCATCGGCGACGTGGATGAGTGCGGTGGACGCCCCCTGTCGGTGGACGCTGATCCGGACCTGCCCGCCGGCCGGGGTGTGTCGTAGCGCGTTCGACAGGAGATTGCTCATCACCTGGCCGAAGCGTTGCCGGTCCACGAGCGCCCGGGCGGTGTGTGTAATGGTCTCGATCTGTAAATCGACGCCTTTGTCAGCATAAGCTTCCCCCGCGGCAGCAGCGGCGGTATGGAGCAGATCCCCGAGCCCTTCCTCCGCCAGGTCCAAATCGATCCGGTGTTCCTGGGCCCGGGAGACATCGTCGATGTCTTCCATCAACCGGGTCAGGCGGGTGAGTTGGTCAGCCATGATCGTGTGGGTGGCATTATTCCAGTCCACGACCCCGTCCTGGAGACCATCGAGGTAGACCGTGAGCACCGATAAGGGGGTGCCCATTTCGTGGGCCAGATCAGAGAGCATCTGGCGGCGGACCTGTTCGGTGTGTTCCAGCCGATCGGCCATGGTGTTGAAGGCATGCGCCAGGGTGGTGACCTCGGGGCCTGCTTTTCCGGCGGGCACGCGGATACGGGAGTTGCCGGCCGTCAGGCTGGTAGCGGCGCGGGTGAGATCCTGCAGGGGGGTGCGCAGACGACGCGATAACCACAGGCTGGCCAGCAGGGCGCTGATCAAGGCGGTGGGCAGGGCGACGGCCAGGGTGATCAGGTTGGCGCCCCGGTAGGCCTGCTCGGCATGGAACAGCTCCAGCGAGGGGTCCTCCTGGCCGGTCATCAACATATGATCATGGAACAGGGTCGGACCCACCGTCGTGGCCACGGCCGCGGCCACCAGCAGGCTAATAACCACGACCAACACCTGGGCGGCCAGGAAGCGGAAGGTCAGGCCGGGTCCGTGATTCATGGTTGCCCCACCCGGTAGCCCACGCCACGCACGGTGTCGATAAACCCCCGGCCCCGGGTGTCGGTGCCGAGCTTGCGACGCAAGTTGCCGATGTGGACATCGACGATGCGTTCATCACCGACCCAGGTGGTGTCCCAGACCTCGGTGACCAGGTCGTGGCGGGTCAGCACCTGGCTGGGGCGCAGGGCCAGGGCAACCAGCAGCTCGAACTCCGTGCGGGTGAGCTCCACGGTCGTCTCCCCCCACCCGCACCTGATGGGCGACGGGGTCAAGGATGAGGTCACCAACGATCAAGGGGGTGGTCACCTGCGGTGGGGTGGTGCTGGTGCGCGGGCGGCGCAGCACCGCATGCACCCGGGTCACCAGTTCCCGGATGCTAAAAGGTTTGGTGATGTAGTCATCCGCCCCCAAGGTCAAACCGCTGATCTTGTCGTCCTCGCTGCCACGCGCGGTGAGCATGAGGATGTAGCAGTCCGAGAAGGTGCGGATCCGTCGGCACACCTCCAGGCCGTCGAGTTCGGGCAGCCCCAGATCCAGCACCACAACATCAGGGGAAAAGCGACGAGCCTCGTCCACGGCCTGGGTGCCGGTGTGAGCCTGGCGGGTATCGAAGCCGGCCCTGATGAGGTAGGAGGCCACCATCTGAGCCAGGGGTTGTTCATCATCGACGACCAGCACCCGCCCCGGGGGCGTGGCGGTGGTCGGTGTGCGGTCAGCCATAGGCCCCAGTATTGCTCCGGTCAGGGGGGAATACCACCCTCGCTCAGTGCCCGGCGGGGCAATCTTCATCAAATCTTCAAACATCACCCTTCGACTGCCGTCACCCTTGTGCCCCACCCCGGGCCGGCGGCATCGCCTCCCCTGGTCGGTTCAGCAGGCGCCACCAGGGATTTCACTGCCTGCACCGCATACCCGGGGCGGGTAGAAGGACATCGCCCACGGCTGTGGGGTGGTGTCCCGGTGGTGACCCAGCCCACCGAATCCACCCCCTTTTCGCCCTGTTATAAGGCTGTGAGCAGGGCTTTTGATTTCTAGTCCGTCAGGCACCCGTGCTAGATAAAGGTATGACATCGACCTTGAGGCGGTGTCTTCTCACGGTCTTACCACGATCCAAGGAGATTGACGTGAAACGAGCAGCGATCGCAGCCGCCGCCCTTGCCCTCGCCCTCACGGGGTGTTCGGCCGCCGACCCGGAACCCACCGCCGACGGGACGGTGTCCCGGGATACATTCCTGACTACCCATGGCCTGGCCGCCATGGACGCGGTGGAGATCATTGATCACCTCGACCGGCAGAAGGTCACTGAGCGTCCCACGGATCTGATCGCTTCAGTGCGTGCCGATGAACTGCTGCTCTCGAGCGATGACCAGGAAGTCGTGGTCGATCTTCCCGACAATCAGACGTATGTCTCGATCGCGCCCTATCTCACCTCCACCCACGACTGCTTCTACCACAGCCTCACGACCTGCCTGGGGGAACTCGACAATGAGGATATCCAGGTCACGATCACCGATGAGGCGACCGGTGAGGTGCTGGTGGACGAGGCGACAACCACCTTCGACAACGGGTTTATTGGCTTCTGGCTTCCCGATGATGCCACCGGCCTGATTGAGGTCAGCTACCAGGGGCGTACCGGCACCGCGGAGTTTTCCACCGCCGACGACGGTGCCACCTGTGTCACAGACCTGCACCTGACGTGATGGCTCAGCAGGGTCCTCACCTGCGCCTGTCTCCCGTGTCACTGAAATCTAACACCAAGGAAGGTTAAATCATGATGAACGGATTTTCCCGACGACAGTTTCTGCTCGGCGGGCTCGTCCTCGCCGGCACCGGGGCCGTGGCCGCCTGCACCAGCGACCCTGGACCCGCTGCCTCGGCACCAGGTTCCTCTCTTCGCCCCACTCCCACCCCCACTGCGCTCGGTGAGCCGACGGTGCGCCGGACACTGACCGCCCGGCCCCTCTCTCTGGATATCGGCGGCATCGAAGCCAAGACGTGGGGGTACGTCTCTGACACCGGGGATGCGGCCATTGAGGCCACCGCCGGCGACGTCCTCCAGGTCGATATCACCAATGAACTTCCTGAGAGCACCTCCATCCACTGGCATGGTATCGCACTCCACAACGCAGCCGACGGTGTGCCCGGCATGACCCAGGACCCCATTGAACCTGGCGAGTCTTTCTCCTATGTTTTTGAAGTCCCCCACAGTGGCACCTACTTCTACCATTCCCACTCCGGCCTGCAGCTTGATCGCGGCCTCCACGCCCCACTGATCGTCCGTGACCCGCAAGACGCTGAGGACCAGGACGTCGAGTGGACCATCGTGCTCGACGACTGGGTCGATGGCATTCAGGGCACTCCCGACGATGAGCTCGACAAGCTCACCGGAATGGGTTCAGGCGACCATAACGGGAAGAAGGGAATGGGAGGTCACGGCCAGATGATGCACGGCACCCCGGACCGGGTACTGGGCGGGGATGCTGGCGATGTGATGTATCCGCACTACCTCATCAACGGACGTATCCCCCGTGCTCACCGGACCTTCGAGGCTCGCCCGGGCGACAAGGCCCGCCTGCGGTTTATCAACTCCGGCGGTGACACCATCTTCAAGGTGGCCCTCGGTGGTCACCGCATGACCGTCACCCACACCGACGGCTTCCCCGTCCAGCCTCGGGAGACCGAATCGATCTACCTGTCGATGGGCGAGCGTGTCGACGTCGAGGTCATCCTCGGCGACGGCATCTTCCCGCTCACGGCTTTGGCGGTGGGTAAGGACGACCGCGCCTTCGCCGTCATCCGCACCGCCGGCGGCCAGGCCCCCACCCCGATGTCGACTTCCCCGAGTTGTCGTCCACCGGACTGCTTCTGTCCTCCCTGAAGCCAGCAGACCGTGCACTCCTGCCCGAGGACACACCAGACCGAGAAGTCAGTATCGACCTGGGCGGGCAGATGATGCCGTATGAATGGAGCATTCTCACCGACGGCCAATCCTCCTCCGCGACCGTGCAGGAGGGCCAGCGCCTGCGGATGGTCATGCGCAACAGAACCATGATGCCCCATCCCATGCACATCCACGGCCACACGTGGGCGCTGCCCGGCAGCGGCGGGCTACGCAAGGACACCGTCCTTCTCCGCCACGGTGAAACCATGATCGCCGACCTGATCGCTGACAACCCCGGTGAGTGGGCATTTCACTGCCATAACGCCTATCACCTGGAAACCGGGATGTTCAGCTCGCTTCGCTACGAGTAACCCCCACAGCAGGGTTGAGTGCCGAGGTGGGCGGGGGTGTCCCCCGAGTAGTGGACACGGCGTTGGTGTGAAGTGTCCCAGGTTTTGTTCCGTTTGAGTAGATGGGAAAATCTGGAACGTGCCGAGAAAATTTGACCAGGATGCAAAGGATCGTGTGGTCCGTCTCGTGGAAGATCGCATCGTGGCGGAAAATATGTCGATGCACCCCGCGTGCCAGGCAGTAGCTCCAAAGTTGGGGGTTTCATGGCACACGGCTCGTCAATGGACTTAAGCCTGCCCGCCGTGCGGGAAACATCCCAGAACCTGTGCCTGAAAATGTGGCCGCCGAAAACGCGAGGCTACGCCGTGAAAATCACCAGCTACGCGACACTAATGAGCTGCTGAAGGCTGCCTCAGCTTTTTCGCCTCATGACCAGGCCCCAAGCCTCGGTTATGATCCGGTTCATCGATGAATACCGGAATTATTTCTCTGTCGAGTTCATTTGTAAGACGTTGAAAAATAACCGGGCTGGTGGGTTTATCACCTCGCGTGGGTATCGCCAGTCCAAGGCCCGTGGGTTAAGTGCTCGTCGACTTCGCGATGCTGCGTTGGTTGAACGCATTAGTGCTGTTCATCGGGATAATGACGGTGTTTACGGCGTGCGGAAAATGTGGCATGCGCTTCACCGTGACGGAATCGATATCGGTCGTGAACAAACCGCTCGGCTGATGCGCCTGGCTGGTGTTTCTGGCACAGGCACAGGCGGATCACCAATCACAACGCGTACACCTCAACGTGCCGGATCTGCGCCCGGATTTGGTCGAGCGTGAATTTAAAGCCCGGGGCCCGAATAAGCTGTGGGTGGCCGACATTACCTACGTGCGCACGAAGAAAGGCTTTGTGTATGCCGCGTTTGTCACCGACGTTTACTCCCGACGGATCGTTGGGTGGGCGTTATCAGACTCGATGCGCACCGAAGCACTGCCGCTGCAAGCTCTCAACCAGGCAATCGTGTGTGCTGAGGAAACAACAGGTCTCATTCACCATTCGGATCACGGATCGCAGTATGTCAGCGTGGTCTACAACCAGCGACTTGCCCAACACGGGATCACTGCTTCCACCGGAAGTGTGGTGACTTATATGACAATGCACTGGCTGAAAACGTTAACGGCCCCTCATAAGAACGAACTCATCCATACTCGCAGGTGGAATGATGTTATCGAGGTAGAAATTGCGACGTTCGAGTGGGTGTCATGGTGGAACGAGGTAAGGCTCCACCAAAGCTTGGGATACCGAACCCCAGCCGAGGTGGAAACCGAGTTTTGGAAGCAGAACCCGCCACAGGCAATAATAGAAATCAAGGCAAATGCCTAGGAACAAAACTCGGGGCACTTCATTCCTTGGCGGAGTATGCAATGCCATTCAGGTGGCCGCACTGCGAATCATCGTGGTGGGAACCGTACCTGATGGGGTGAAGCCCAAAGCCCTTTCTACGATGGGATCGATAAATAGCTCTGCGATGCTTATCGGATACATTATCGGGGCGCCTATCGTAAGTGCCATCGGCCCGGCAGCGGCACTTGCCGTATCCGGAATTGGAACCTCGGTGCTTACAGTAGGGCCAGTCCTGAAACACCGTTTGCAATGATTTCCATGCGCGCACCTAGTTGCTGTTTTTCTTTTTCCTGTGCTTCGTGGGCCTCTTCGTAGGCCCGTGCGCGGTGGGCGGTCATGGTTTGTGCAAAAGTCTGCACCCAATTCTTATTCTTTTCCGCCAGCGGGCCGGAGGGCTCGGTGACGGTCCAGGTGCCGTCCTCGAAGAACCAAATAATGTCCCGGGTGTGCGGATCCATGACGTAAAAGGCCCGGCCATCGGTCTTTATGTTGTGGTGGTGTTGGCACAGGCACGCAAGGTTTGCGGGAGTCGTCGGCCCGCCATCCGCGTGGTTGATGCGGTGATCCTTCTGGCACACCGTGGCAGGGCGGTTGCAGCCAGGGTAGCGGCAGGTGCCGTCGAATCCTTCGAGGTAGGCTGCCATATCCGGCGGGGTGACATATCCCTTTACCTCTTTATCCGGGTTCAGTTCCCGGATCTTGGAGTAGGGCAGGGCGTTGGAGCGCGCCGGGTCGAGCCACCCAACGGATTCAATGAATGCGGGGGAGTTGGGGACATCGGTTGCCTTGTAGGCATTCAGGATGACCTGGGGTGCTTCGGTATTGCCGGTGAGGAGGGAAATGGCGGCATCGGCAAGCGAGCAATCCAGCTTGAGCGCGGTCTCCTTGATGCACTTATCTACGCACGCCATCACCGAGGGATCCGCGCTCAGCGTCATTGCTGCGGTATTGTTTCCCCAATTCTCCATGGTGTAGCGCGGCTGGGTCGGCCCCTTCTTGACCGCAAGGGTGTCATCTTCGAGGTTGATGAGCTCGTTGATCTTCCTTTTAATCTGCGCTTGCGTCCGCATGGCCTGGTTGGCGCGGGTGGGGGTGAGGTAGGCGGTGAGCTGCTCATCGATGCGCGCGACTACCTCCGGGGCCGGGTTGCCCAGGCGGTTAAGGGATTTATTGATGGCAATGAGGCGGTCTAAATCTAAGTGGTAAAGCTGGTGCTGCAGCTCTTTCAGCTGCGGGAGCTCTTCTAGGCGATACAGGGCCATCAGAATATGGCCGATTCGCCCCTGATTAACTCCGGTGGTGCGGTAAAGGGATTGGGTGACTAATTCGAAATCAGAATCGAGATCGGGGATCTGTTCAGTCCAGAACTCGTATTCAGATTTTCGCATCTCAAAAGCTAAGCGTGTAGTGGGGTCTTTGGTGTTGGTCGTGGAAAAGTATGGATCTTCCATGGCGCTTAAAACCTAAATTTGTGTTGTGAACGTGTGTACGAAAAACACTATAGAACACCCGCCGGACATTCGCCTGTTTTAACGCGTTTTCGCAGGTAGGAATGCATATTCTTCCGTCAGGATAACCGGCTCAAAAAACAAAATTATGTGCTAGCTTGAGGAGGGTATGAGCCAGGAGCAGGAAACGCAGGAAGAACCCGGCCGCGCGTGGTGGCAGTGGTGGGCGCCTTTGGCGATGATCGCTAACTTCCTGGTGCTCCCGCCGGCGATTTACCAGGCGGTTTCCGGAACGACGCTGCTCGGCATCATGGGTGGGCTTACCGTGCTTATTGCTCTTATCGATGCCGCCACATTCCGCTACTCATGGACCATCTTCTGGGTTGCGGGCATCGCCTATTTCGCGGCCATGGAGATGTACTTCAACGAGGGGACATGGATTTACCTGCCGGTAGTGGTCCTTTTGGCGTTGGGTGCTAGCAAATTGGGCGCCAAGTTGAGGAAGCGCTGATGGAAATCTGGCGGTTGGACCACCCTGAGGCTGGCCTGCTCGAGGTTGAGCGCGGCTACGATGCCGAGTTCGCTGAGCAGGGCGAATGGCCCAAGGAGCCGAAGGAATTTACGCCGGTGCTTGGCGATGCCCCCTTTATCCACCGCATCCAGCTCTGGCGCAAGAATCCTGCACCCCGCATGCAGATCGTGGTCAATGGCGAGGTTCGCAGCCGGCACGACAAGCCGCGTGGCGGCCGTTATTCATTGCAGAAGAATCTGGAAAACGATCTCTCATTCAGTGAGAATAGTGCGCCGCTGACTAAGCCTTATGTAGATATCCAAGCCACGCCCTTCGGGGAGATACAGGATGTCTACTACCGCGATGGGGAGGAGGCCGTGGCCTTTGATCCGCCGCCGGGCTCCTTGGGTGAAAAGCGGCGCCGGGCAATGGAAGAAAGCCCCTTCAAGCGCGTGCTGTATCCACTGCTCGGTGGGCTGGGGAAGTCCGGGTGGGCCATCGCGATGATTGTTTTGGCTCCTATTATTAGCCGCATCCTCTCGCGCTTGCTGCCGGATTGGGAGCTGCCAGATGTAGATTTCCCAGAGATTTACCTTCCGCTGCCAAATTTGCCGAACCTGCCGGAGCCACCGCAGATTACCTTGCCCGCGCCGCAGTTTGCGGTGCACTTTGTACCTCCGGAATGGGTGGTTTTCCTTATGGATTACAGCAGGGTGTGGATGCCTATAGTTATTGCCATTGCCTTTGGGGTGATGGCGGTGCGCAATGCAAAGAAGTCGGAGGCGAAGAAGAAGGAGTGGCAGAACCATGAAGATTCGCGGCGCGATTGATGCGGAGGGCCGGTGCAAGCATTGGCATTCCCCGCTCGACGTGGTGGCCAATAAGTGCGCGACCTGCGGCGAGTACTTCGCGTGCGCGCTGTGCCATGCGGAGCTGACGGATCATGAGTTTGGGCCCATGCTTGTCGATGCCCCCGCTGCCCTCTGCGGTTCCTGTGGCCTCGAGATGGATTACCGGCTGTATTCCTCTGTCGAGGCATGCCCGAAGTGTGGGCATATGTTTAATCCCGGCTGCAGTGCGCATGCCGGGATCTATTTTCAGGTCACCGCGTAAAAGCGAGGGGAGAGTGCTACTGGTTCAGACCCAAAAAGCGGTTGACCAAGCTGTGGTAGGCGCGCACGGTGAGATCTAGGTCCTCGAGGTAGAGGTGCTCATCGTGGCTGTGTAATTGCGAGTTGGCGCTGGCCATATCGCGGCCCTCGGCGTGCATCGCAAAGCCATAGGCATTGCCGCCCTTGCGGCGGGCGAAGCGGAGGTCGGAACCACCGGTGGCGTGGACGGGGACGACGTCTTTATTGGGGAAGAACTCTTTGGCGGTGGCCTCAATGGTGCGCCAGAGCTCGGTATCGGTGGAGGACTGGGTGGCGTTTTCGGTAATGAGGTGTTCGATTTCTACCTCATCGGCAAGATCGCCCAGTGCGCTGCGGAGGAAATCGTCCAAGTCTTCCTGGGTTTGCCCAGGGAAGGGGCGGATATCCATCTCAAGGTAGGCGTGGGAAGGCAGCACATTGATGGCCCCGCCGGCACGCAGGACGGTCTCGGCGATGGTGGTGTGGCTAAAGGCGTGGGCGTAGGCATCGAGGTTGCCGAACTTGGTGTAGTCACCGGTGCCATCGATAAGCTCTTTTTCGGTCTCAGGATCGAACTTGAAGGTGCGGACGAAGCCCTCCCAGATCTCGTTGGAGGCTGTGGGTGGCTCGGCCTCGGCGATGCGGCGGGCGACCTCGCCAATCTTTATGATGGCAAAGTCCTTGCCGTAGGGCGTCGAGCCGTGTCCGGCATCGCCAGTGACGTGGAGGCGGCGCTGGCCAGCGCCCTTTTCTCCCACGTTGAAGCCCACCGCGCCGGGCAGGTGGCTACCGCCGGTCTCGGAGAGGCAGTTCTTCCAGGAGAAGGCATCGGGGTGGTTTTCTGCCATCCACCGCACGCCCAGGCCACCGCGGGCCTCTTCATCGGCCATGCCCACGAAGGCAAGCGTTCCGCCGGGGTTGCCGGCGCGCGCTACCTCGCGGGTGACGGCGGCCATGGTGGCGGTAATAAAGAGCATATCTACGGAACCGCGGCCGTATAGCTTGCCGTCTTCAATGAGTGCCTCGAAGGGCGGCTTGGTCCACTTGGGTTCGTCGACGGGCACGACATCGGTATGCCCCATAAGAGTGAGTGGTTCCTTGGCGGGATCGCCGGGGACGGTCACCACGATGGAGACGCGGCCCGGGTGGGATTCAAAGCGCTCGATGGAGACGTCTTCGCCGGCAAAAAAGTTCTCTAGCGTATCGGCATTGCGCACCTCAAAGCCGGAATCCGGGGTGAGGTCGTTCACGCAAGCATTGCGGATGAGTTCTTGGAGGAGTTCGAGGGTGTCATTGTAAAGCGTCATGCCCCTTAGGGTAATCCCGCGAAAAAAATTTTGTGATTTTGGCCAAAGTTGAACGGCGTTCAAGTATGGTTCACTGCATGAGCATCATCGACATCGCCCGTGAGAAAGCTCTGGAGCAAGGCAAAGGCCTTAACCAGGAAGAACTACTACAAGTACTGCAGGTTCCAGATTCCCAGCTGGAAGAAATTGCTGATATCGCCCACCAGACCCGCCTGAAGTGGTGCGGCCCGGACGTATCGGTGGAAGGCATTATCTCCATCAAGACTGGTGGTTGCCCAGAAGATTGCCACTTCTGCTCCCAGTCCGGCCTCTTCGAGTCCCCAGTGCGCGCAGTGCGCCTGAACATCCCTGAGCTGGTGGAGGCGGCGCAGAAGACCGCCAAGACCGGCGCTACCGAGTTCTGCATCGTCGCTGCGGTGAAGTCCCCGGATGACCGCCTGCTGGACCAGGTGGGCGAGGCCATCGCCGCCATTAATGATGCCGTTGACATCGAGATTTCCTGCTCCCTGGGCACCCTGACCCGCGAGCAGGCACAGCGCCTGAAGGACATGGGCGCACAGCGCTACAACCACAACCTGGAGACCTCCCGCTCCTACTTCCCCAACGTGGTCACCACCCACACCTGGGAAGAGCGCAAGAAGACCCTGGACTACGTGCGCGAGGTAGGCATGGAAGTCTGCTGTGGCGGCATCATCGGCATGGGCGAGTCCCTGGAGCAGCGCGCCGAGTTCGCAGCCCAGCTGGCAGAGATCGATCCGTGCGAGGTTCCGATGAACTTCCTCGACCCTCGCCCGGGCACCCCATTCGCTGATCGCCCGCTGGTTCCGCTGGGTGAGGGCCTGCGCGCCGTTGCTGCATTCCGCTTGGCGATGCCCTCCACCACCCTCCGCTTCGCTGGCGGCCGCGAGCTTTCGCTTGGCGATGACGGCACCGAGCGCGGTCTGCTCGGCGGCATCAACGCCATCATTGCCGGCAATTACTTGACCACCCTGGGTCAGGAAATCGAAAAGGATGTGGACATGCTGGGCCGCATCGATCTCCCGATCAAGGCTCTGTAGTGTCCGAGCCGAACTCTGAGTTGGCAACCGCCGTCCTGGCCGGGGACGAGCCAATTTTCCACCCCAATACCGGCAAGCCGATCGAAGAGGTCTTCACGCTGCACCCTGCTGCAGCTGCCGGCCTCGACGTGCCGCGCTACTGCCAGATCTGCGGCCGCCGCATGGTGGCCCAGGTGCGCCCCGATGGCTGGCATACCAAGTGCTCGCGCCACGGGGAGCTAGATTCTGAGTGGTTATACGTAGAGCAGCTACCAGAGAGCTAGCACTACCAAGATAAGGAGCCGCTGCCGCAAGGCAGGCGGCTCCTTTTCCTATTAAAAAATACCCGTGAGCTGGGGATAGGTAAATCTACTTGCGAAATTTTGTGCGCTCTACTTTAGAGATTTGGTACGTCCTACTTGCGAAATTTGGTAAAAACTCGCAATCGCTTGATTAGATTGGTGGGTATGGATCCCGCCGTAGCCCACGCACATCAGTCTGCGCTGCGATCGATTGCGCGCGTCGTGGAGGAGACAGCTCCGCATACGGAGGCGGGGCAGGCTTTGGGGGACATCGCCAAGCAGCTGCGAGAAGGGCCGGTGATGGTACTGACCGGGGCGGGGGTATCGACGGAATCGGGGGTGCCGGATTATCGCGGACCGCGGGGCTCGCTGAGCAGGCACCGGCCGATGACGTATCAGGAATTTCGCCACGACCCGGCCGCTAGCCATAGGTATTGGGCGCGCAGTTTCGTGGGCTGGCGCGTGATGGATTCCGCGGCACCCAATCGCACGCATTATGCGCTCGTGGAGTTGGAGCGCGCCGGGCTGGTCAATGGTGTGGTGACCCAGAACGTGGATGGTCTGCATAAACGGGCGGGTACGGACAGGCTGGTCACGCTGCACGGCGATATGGAAACCGTGGTCTGCCTGTTGTGTGGTCACTATGAGGATCGCGGGCACTTCGATGCGCGATTGGCTGCCGCGAACCCGGGCTACCTGGAGCGCCTAGTGGTGGAAAGGGACCAAGTTAACCCGGATGGTGACGTGACGCTGGATGAGAAAGACGTCGCGGCGTTTCGAATGGCTGGCTGCGAGCGTTGCGGATCGGAGTTGCTCAAGCCTGACGTGGTGTATTTTGGCGAGCCCGTGCCAGCCACGCGGCGGGATGCGGCCTTTGCGCTCTTGAACGAGGCTAATTCGCTGCTGGTGGCCGGTTCTTCGCTGGCGGTGATGAGTGGATATCGCTTTGTGCTTGAGGCAAAGAAGCAGGGCAAGCGCGTGGCCGTTATTAACGGTGGGCCTGGCCGCGGGGACAAGAAGGTGGATACGCTGTGGCGCACGCAGGTGGGCCCGGCCTTTGATGCCCTGCTCGATGAGCTGGAGATTTAATTATCGCGGCGTGTGCTCGACCATCCTGAGCAGCGTGCGCACGATGGCGTGCACGCGCTTATCCATGGGCATATCTTCGTGCATGACCACGGCGTGGCGGTCAAAATCTTGGATATAGATATTGCGCACCGCACCTTCGGGCGCGCCCTCGGGGTCGAGGAAGCAGGTCTCGGGCGGGACGACGACGGCATCGGAACGCGTGGCGATGCAGGTGTAGCTCACGCCGGATTCGAGGTCGCCGTCGCGGTTGACATCGCGAAGCACCTCGCTGCCTACCACCTGGTCCATGCCGGCGGGGCCAAACCAGCCATCGATAATGGAGCGGATCACCGCCTCTTGGCGTTGGGTGCGAATGAGGCGACTGGCGATGCCCCCGTGGGTCGTCCCATGATTAGGCGCGCTGATGCTCATGAGGTGGATGACCTTTTCGGCGCCGCCGTCCATGCGCATCCAGTACCGCGCGAGCAGTCCGCCCTGGGAGTGGCCTACTAAGATGACCTTTTCTGCCCCGGTGACGGCGAGCACGGTATCGATATACGCGCCAAGCTGCTGGGATGATTCCGGGATGGTCTGCGTGGCGCGGTGACCGTAGTCAGGGGCAAAGACCGCCCAACCGTCTTGGCGCAAGATATTGCCCATAATCTGCCAGACGCCCTTGGTATCGCAGGTGCCGTGGACCAGGATGACCGGCCAGGGGCGCTCGTCGCTCGGGCGGGCGCCCCAATCGTCTTCGAAAACGCCGCGCGGCTTCGTGCGTGCGCCGAGAGGGAGCGTCCTAGCGGCATCGGCGTCGAGGGCGGAATCGCCGGGACTGGACTTATCCTTTTCGGCCTTGAGGCGGTCAACGATCTCATCGGCAACGTCATCCTGCAAAGCACTGGCCGCGGCCGGGGAGGCGATGCCAAGGCGAGGCGAATCTTTTTCTTCGGGTGTATCTTCCTCGTTCACGCGCCCGAACTTGAGGAGTTGTTCAGAAATAATGCTTTTCAACTCTGCAAGAGATTCGACAGCCATGCCTTCCAATCATACGCGTTAATGCAGGTAAATGGCCTCTTTGGAAAAGTTGAAGAAATTTATGGGCAAGCCCTTGACCTCACGCCACAATCTTTGTAAACTTAGGCTTGCCTAATCACGGGCGGTGCTTACGGCGTAGGGCGCTCCACTCCTTGCCGCTAAGTGCCAGAGATTAGTCATGGGGAGAGGGCCCGCCGATGCGCAGTCGGCGGGCCTTCGTTTATGCCTCGGGAGGGTTAGTCGTCGAAGCAGGCGGCGGGTGCTTCATCCTCATGCGGGGGAATGGGAAGATCAACGGGAAATTCACGGGTGGCGGCAAAAAGCTCCACCCCAATATTAGTGGCAGGCATAGAGCTAACGATACCAAGTGGGCGTTTAGGATTCAGGGTAGAAAAGACTCCGCTGCCGTGCTGCTCGGTCCCCGCTAAACTCGCCGGTATGACCGATCTGCAGCATGTCCACTCCGTAGATGAAGCGGTGACTCGCTTAATTGAACATTATGAAACCTCGTGTGTGTTGGGGCGCGAGGCCCTTGCCTCCGGCACCCTCGATGATTATCGCCACGTGGTCTATCCCAAGGTGACAGTGGAGATTCGTAAATGGCAGCCGATTGACCGCTCCGAGCCCTTTGGCTATGTGGACGAGGCTGGCAAGTATTCTGCGGTCGTCTCCAAGCCGCACATCATCCGGGAGTACTTGCACGAGCAGCTGACGCGGCTGACTAATAACTATCCGTGCGATATCTTCGTCGGCCAATCGGATGAGCGCATCCCGCCGGAATACATCAAGGATGCCCCGGCGGCGCCGCAGGAGCGCGGTCCCATCCCGCGCCCGACCTTGGATGAGGTCAACGATGCGATTATTGATGGCGAGTGGGACGCCTTTCACGGCGGGGAAAAGCCGCTCTTTCACTTCGGGGCGCAGCGTTTCGATATTGCCTGTGCGCGCATTGAGCACTACACCGGCATCGAGGTCGATACGGTGCAGAAATACATCCTGTTTACCAATTACGCGATGCACACCACGGAATTCGTGAAATTTGGCCTGCGCGAGCTGACCAAGGAAGATTCGCGATATACGGCGCTCGTATTGCCCAATGGGGAGACCATTCACCCCAATGATGCGGTGGACCTCGACCTGGATGGGCTGACGCTGACCTCGCGCTTTCAGATGCCCCGGTTCGATCTCATTACCGCAGGTGGCGATGGAATCACGATGATCAATATCGGGGTGGGGCCTTCGAATGCGAAGACCATTACAGACTGCTTGGCCGTGCTGCGGCCGGAGGCCTGGATCATGATTGGTCACTGCGCCGGCATGGATGGGCGCATGCGCATCGGTGACCTGATCTTGGGCAATGCCTACGAGCGCCACGACCACATTTTGGACCGGCAGGTGGTTTCTTCCACGCCAATTCCGGCTATTCCAGAGGTTCAGCGCATGCTGGAGGCGGCCGTGGATGAGGTCTACGGCAGCGATAATTCGCTCATGCGCACCGGCACGGTGCTATCGACCGATGACCGCGATTGGGAGTGGCGCACCAGCCGGGATCTGTGGGAGTGGTTGCGCACTTCTACCGCGGTGGCGGTGGACATGGAATCGTGCGCCTTGGCGGCAAATGGGTACCGCTACCGCGTGCCCTATGGCACGCTGCTATCCGTATCGGATCTGCCACTGCACGCCGTGCCGAAGCTGCCGGCGCAGGCCCAGGCGTTTTATTCCAACTCCAAGGAAGCCCACGTCATGTGCGCGGTGCGCGCGGTGGAACAGTTGGCAGAAAACCCGGAGCGCCTGCGCACGCGCAAGCTGCGGCGCACGTTGGGAGAGGTTCCTTTCCGGTAGCTGCTTTCCCTTGGTAGGTATCGCTAGTTAAACTACAAAGAAAGCCCATGACGCAAAAGGAGCCGCGCAATCGTGACTGAGAATTGGATCCACCCGGACCGGGAGAACCTCACCTGGGAAGTCTTCGGCGAAGCGAGCCGGAATCTTTCGGAGCAAATCGTGGAATCCGGTTGGTTTCCTGACTTGATCGTGGGTGTTGCCCGCGGCGGACTGATCCCAGCCGGTGCCATTGGTTATGCCATCGGGGTCAAGGCCATGGGCGCTATCAACGTGGAGTTCTACACCGATATTGGCCAGACCTTGGATGAGCCGATCATCTTGTCCCCGCAGTTGGATACGGATTCCCTTAAGGGTAAGAAGGTGCTCGTCGTTGATGACGTGGCCGATTCCGGCAAGACCCTGGATCTAGTGGTGAACTTTTTGGAAGAAACCGCCGATGAGGTGCGTTCCGCTGTGGTCTATACCAAGCCGAAGACCATCTTTGAGCCGGATTATTCGTGGAAGAAGACGGATAAGTGGATCAACTTTGCCTGGTCGGTGCTGCCGGTGATCACGGCGGATGGCTCCTTTCAGGAAGGCTCGTAGTAGCTACTAATATGTGCAGGCGTGATTAACGAGCAGCCTGCACCCACCGGCGTCATCGCCAGTTTCCGCTTTGCATTTTCCTCACCTGCGCGTTTGCGCAAGGAGGTCCTTGGCGGACTGGCGGTGGCGCTTGCTTTGATCCCGGAAGTTTTAAGCTTTTCCATTCTCGCCGGCCTCGACCCGCGGGTGGGGCTGTATTCTTCGGTGATTATGGCGATGGCCATCGCCTTTACCGGCGGGCGGCCCGCCATGATTTCCGCGGCGGCGGGCGCGGTAGCCCTGGTGGTGGCCCCGCTCGCGCACGAATATGGGCATGATTACGTGGTGGCGGCGGTGCTTGCGGCCGGTATCATCCAGGTGCTGTTGGCGTGGGTGGGCATCGCCAAGCTCATGCGCTTTATCCCGCGTTCGGTGATGACCGGATTCGTCAATGCGCTGGGAATTATGATGTTTACCGCGCAGCTGCCGCACCTTATCGATGTCCCCTGGATGGTCTACGTGCTGGTGGCTATAGGCCTAGCCATCATGATCGTTTTGCCGCGGTTTACCCAGGTAATTCCGGCGCCGCTAGTGACCATCGTGGTGGTAAGCCTCATCGCCGTCGCGGCGGGGTGGAAGGTGCCGGATGTGGCGGACCAGGGCGAGCTGCCCACGACGCTGCCGGGCCTTTTCATTCCGGATATTCCGTGGAACCTGGAGACCCTGCAGGTAATTGCGCCCTACGCCTTTGGGATGGCGCTGGTGGGCCTGATGGAATCGCTGCTAACGGCAAAGCTTGTCGATGACATCACGGATACCCATTCCGATAAGACCCGCGAGTCCTTTGGCCAGGGCATTGGCAATATATTGGCCGCAGCCATTGGCGGTATGGGCGTGTGCGCGATGATTGGCCAGACGATGATCGGCGTCAAGGTATCCCAGGCGCGCACGCGCTTGTCGACGTTCCTCGCCGGCGCCTTCCTCCTCGTGCTGTGCCTGCTTTTTGGCGAGGCCGTAGGCCGCATTCCGATGGCCGCGCTGGTCGCGGTGATGATCCTCGTGGCGGCGACGACGGTGAATTGGCATTCCATCCGCCCGCGCACGCTGAAGTTGATGCCGCTTTCTGAAATCCTCGTCATGCTGCTGACGGTCGCGGGCACGCTGGCTACGCATAACCTCGCGGTGGGTGTGGTATTAGGCGTGGTGGCGGCATCGGTTGGCTTTGCCCGCCGGGTGGCACACCTCGTGGAGGTTGAGTTGGTAGATGGATATACCTACGTGGTGCATGGCCAGCTCTTCTTCGCCTCCTCGAATGATTTGGTCTACGCCTTCGATTACACGCTCGATACGGACTTCGTGGTGGTGGACCTTTCCGATGCCGAGGTCTGGGATGCCTCGACGGTGGCGACGCTGGATGCGGTGCAGAAAAAGTACGCGGATCGCGGCATTGAGGTGGAGTTTCGGGGCCTCGATGGGGCGAGCGCGCAGCGCCTAGAACGCCTGAGTGGGCAACTGGGTGATTAATATCACATTGCAAATCTGATATGCGGGGGCGTACTGGCTGCAGGGGGTCGGATGGAGTGGGCTAGCGCGGCGAGGTTGGCCGTTTAGGGCGATGACCTCGAACTATTAGGCGATATTAACTTCGGGCCGTGGAGCAGCTTTGTCTTAACTAACTTAGGTGATCCAATCTGAAAAATGCCCCTGAGGTGCGGGTTTGATTAAGCATGCCTTGCTAGACGGGAGATTTTATTTGGGTATTGTAGTGCCTACAACCAATTAATTGATTCCTACAGAAAGGATTTAGCAATGGATGAGAAGCTGCAAACCCTGCTAAACAATCAGGTCATTAACGAGCACGGCGCCGCTATGGTCTACACCCAGCTGGCCTACGAGATGGACAACCTGTCCTTCCCGGGCATGCGCGATTGGTTCATGGCTCAGGCTGGCGAAGAGCGCGTTCACGCACAGAAGCTTGCGGATCACCTCTTGGCACGCGGCTACCGCGTAGAGCTCAACGATATCCCGGTTGGCTCCATCAAGGCTGCCACCCCGCTGGATGCGTTCGAGGCTTCCTTGGCACACGAGCAGAAGGTCTCCGAGCAGATCCGCGAGATCGCCCGCGTTGCCCTTGACATCCAGGACCTGGACTCCCGTCAGCTCATTGACTGGTTCTTGGCTGAGCAGATCGAGGAAGAGGACACCGTTTCTGAGATCATCGACCAGATCAAGCTGGTGGGCAACGATGGCGCTGGCCTGCTGCGCATCGATTCCCGTTTGGCTAACCGCAACTCCTAAGTTGTGAATAACAAACACATCAAGATTTAAATCAATCCTCCCATGGCACTGCGCTGCTGTGGGAGGATTGACGTATGTCTGGACACCTCAAAACAACCCTCTCCGCCACCCTGGCGGTATTGGCATTAAGCCTCATCATTGGGGCTGCGGTCATCTCAAGCCACGTCACCCTCGGCATCTTTTTGACCACCGCAGCGCTTATGCTGAGCCCGTTTGCGGGGGTGGTGATGCTGGCGTGTGGGGTCATCGGTAAGCGCGGGCTGGTCAACCGCTCCCTATATTCCCTGAGTGGAATGCTGATTTTGGCTTCGCTGGCCGTGCTCATCGTTTTGCCGATGGCGCAGGCGACGCTGGCGCTGGTGATTTTTATCGCCGGCACCGCGGTAGGGATTGTGGCCGTGCAGACCCAAGCTACTAGGCGCGCATAAACTGGACGCATTATGCCGAAGTTGCTGTTTGATCTATACGGCGTGCTGCTGCGCCCCGCCACGCCGGAAGCGCACGCTGAACTAGAGCGCTTCCTCGAGCCTGCGAACCCGGAGGCCTTCTGGGAGGCCTATAACTATTTCCGGCCGGATTACGATGCCGGAATTTTTAGTGATAGTCACTACTGGAATGAGATAGCCGCCCGCGCGGGAATGGGGCCCATTGACTGCGCTGGGGCCGTGGCCTGCGAGAACCAGTACCTGCTTGAGGCGGACCCAGAGGTGGTAGCGCTGGTCAGAGGGCTCATCGGGGAGGGCTTTAGCGTGGGGATTTTATCCAATATCCCCACGACCTTGGCGAAACAGGTGCGCGCGCAGCACCCGTGGTTGGCAGAGTGCGCGGCGGTAACGTTGAGCTGCGATATCGGGGTGGCCAAGCCGCACCCAGAGGCCTACCGAGTGGCGGTAGACGCGCTAGCGGCGCAGCCCAAGGACACGCATTTTTTCGATGACCGCATCGACTACATCGAGGGCGCCACTTATTGCGGGTTGCAAGCCCACCTGTTTACCGGGATCGACTCCGCGCGCGAGGTTTTACGCGGTCTGGAGTGAGCGGCCCAGCTCCAATGGTTCGCGCAATAGCTGATCGGTAGCCACGGTACGGGCGACGGCGCGCACGATTTCTTTGTGGCTTGGGATCATGCGCAGTTCCAGTTCATCCGAGGTGGAATCGCGGACGGTGGAGGCAAAAAGCTGGGGCGCGCGGGAATCGCCGGTAAAGGCCCCGCCGGCAATGACCACGGTTTTCGGCGAGTATTCGCGGACCATCTCCGCCGTAATCTGGCCCAGCTGGCGGGCGCGCTCATCCAAAATGGCGCGCACGGCTGAATTGGATTCGGCGATGGTCGCGACCTCGGGCAGGGTGTTGACCTCGATGCCGTGCCGGCGCACGGCCTCCAGGATGGACTGGGTGGCCAAGAGGTGTTCGGAAGCGCCGTGCCCCAGTAGGTCAGAGCGGGTTTGTGGCAGTGGGATGATGGAATTTACCTCGTCATCGGCGGATAGCGCCGATCCTAAAGAATCATCCGCGAAGAGCAGGAGCACGCGCTCGTTCGTACCAATCTCGGCGGCCTGCGTCTCCGAGCCCAAAATGGCGGAAATGGCGGAGGTAACCACCACGGGAACGCTAAATTGGAAGCGCAAGCGCTCCGCGATATCCACGCCGTGCCATCCCAGATTATCCGCCGTGACCAGGCCCTCTTCGTCCACAGTGCCCGAGGTGGTAATCCCCAAGGCCACGAGGCGGCGATCCAGGCCCGTCATCATGCGGTTGATGCCGGCCATGATGTGTTCAAGAAAGTCTTCCTCCGTCAGGCGGGCGACAGGAGTGGCAATCTCTTCCTCCGAAATGGTGCGGCCCTTGATGTCATAGAGGCCGATATAGGTCTCGGAGGTGCCGACGGCGATGCCGCCGAGCACCCAGTTATTATCCGCGGCCTCGAGGGGGACCGTAGGGCGGCCTCGGCCCTGGGATTGGGTGAGGTCGGTGCGCTCTTGGATGAGTCCTGCGTTGAGGAGCGCGGTGGTAGCGCGGGTAATGGTGGGCTGGGAGAGTCCGGTGGCTTCTACCAGCTCACTACGGGTAATGATCGGGTTCAGGCGCACCAGGTGAAGGCACTTAGCAGCCGGTGTACGGGGGCGGGTGAACACGGGGCCAGGTTTGATCATGAAAGAAAGTATATGTGTCACAGACTGCTTTGTCTAATCTATTCATAGGTGTATGTACCGAATGGTCTAAAGGTGGAGGTAGGCCAAAAATTCCCTATGCTGGGGCGCATGAGATCAGTAGCGGTTTATTGCGGCTCTGCCGTGGGCAATTCGCCCGCCTATAGCGCAGCGGCACAACACTTGGGCGGCGAGCTTGCCCGTCGCGGGCTGAACTTGGTCTATGGCGGCGGAAATATCGGCCTCATGCGCGAGGTGGCCAATTCCTGCCTGCAGGCTGGCGGCACCGTCACTGGCGTCATGCCGCAATCCTTGGTGGATTTAGAGATTTCCCATCCAGGTTTGACCCGCCTCGAGGTAGTGGATTCTATGGCCGAGCGGAAAACCCGGATGGAGCAGCTGGCGGACGCCTTTATCTGTTTGCCCGGCGGCGTGGGCACGTTGGAGGAAGTAACAGAGGTACTGACCCAACAACAGCTGGGCAGCATTCGCGGGCCCGTTGGCTTGGTTGACGTGGAGGGCTTTTGGCAGCCCTTTTATGACATGTATGCCGCCATGGCCGAGGCGGGCTTCATCCTGCCCCGCTTTGTAAAAGCGCTGTTCATAGAGGAAAATCCCGCGGCCGTGCTGGATGGTTTTGCCCAGTGGCACTACCCAGGCACGAAGTGGAACAACGATTAGCTAACAAGTTTGCAACATTTGGGTGGGGCTGGGTGGCCTATCAACAAGATAAAGGGTTAGACTTCCCTCTTATGAGTTCTGAGCAGACCGCTAAGCGCCAGCCCTCTCTACTGGACGCTTCGTGCGATAACTTCGTTCACGACCTAGCCGAACTATCCCCAACAGATGCAACCGCGTGGGGCATTGACGGTTTTGAAGGCGAATTGCAGGATTTTTCCCCCGATTATTTTGAGGCTGTCGCTGATCGCACCCGCGATATGGTTGCGGATCTGGATGCCTTGGATGACACCACCGATGAATCCGATGATGAGGATGACTTTGATGACGTGGATTATGTCACCGCCGCCGTCTTGCGGGATCGTCTCTGCTTAGATCTGGATTTGCACCACCACGGCGAGGATATTCGCAGCCTTAATAATATTGCCTCGCCCGTGCAGACCATCCGGGATTCCCTGCTGCTTATGCCGCAGGAGACCCAGGAGGACCGCGAGGCCATTCGCTCCCGTCTGTCCAAGGTCAAGGGCTCCCTCGATGGCTACCGCGAGTCCCTGAAGGAAGCGGCCTCCCACGGCATGGTGGCACCGCACCGCCAGATCTCTGAGGTCATTGTGCAGTGCGAGCGGCTTGCCGATGCCGATTCCATGCTCGAGGGCCTCGGCCTCGCCCCCGACTCCGCCGAGGTGAAGAATGCCAAGGAGGCCTTTGGCGAGTTCTCGGATTGGCTGTCTAATGATCTGCAGCCGCAGTCCTCTAATAAGGACGCGGTGGGCCGCGAGCGCTACGAGCGCTTTTCCAAGCTTTTCGTTGGCGATTCCGTGGACTTGGACGAGGCCTATGAATGGGGCCTTGACCAGGTGCGCTACCTGCGCGGGGAACAGGAAAAGATCGCGCACGAGCTTTATGGCCCGGAGTGCTCGGTGCGCTCTGCCATGCGCAAGCTGAACCACGAGGAGCGCTATACCCTGCGCGGTACTGATGCCTTGGTGGAGTGGATACAGAGCAAGGCCGATGCGGTCATCGCCGAGCTCAACGGCAAGGAATTCGACATTCCGGAAGAAGTCGAAGAGATCGAGTGCCGCATCGACCCAGCGGGTACCGGTGGCATCTTCTACACCCCGCCGAGCGATGACTTCTCGCGCCCGGGCCGCATGTGGTGGTCCGTGCCGGAGGGCCAAGACACCTTCCACACCTGGCAGGAGCTGACCACCGTGCACCATGAGGGCGTACCGGGCCACCACCTGCAGCTGGGTTCTGCCCTGGTACAAGAGGATCTGAACCTGTGGCGCCGCGCGGTGACCTGGAACTCCGGCCACGGCGAGGGCTGGGCCCTATACGCCGAGCAGCTCATGGCCGAGCTGGGTTACATGGACGATCCTGGCGTGCGGATGGGGCTGCTCGATGCCCAGCGCCTGCGCGCGGCCCGCGTCGTGGTGGACATCGGATTGCACCTGGGCAAGAAGCTACCGGACTGCACCGTATCCGGCGCGTGGGATAAGGCCCACGTGAAGACCTACATGCGCGAAAACACCGCCATGGATGATGCGAACCTCAACTTTGAGGTCAACCGCTACCTGGGTTGGCCGGGCCAGGCCCCGTCCTATGCCTTGGGCCAGCGCCTGTGGCAAGAAACCCGCGCCGCCGCCGAGGAGCAGGACATGAGCGCCCGCGAATTCCACTCCGAGGCCTTGGCTCTTGGCTCGGTGCCCATGTCGGTGCTGCGCGAGGCCGTGCTAAATAACTAAACGCGCCGGCTAGCGCCTTTTAGCAAACTTGCCGACGGCCCTAATGAGCTGCGGCAGGTACCCCGCAATGACCAGCACCGCGATGAGGCGGGTAAGCTGCACCGCGATAACCACGGGGCCAGCCCCGCCTTCCGCGGAGAGCGCGAGCACGGTCTCTAGCGCGCCGGGGCTAGTAGCTAGGTAGGCCTCGAAGTAGCTGATATTGAGCCAGTGCATCAGCGGCCACGCCGTGGCCGCACACAGGCCGAGGACCGCGGCGATAAAAAGAATCGTCGCGGGAAGCTGCTTAGCAAAGGCCTTGAGCGATGGGAGAGACAGCCCGCCGCCGCAGACCCAACCGATGGATAAAAAGGCGATGACCTTAAAGGCATAGATCGGCTCTAACGTATGGCCCTCCGGCAGGAAGAACGAGGCCAGCACCGTCAAGATCAGCGGGCCGAGGACCGCAGCGGCGGGCAGGTGCAGGAATTTGCCAAGGCTTTCGCCGACCAGCGCGATAACGAGCACTAGTGCGATGATCCACCAGGTGGTTTCCGCCTCCAGCCTTAAGTCACCGCCCCTTCCTGCAGGCGTATCGAGGAAGGTCACGACGGCGGGAAGGGATACGGAAACGATCAATAACCGCAGGTATTGGGTGAGCGCGACGTAGCGGTAGTCGGCACCGAGTTCATCGGCAAGCGCGGGCATGAGCGAGGCACCCCCGGGGAGCATGGACAGGATGCCGGTTTCGGAGGAGACGTCCCGTGGCTGCTGGCGGTGCAGCATGACGCCGCAGAAGATGCCCAGCGCGATGGTGACAAAGGACATGGTTATGGCCGCCGGCAGGTATCCCACCAATTGGCCAAAGGAGACCACCGTTAGCGGCAGCGCGGCCATGATGCCGATGAATCCGCGCGATAGACCATAAAATTTGCGGTTGACCTTGAGGTCTTCGCCGGTGATAAGGGCCATGGCTCCAGAGGCGATGATCGCGGCCAAAATCCACGCGGCCGGCACGTGCCACATGCTAAAAAGCCAGCCCAAGAGGATGGAGACGGGGACGACGATGCCCCACCGCAGGATGGTGTGGGTGTCTACGCTTATTCCCCAGTGCCGTTTAGCCACGTATTCTCCCATCTTCTGCTCGTCCTCGATCGAGTCTAGACCTCCCCGCCGCGGGGTTTATGATCTCCTCATGGATATCGACGTGGCGCAGTGGGCGGTGCTCCTTATGGGAGCGGCGGGGGCAGGCTGGATCGACGCGGTCATTGGCGGGGGAGGCCTCGTGCTTATTCCGCTATTGCTTGCCGTCGTGCCGGGGCTGGCACCGGCAACGGCGCTGGCCACCAACAAGCTCGCGGCGGTATCGGGCACGGCATCGGCGGCCGTGACCTTGGCGCGCAGGGTGGGCCCGCCGGCAGGAGAGCTCGTTCGCTACGCCCTCATCGCCCTCGTGTGCGCCGGGCTGGGCGCGAGTGTGGCGGCGAATCTAAATAGCGACATCATGCGCCCGCTCATTATCGTGCTGTTAGTGGTGGTGGGCGTCTTCGTGACCTTTAAGCCGAGCTTCGGCACCACCGAGTCACCCGGCATCCGCGGCGGATGGCGCACCTGGGCGGGGCTTGTGGCGGTCGCGGCCATCTCCTTTTATGACGGCATCTTTGGCCCGGGAACCGGCATGTTCCTGATCATGGCCTTTACCTTTATCTTCTCCCAGAACTTCTTAAAATCCGCGGCGATGGCCAAGGTGGTCAATACCGCCACGAACCTTGGCGCGCTGGTGACCTTTATCCTTGGCGGCCACGTGTGGTGGACCCTTGGTATCGCGTTGGCCGCCGCCAATATCCTCGGCGCCCAGGTGGGCGCGCGGACGGTGCTCAGCGGCGGGACGAAGTTTATCCGCTATGCCCTGCTTACCTTGGTAGTGGTCATGAGCTGCTATTTATCCTGGCAGCAGTGGGGTTAGGCTACATCCGGTTCTTGGTCCGCGCGGTGGCGATGGCATTCCACGGATCCTCGGGCCACGGGTGCTTGGGGTAGCGTCCGCGCATATCGGCGCGCACCCCGGCGTAGGGGCCGGACCAGAAGCTAGCAAGATCATCGGTGACCGCCAGCGGGCGGCCGGCGGGGGAGAGCAAGTGAAATTGCACGCGGTTGCCGCAGTACTCCGGAGATTCGGCCAGGCCGAAGCACTCCTGCAACTTGATGTGGACCACGGGGCGCTCGCCCGACCAGTCGATTTTGGCATCGCGGCCGGAGGGCACTGGGAGGCGCTGAGGTGCGAGCTCGTCTAAGCGGGTGGCTTCGGGCCAGGGGAGCAGGCGCTGCAGGGCGGGGTACATGTCTATCTTGGCGGTGGGGGTTCCCGCGGCAATCTGGTGCAGCTCGGGCCCGAGCCACTCGGCGGGATCGGCGGTATCGACATCCGGCCACGGATCGCCGTAGTGCGCGTGCAGGTGGCGGAGCCTATCTTTTAAGCTCTGGGCCTTCTCGCTGAAGGTAAATAAGCCCAGGCCCTCTTCGCGGATGCCGGCGGCTAGGGCTTGCGCAGCGGCATCGCCAGTGACCTTGACCGGGGTTTCGGACAACACAATCGCCCCGGCCGCCCGGACCTTGACCCCGCGCACGCGGCCCCCACGCAGGAAGGCGCGAGTTTCTTCGGTCACGCCGATGGCATCCAGCGCGGCGGATTCTGCGATGCGCGCGGCGGTGCGGATGATGGGGTTTCCGGCATTGGAGAGGGTGACCTCCGCGATGGCGAGCCACGGCGAGCCTGCCAGCCCGGAGTTATCCAGCAGCCGGGCGCGAGTGCCGCTGGCCAGCAGATAGTCTTCACCCACGCGCTTGGCCACCTGCTCGGGATAGGCGGTGGCGACGACCTCGCCGGGGTCTGCGGGGCCGAGATCCTCCACCAGGCGGGACAGGCGCTTGACTTCCTTCTGCGGTGCGGGGCGGCGGGTGAGATCGGTGGTATTGGTGGGGGCATCGGCAAGCGCGGCGATGGTGGGCGCCGCCTGGCTGCCGTGCCGGATAAGGGCCGCGCCGAGGCGGGGATCGGTGGGCAGGAGGGCGAGCTCCTGCGTCGCGCCAATGCGCTCGAGGGTGGCGCGCGCGGCCGCAAGGGCCTGGGCGGGCGGCGGATCGAGCAGCGGGAAATCCGGGCCCGCGCCCCAACAATCCAAAAACAGCGCAGCCTGCGTGAGATCCGCGGACAGGATCTCCGGAGTGGTGTGCGGGGAAAAGTGTTGGTAATCGTCCTGGGAATAGCAACGAATGACCGTACCTGGCGCCTCACGCCCGGCACGGCCCGCGCGCTGGTCCGCGCTCGACTTCGACGTGGAGACCGTTACCAAACCGGACATACCGCGCTGCGCATCGCGCCGGGGAACGCGGGCCAGCCCCGCATCTACCACCACGCGCACGCCAGGCACCGTCAGCGAAGACTCTGCGATGGATGTCGCCACCACAATGCGCTGCTCATCGGTATAAAGCGCGGCATCCTGCTCCGCGGTGGTCTGCTTGCCGTGCAGCGGGAAAACATTATGGCCCTGCAGCTCCTCGCACACCAGGTTGACCTCGCGCACGCCGGGCACGAAGACCAGCGTGGATTCGTGTTGGCGGGCCGCTTGCTTGGCGATGCCCCCGTAAAACTCCCGCGATCCCGCCGCGCGCCCCGGCTGCGGCGCGTACTGGATATCCAGGGGATAGGTCACCGCCTCGGTGGTGTGGACGGGCGCGCCCATGAGCTGGGAAAAGCGCTGTGCGTCTACCGTGGCGGACATGGCGATGACGCGGAAGTCCTCGCGCAGCTCGGCCAGTTCTAGGCACATGCCGAGCACCAGATCCGTATCCAGCTGGCGCTCGTGGACCTCATCGATGGCTACGGCGGCCACGCCCTCGAGCTCCGGATCCTTTAGCAGGCGGCGCAGCAGCACGCCCGGGGTGACGAATTCGACCTCGCTTCCCGTGCGGGATTCGCCGCGGATGGCGAAACCGACCTTCTCCGGGGTGCCGCTGAGGGTGCTCAAGCGCTGGGCGGCCGCGCGCACGGCCACGCGGCGCGGGGCGGTGACGATGACCTTGCCGCGCCCTGCGGAATGATTGGCTAGTGCTGGTGGCACGAGCGTGGTTTTACCCGTGCCGGGCGGTGCCTGAATGACGACGTTTCCGGTGCGAGGCAGCGAATCGATGGTCTCGGCTACGGGCAGCCCCGCGCCGATGCTGGCGAGATCGAACATTTAGTTGGCGGCCCCAAAACCTTCCACGGGGCCGTCCAAATCCTTGCGCTCCCACGAATCCTCATCGCCGTCCAGCGTGCGCACCACGCGGCCGGGCGTGCCCAGGACCAGCGAATTATCCGGGATATCCTTGGTCACCAGCGTGCCGGCACCAATAACGCAGTTTTCACCAATGGTAACCCCCGGCATGACGGTGGCATTGGCCCCAAACCACGTATTGCGCCCCACGGTGATGGGGTGGGCGATTTCCCACCCGCCCTCGCGCATCGCGTGATCGTTAACGGGGTGGCCCACCGTAATAAACGAGCAATTGGGCCCAATCAGCACGCGGTCCCCGAATGTGACCTTGGCCTGGGCCAATATGCTGCTGCCAAAGTTGATGAAGACGCCTTCCCCACAGACGATATTGCAACCGTATTCCATATTCAGCGGCGCGTGCGCCCCCGGCACGTGTGATTCCTCCGGCAAGATCTCCCGCAAGATTGCCTGCGCCTGCTCCTTATCGGTGTTGTGCAGATCGTTGAACTGCCCAATCAACCCAAAGGTGCGCTGGTGCTCCTTATCGATGTCCCCCATGCCCGGCAGATGCCACTGCCCACCGGTCATTCGCTCCCAAGTGCCGTAGCGTTGCAGGTCGTGCAGCTTCTGTTCATCCATGGTGGCCATTGTAGAGGGCGCGTGGCCTAACCGATTAGCGGTTAGGGTGGAGGCATGCTTTTTGATTCGCTGCCGCGGCCGAATGCGTACGTCGCGCCGGGCGTGGGGCACGTGCCGGGATGGGTGGGCATCGGCAAGCAAAAGGCCCTGGTAGAAGAGACACGGGAGATCGCTCGCGCGTATGCGCATACGCCGATGGCGATGGTGCAGCCGCGGCTGAAATCGGGTGGGCAGATGAGCGTATTTCAGCTGCATCTTGGCCGGTATTGGCATTATCCCAGCTACCGGTACGTGGACAATATGGAAGGCACGCGGGTGCCGCCGGTACCGGATAGCCTGCGGGAATTGGCCCCGGCGGCGCTGCGACAGGCGGCCCAGATTGCCCCGGAGCTGGAACCATGGGTGGATAACTTCGTGCCGGAGATGGCGCTGGTGAATTATTATCCGCCCGGCTCGGCGATGGGCATGCACGTAGATGACTCTGAGGAATCGCCCGCGCCCGTGATTTCGCTTTCGATTGGGGATGAGGCCCTCTTCCGCATAGGCCATACCGAAAATCGCACCAAGCCCTGGGACGATGTGACCCTGTGCTCGGGTGATTTGGTGGTCTTTGGCGGGCCGAAGCGCTTTGCCTACCACGGGGTGGTGCGGGTAAATGATGGCACGCTGCCGGAGGGATGCGGGCTGCAAGAAGGCAGAATCAATATCACCATCAGACAAGTTTCGGCGAGCGCGGTAGGCTAGGGCGGGTTACATAAAGGTTGAAGAAAAGAGGTTTTTCTTATGTCCCGAATTGGCATCATCATCGGTTCCACCCGCGATAAGGCGGCAGGCCAGGCAGTAGGCGAGTGGGTCAACGACCTCGCCCAAGGCCGTGAGAATGGCGTGGAGTACCAGCTGTTGGAGCTCAAGAAGTTCAATATCCCCATCCTCACCAGCGAGGTTGTTCCGGGTGCGGCGAATAAGCAGTACGATGACGCCAACGTGCAGGAATGGTCCAAGGCCGTCGATGCCTGCGATGGCTTCGTCTTCGTGACCCCGGAGTACAACCACTCCGTGCCCGGTGCGTTCAAGAATGCTTACGACTCGCTCGGCGCGGAATGGGCGGGCAAGCCGGTGGCCTTCGTGGGCTATGGTTCCGTCGGCGGCGTGCGCGCGGTCGAGGCATGGCGCAATGTCGTGGCTAACTTCTCCATGCCACAGCTGCGCAACCAGCTGGACTTTAATATCTTTACCGATTGGAACGACGGCGAATTCCGCCCCAGCGATGACTCCTACGAGCGCGCAAATTCCCTGCTTTCTGAGCTCGAGGACGCACTCCAGTAGAAAAAGCCCTGCACCGTGCTGCGCGCTGCGTAGCATGGGGTGCATGACTGAAAAGAAAGTAGCAGTAGTAACCGGTGCCTCCTCTGGTATTGGGGAGGCCACCGCGCGCTCTTTGGCCAAGGACGGTTGGCACGTCGTGGTGGGAGCTCGCCGCACAGACCGCCTGCAGCAGCTTGCCAATGAAATCGGTGGCGAGGCCTATGAGCTGGACGTTACCTCCGATGTTTCTGTTTCCAAGTTCGTCTCCCACCTCGACCGCGTAGATCTTTTGGTCAATAACGCCGGCGGTGCCAAGGGCTTGGAGCCGCTTGTCGATACCTCCATTGAGGACTGGCAGTGGATGTACGAGACCAACGTGCTCGGCACCGTGCGCATGATTCAGGCGCTCATGCCCAAGTTAGAGCGGGTGCCGGATCTTTCCGGGCTGATTATTAATGTCGGTTCCATTGCCGGCTGGACGGTGTACGAAGGCGGTTCAGGCTATAACACCGCGAAGCACGGCGTGCGCGTGATTTCTCGCGCGCTGCGCCTAGAAAACCACGATGTGCGCGTTACCGAGATCGATCCTGGCCGCGTGGCCACGGACTTTTCCTTGGTGCGCTTCAAGGGCGATGAGAAACGCGCGGCCAAGGTGTATGACGGCCAGCTCAACCTCGTGGCAGAGGATATTGCCGAGGCCATCCGCTGGGTTGCTGCCCAACCGGCCCACGTCAACGTGGATACGATGACCATCAAGCCGCGCACGCAAAGCTAGGCTGCCTTGCTTTCGAGCATCGAACCTTTGATACTCCGGAGTGTAAATGACGATCCCTTTGTAACGACAAGTAAGTTAGAAGAAGAGAGAAAAGGAACCTGAGTTCTCGATATTGTGCGACAAATATTTATAGAGTTTTGAAAATTTTCTTGAAAGTTCACCAAAGGTTTGGAGCGTTTAAGTAGCAGTGCAAACTTGCACGAGAAGCAGTCAAATAGGATTTGAACAACGAAAATTACTTAGCTGATGTGTTCCGTCGACTTGGAGTGACATGCGAGGATGAACATCGCGAAAACGGATTAAGCGCTCGCGATTTTCAAATAAATTACGAAGCCTCAAATTTTACTTAGTACATGGAACCAAGCTTGGATGATTAAGCTTGTGAAGTTTTCTGAGTTTAGATGAGTTTCACTTCAAAACTACTCTGCCTGTTATGCTCGGTCACTAGTGACTCAAATCCTTGAGGGCTTTTGACAGATCTAAGTACAAGTAGTCATCATTTGAATCTTCTGAGCCACGTTCGCTAAGCCAGTTGACAATTGACTTCCAATTATCCAGTGACGCATCTATATTTTCTTGTTGTTTAATGATGCTGATAAGAATTGTTTCGGTTCTCGCCGCTAGACGAACCTGATCGTATTTATTGTTCTTTATTGCCTGAAATAGTGTCTCTATATGATCCTTTTTTAAATCTTTAGCAAAAAGTTCCAAAGCGCGAAGATTCGCCTCGGCATCACGAAAACTGCAAGATTCCCTGACCAGCACTAAAGCCCGTTGAATTAAAGATTCACGATCGGAAGTTAAATTATGTAATGTAGCTAGTTGCTTTGCTTCCAGATTGTCGATTAGTTGAGATCTGCGGTCCCTAAATTTCTGTTTGAGCGGAGGGTCGCCAGCTAAGTAACCTTTTGAAAAGAGATCGGAGTCTTTAGCTGCGGAGATTACCGTTGATAGACGTTTTTCGGCGGTTCCGGGGATAGTATCCCAAAAAGTCTGCTGTGAGCCGTATGCCCCGACAGCACGAATAAGAGTGGCGTCATCTAGCTTTCCGCTTTTCTCCCAGTTAGCAAGAACGCTGTTAAGAGCTCTTTCGAAATCACCGGGTGCTGCAGTGCTCAGGCTACAAGCTGATGACCGTGCCCGTGAACCTACCCTCGGATCTTTCTCTGGTAGCTCCGCAGTGGATTTTAAGCTCCACTTGATCAAGAGCTTGCAAAGATTCAGTTGTGTCGATTTTGTGGAATGCCGGTAGAAACGGTCAACAAAGTAGTCTTCATCGTCGGGCCAACCGTCGCTTAAGATTTCTTTTTTGAATAGTTCGAGTTGAGCCTTACCCGCTATCGGTGGATGAGAGAATGTTGCACGATGTGCGGCGATAATATGAGAGCGTACTAGTTCTCCGTCGGGTTCAAACAGTTTATCATTCTCGATGAAGCCAGGATGAGCGCACAAATCTCGATCTGTCTTAAGCCTTTGGAGTTCCTCTCTTTCCCGGTGGGTTAGAAGATTAAATTCTTCTTCGCACTTCTTGAGGAGTGTCCTTTCGAACTCTTGAGCTCGGGTGACGTTTTTATCTCTAATAGCAGTGTCATAGCCTTCCAAGTGCTTGCGCACTTCATTATCGCCAGTATCTGCCAGATATCGAAGTTTATGGATAAGGTCTACGGCAACTGTGATCCACAGCGAAACTAGTGAGGCACGGTGGGCGCCTGCATGATAGCAATTAATAACTTCGGAGAGGAGTGCTCGTGTTTTGGGGTTCTCTATTTCTAATTCGAGGGTGCTGAGATCTTTCATTAGAGATCCTAAAAAATAGATTTGGCCAAGTACAGGCCATGATTATAGTTGCCAACGCGGTGATCGAGATGAATTACACAGCAGCAAAATGGGTTAATGAATAGTTTTTAAGGCCCCGCAGGCTCATCAATGAGCGAGGGGCCTTAGGCTTTATAATTTTTTGCGCCTTATTGCAGACCGAACTGATCCCATGCGGCAGGGGCCAGGTTCTGGTACACGTGCTTGTGCTCTTGGTATTCGGCAAGGCCGGTGGGGCCCAGCTCGCGGCCATTACCGGACTGCTTGTAGCCGCCCCATTCCGCCTGCGGCAGGTACGGGTGGAAATCATTGATCCAAATGGTGCCGTGGCGCAGGGCGCGGGCAACGCGCTCGGCGCGGCCGGCATCGGAGGTGCACACCGCGCCGGCCAGGCCATACTCGGTATCGTTTGCGATCTCGATGGCCTCCTCCTCAGTGGTGAAGGTCTCGATGGTCACGGTCGGACCGAAGGCCTCGTCGTGGACGCAGTCCATCTCGCGGGTAGCGCCATCGATAATCGTGGGCAGGTAGTACACGCCCTGGCCCAGATCCGTGGTGCCGGTGCCGTGCTGGCCGTTGGTGTCCTCGCTGGTGGCGGCGCGGCCGCCGGTGAGGATCTTGGCGCCTTGTTCGCGGGCCTTGTCCACGTAGGCTGCTACCTTCTCGCGGTGATCGGCCGAAATGAGCGGGCCGGTCTCGGCCTTCTCATCGGTGGGGCCACCGATCTTGATCTTCTCGGCGCGCTCGACCAGTGCGGCAACGAATTTATCGTGCAGGGACTCTTCCACTACGATGCGCGAGCCAGCGGAGCAGACCTGGCCGGAGTGGAAGAAGGCGCCGTTGAGCGCGTTATCCACGGCGACGTCGAAGTTGGCATCGGCGAAGATGACGTTCGGGTTCTTGCCGCCGAGCTCCAGCGCGGTGCGCTTGACGGTCTCTGCCGCGTTCTTTGCAATCAGCTTGCCGGTGATAAGGCCGCCGGTGAAGGAGACCATGTCCACGTCGGGGTGCTGGGAGAGCGGATTGCCGCAGTTGGCGCCGGCGCCGGTGATGAGGTTGCCCACGCCATCCGGCAGGCCGCATTCCTTCAGCGCCGCCATGAGCAGCATGGCGGTGTGCGGAGTCAGCTCCGCCTGCTTGAGCACGAAGGTATTGCCGGCAGCAAGGGCTGGGCCCACCTTCCAGGACACCTGCAGCAGCGGGTAGTTCCACGGGGTAATCAGGCCGCAGACGCCCACCGGCTCGGCGTCGATGCGCGAGCGCAGGTTGGGATCTTGCGGGTCGACCACGCGGCCGGCTTGGTGCTGGGCCAAGGTGCCGAAGTACTCGAAAGCATTGGCAATATCGTCCATATCGCCCAGGGATTCCTCGTAGCGCTTGCCGGTATCCGCGGATTCGGCTTGGGCAAAAAGTTCCTTGTGTTCCCGGATGAAATCCGCCAGGCGGATGACAATCTTGCCGCGCTCGGCGGACGGCGTTGCGGCCCACTCGCCCTTATCGAATGTTTCACGTGCAACCTGGATGGCACGCAGGGTATCTGCCTCGGATGCCTCGGAGACGACGCCGACGGTAGAGCCATCGGCAGGGCAGACAATGGTGCGGGTCTCGCCATCCTGGGCGGCCTCCCACTGGCCGTTGATGAAGAGCGACTTCGGGGCATCACCGGAGTGCACGCCCTGGAGCAATTCGGTGGTCGTGGGATCGAACAAGGTGTTCTGGGTGCTCAAAGTGCAAGCAACCTTTCTCTAATTGCGGCGGTATCGCCCGCCAGTTTAACTATCTTCGCGCCAGGTGCGTTCCGGCTCGGCGCCATCGGAGACATCGGAATCGCCCGGCTGGCTTTGCTGCATGTAGAGGAATGCCAGGTGGCGCTCGTACAGGTCCAGCACGTTATTGATGATCTGGTTTTCGGAGTAGCCGTAGACGTCATAGCCCAGCGAACCGGTCATGTCGTAGACCTCAAGGCGGTAGTACTCGCCGTCGCCCTCGCAGAAGTCCGGGCGCTCCGCGGAAACAGGGAAGAGCTGGTAGCGGAATTGGCGCTCGTTGTGCAGCCGGACTTCGAGATCGAGCTGGGGCAATTCGGCATCGGGAAGCTCACTGGTGAGCAAGATGGCGTCATAGCCGCGGGTGCGCATTTGCGTGGCCACCTGCTCGAGGGCGTAGGTGGCGGTTCCCCGCAGGTAGTCATCCATGTCCTGTTTGGTGGGGAAGGAATTGGCGCGGTCCAGGCGGTTCTTCCACAGGTTGGAATCGCTCGGCTCGCGCTCGGTGCGGCTGCTGATGGCGCCGTGCAACGCGGTTTTCCGGGCCTCACGCTGGAGGATTTCCAGGCGCAGCGACTTCCAGAGCGAGAACATGATGAGGTAGACCACGAACGCGAAGGGTAGGCCCATGACCACGGTTGCAGACTGCACGGTGGCAATGCCATCGAGCTGTAGCAACGCCAAGGTGAGCGCGCCGACGGTGATGGACCAGAAAATGCGCAGCCACCGGGCGCCATCTTGCCGGTTATCCGTGATGCGGGAAGTGAAGTTCGACATGACCAGCGCACCGGAGTCGGCCGAGGTGATATACAGCAGCAGGCCGATGAAGGTGGTCAGGAAGATGACGATGGCGGAGCCAGGGAATTCCTGGAGCATGTCGTAGAAACCCTGCTCCGGAACGTTGATGGCGTTTTCTGCAAATTCCGGATAGTCACCGGAGCGCACCATGTCCAGGGCGGTATTGCCAAAGAAGGACATCCACATCAAGATGAACAGGAAGGGGAAGGTCAGCGTGCCCAGGATGAACTGGCGCAGCGTGCGGCCGCGGGAAATGCGGGCCAGGAATAGGCCGACGAAGGTTGCCCAGGCAATCCACCAGGCCCAGAAGAAGAGGGTCCAGGACTGCATCCAGGTATCCACGCTGGCTTGGTCCTCAGCAAAGGCGAAGGTCTCCAGCGTCCAGGAGGGGAACTTGGAGACGTAGTCACCGATATTGGTGACGATGGCGTCGAAAAGGTAGGCGGTCTTGCCAAAGACCACGACGTAGATCATCAGCGCGATGGCCAGGTAGACATTGAGCTCGGAGAGGAAGCGAATGCCTTTATCCACACCGGATACGGCAGACAACGTCGCAATGGCGACCGCGATAATGATGAGCCCTGATTGCAGCCCCAGTCCTTGCTCGATGCCGAAGATGAGGTGGAACCCGTAGGACAGCTGCACCACGCCGATGCCCAGGGATGCGGTAACGCCAAAGACGGTGCCCAGCATGGCGGCAATGTCCACCGCCGAACCAATGGGCCCATGCACGCGCTTGCCGATGAGCGGGTACAGCGCCGAGCGGATAGCCAACGGCATATTCAGGCGGTAGGCGAAGTAACCAAAGGCCATGCCCATTAGCGCATAGAGCGCCCAGCCGGTAAGGCCGTAGTGGAACATGGCATAGACCACGGCTTCTTTTGCGGCCTCCATGGTTTCGCCATCGCCCACCGGCGGGTCCATGTACATCGTGACCGGCTCGGCCACGGCGAAGAACATGAGGTCCACGCCGATGCCGGCGGCAAAGAGCATGGATACCCACGAGAAGGTATTGAATTTGGGCCGGGAGTGGTCCGGGCCCATGCGGATGCTGCCGGTATTGGAAAAGGCGATGTAGAGGACGAAGACCACGGCGATGGTGGCGGTCAGGACGTAGAACCATCCCAGGTTCGTGCCGATCCATCCGGTGACGCTGGCGAGGGTATTCGCCGCGGATTCTTTGCCAAAGCCCGCATACAGGGCCATGGCGATAATCAGGACACCGGAAATGATAAAGACCGGCCAATTGGGCTTGGGCGCGGCCACCTCGTCTGCGCCGACATCGTCGCCGGTTTCGGCCTTGTAGCTGCCGACGATGGCGCGGACTTGGTTGCGCGGTTTATGGCCCTTGTCCCCAGTTGGGTGAGTTTCCCCAGTGGAGTGAGCGAGAGAGGTGTCGGAATCCCCTGTGTGGGACTCTTCATGGTCGTGCGGACCACGGTTTGCCATCTACTTCTCCTAGTCTTGATCGATTAAGTGTCGAATCTTTCGCAAGACTGCCCCGCAATTCCCCGAAAAGAGGGGTAAGAGATAGGTTGGTGGCATAAATCATATGCGAGCAATCTATGCGTAAAGACCCCGGATTTCATCTACTCAGATGCATACCCGAACACCGTAAATATACATTAATCTGGGAAAACGTCCACCAGATGTGTATTCTGGGGGCGCTATTGCGCATAAATGAAAGCGGAAAAGTATAGATTTTTTGCGCAGGATACAATGGATCCGCCCGAAATACGGCGAGAACTACGCGTGAGATGGCTCACAGAAGGAAGGGGATTTATGGGTATTGTGGACAAGTTGACTAAGAAGCGCTCGACAAAGAGGGCGACGGATGAGGTCAGCGATGTGGTCGTCGTCGGCGGTGGCTCTGCCGGCTCCGTCATCGCCGCTCGCCTGACCGAGGATAAAGACACCCGCGTGCTCGTTCTTGAGGCCGGCCGCCCGGATTCCCTGTGGGACCTATTCATCCACATGCCTTCCGGTTTCTCTTTCCCCATCGGGGCAAAGAACTATGACTGGATGTATGAATCCGATCCGGAACCGGAGATGAATGGTCGCCGCATCTACCATGCGCGCGGCAAGGTGCTTGGCGGTTCCTCTTCCATCAACGGCATGATCTACCAGCGCGGCAACCCCATGGACTACGAAAAGTGGGGCCAGAACCCGGGCATGGATAACTGGGATTTTGCCCACTGCTTGCCGTATTTCAACCGCATGGAAACCACCGCTGCCGCAGAAGACGATGATCCGCGCCGCGGCCACGATGGCCCGCTCTACCTGTCCCGCGGTCCTGCTACCTCGCCGCTGTTCCAGGCGCTATTTAAGTCGGTACAAGAGGCTGGCTATAACCTGACCAATGACGTCAACGGTTACCGCCAAGAAGGTTTTGCCCCCTTCGATCGCAATATCAAGCACGGCAAGCGCTGGTCCGCTGCCCGCGCCTACCTGTACCCTAACCAGGACCGCGACAACCTCGAGGTGCGGACCCGCGCATTTACCACCAAGATCCTCTTTGAAGGCACCAAGGCAGTGGGCGTGGAATACGAGTGGCAGGGTGGCACCCACCGCGTCTTCGCAGAAAAGATCGTCTTGTCTGCCGGTGCCATCAATACCCCGCAGCTGCTTGAGGTCTCTGGCGTGGGTGACCGCGAGATCTTGGAAAAGCACGGCATCGACGTCGTCAAGCACCTGCCCGGCGTGGGTGAGAACCTGCAGGACCACCTCGAGGTCTACATCCAGTACGAGACCACCAAGTCCACCGCTTCCTCCCAGCCCTACCTGGATAAGTGGCGCTGGCCGTTCATGGGCCTGCAGTGGCTGCTGACGAAGAAGGGTCCAGTGGCCACCTCGCACTTTGAGGGCGGCGGTTTCGTGCGCTCCAACGAGGATGAGGCCTACCCGAACTTGATGTTCCACTTCCTGCCCATGGCGGTGCGCTATGACGGCCAAAAGGCCGACGTTAAGCACGGCTTCCAGTGGCACGTCGGCCCGATGTTCTCCGATACCAAGGGCCACGTGCACATCAAGAGCTCCGATATCCGGCAAAAGCCCTCCATCCTCTTTAACTACCTGCGCACTGAGCAGGACCGCCGCGAATGGGTAGAAGCCGTCCGCGTCGCCCGCTCCTTGCTGGATACCAAGGCAATGGAGGAAGTTGGCGCCCGCGAGTTCAGCCCGGGCCCAGAGGTCCAGAGCGATGAGGAAATCTTGGAGTGGGTCCGCAATGACGGCGAAACCGCACTGCACCCATCCTGCACCGCCAAGATGGGCGATGAGTCCGATCCCATGGCCGTGGTGAACCCAGAAACCATGGGAGTATGGGGCATCGATGGCCTGTATATTGCCGATGCTTCCGTATTCCCCTCGGTTCCCAACGGCAATATCTACTCCCCGACTATGATGGTGGGCGAGAAGGCTGCTGACCTCATTGCCGGCCGCACGCCGCTCGAGCCCAACTACACTCCGTGGTACAAGGCACACGAGGATATGCCGCTCTACGCCGAAGGCGAGGCAATCCGTGACCACAAAGAGGCACCGAAGGGTGCTTACTAACGCCCGCTTACATTAAGGAGACAAAGCCGTGACCATTTCCTCTCTTCTTACCTTGATGGGAATTTGGCTCGCGGCTTTGGTGTCTCCGGGCCCGGATATCGTGCAGGTCATTCGCGTGGCCCCACGATCCACATGCGCCGGGCTATTGTGCGCGGTGGGGGTATTTAGCGGGACGGTCTTTTGGATTGTCGCCTCCCTGGCCGGTTTATCGGCGCTAATTACGGCGCGGCCGGGCGTGCTGAGCATCTTGCAATTGCTCGGTGGGCTTTTCTTGCTGTACATGGGTGTATCGTCCCTGCGCAGCGGGTTAGCCGCGCGGCGCGCGCCCGCTCACGAGGTGGACACGGAAGACTATGCGGACCAGGCACGGGCGGCTGGCGATGCCGACGTCGAAGACATGACCAACTGGCGGGCCTTCAAGCTGGGGCTGGTGACTAACCTGTCGAACCCCAAGGCATTGGTGTTTTTCGGTGCGGTATTCGCCCAATTCATCCGCCCGGATATGTCCGTGGGGTGGACTATCGCGGTGGCGTTAATCCTCGCGGCCATGTCCTTTGTGTGGTTTTCCGCCTTTGCGCTGCTCGTGCGCGCGGCCGCGCGGTGGACGGCGCGGTATTCCGCCGGCATCGATATGGTCTCAGGCCTCGTCTTTGGCCTGCTCGGTGTGGTGATGGCCGGGGAGGGTGCCACCGCGCTGCTGAAATCACAGTAGTTACCTGTTTCGCTGCAGGTGAGACACTTCCTACAGTTGAATGCGTTAGTAAAAATGCATACGAATGTGGAGGTGTTAGGTGGCTATAGGTGCCCTTGTGACCCTGATGGGCGTATGGTTCGCGGCCATGGCTTCGCCGGGGCCGGATGTGGTGCAGATTATCCGCCTGGGTGCGCGGTCCACCCGCGCGGCGGTGTGGGTGGCCATTGGCAGCACGACGGGCCTTGCCCTGTGGACCATCGCTTCGCTCGCCGGGCTTTCGGCATTGATCTCTACGCATGAGGGCATCCTGGTGCTCCTGCAGGTCCTCGGCGGCAGCTATCTGCTGTGGATGGCCTATAGCGCGATTTCCTCCGGCCTGCGGGAACGGCGCGCACCCGCCACCGTCGTGGGCACGGAAAAGCAGGCACCCCAACCGCGAGGGTTTACCCCGGACGGAATTATTAAGGCAAAGACGGCCTACCGCATGGGGTTGGTCTGCGATCTTTCCAACCCCAAGGTGGTCATCTTTTTTGGCGCCATCTTTGCCAATTTCATCGACCCAGGAATGGGCGTGGGCGGAAACGTCGTCGTCGCCGCGGTACTGGTGCTGGAAAGCTTGGTGCTCTTCGTCGGCGTCGGCTTGAGCACGCGCGCGGTATCGAAGTGGATGGCCAAGAACTCGGCGTGGGTGGACATCGTCAGTGGCATCGTCTTCCTGCTCCTCGGCGTGGTTATCCTCTTTGAAGGCATCCGTGGGCTTATTGCGATGTAGGCTGAACTTATGATTTTTACTACCACAAATACCGTCGACGGTTATGAAATCACCAAATACCTGCGCATCATCGCTGGTGAGACCGTTACCGGCATCAATATGCTCAAAGACTTTGGGGCATCGATACGCAATATTACCGGTGGACGCGCCTCAGGCTATGAAAGCGAAGCCATCAAGGCCCGCGAGGCGGCGCTGGATGAATTGTGGCGCCGCGGCCAGGAATTGGGTGCTGATGGCGTGGTGGGCATCGCCTTCGACTATTCCCCAATGGGCACCAATAATGACATGCTGTTGGTCACCGCCACGGGCACGGCGGTCTCCCTGCGCGCGCGTGACTAAGCCTGTCCACCCCCACCCATAGCCGCGCGGCAACGGGCTCTGGGTAAGCTGGGCGGCGTGCTTGAGGTTGCAATTTCTGGCGAGTCCATCAAATTGGGCCAGTTTATTAAACTGGCCAGCTTGGTCGGAACCGGTGGTGAAGCCAAGGAACTTATCGCAGAAGGCGCGGTCACGGTCAACGGTGACACCGAGACCCGCCGCGGCGCTACGCTGCAGATTGGCGATGAGGTGTGCATCGAAGGCACCTGCGCGCGCGTGGGCGAGCCCGACGATGATGATGACTATTTTGATGAAGCCACCGCAGACGATGACTTTGATCCGGAAAAGTGGAGGAATCTATAAATGCCCGCATTTGAAGCCGAAGTAGGCATGCCCTACTGGATCGATCTGACCACCTCGGATCCGCGCAAGTCCGCCCACTTTTATGAGCAGGTCTTGGGCTGGGAAATTTCGGCCGAGACCCAGGAGGACAACCCCTATCAGATGGCGCGCCTGCAGGGCCTGCCCATCGCCGGCCTCATCCCGCAGCCGGAGGAAGCCCCCACGCCGGATACCTGGGTGACCTACTTCCTCTCCAAAGACATCGACGGCGATTGCCAGCGCACGGAGAACCTCGGCGGGAGGATCCTCGCCGCCCCCCAGCCCGTGCAGCTGGGCCACATGGCCCTGCTTGCCGATGCCGCCGGTGGCATGTTCGGCCTCATCCAGCCCTCTGGCCCAGAGCACTTCGTCGCCGGTGGCGAACCCGGCACCCCGGTATGGCACGAGCTGACCGCCACGACGCGATTCCAGCAGGCCATGGACTTTTATGGCGAGCTATTCAACTGGGAGATTCGCGCCATGGAGTCTGAGGACGAGAATTTCATTTACGCCACCGTGGAAGAAGACGGCGCCCCGTTCGCGGGCCTGTGGAATGCTGAAGGCCAGTTCCCACCCCAGGTGCCGAGCTTCTGGCAGACCTACCTAGGGGTGCGCGATATCGATGAAGCCGCCAAGAAAGCGGTAGAGCTCGGCGGTGAAATCATCCGCGAGCCGTGGGATTCCCCCTTCGGGCGCATGTGCCTGCTCGCGGATTCCACCGGCGCGACCGTCACCCTGACTGAGGTCGAAGACGCCCCCGAGGATGAGCCCACCGAATCCGACGACGTGCTCAACCCCACCAGGGACTAAGCGCGGGGAGAGAGGCGTTGATGACAGGCTCCTCTGATTTGGCACAGCGCGTGCTAGCCATCGTGGCCGTTATCCCGCCCGGCAATGTGTCCTCCTACGGGGAGGTGGCAAAACTCGCCGGGTGCGGGGCCCGCAATGTCGGCACCGTGATGAATAGGCACGGCGGTAACGCCGCCTGGTGGCGCGTGGTCCGCGCCAATGGTGCCTCCCACGATCCCGTTCGCGCGGAAGAATACTGGAACCGCGAGGGCATCGAGCACTCCCACGGGCGCGTCGCCATGCATAAGCACGGCATGGATGCGCGGGACCTAGAAGTATTGCTGCGATAGATAGTACAATAGGGAAACTTTTTGCATTTATAGCCTGCGGCGATGTACATCCACGGCTACGCTATATGCGTTATGAAAAAATTAGCTATTGGTTCTCTCGTTACCGCACTTTCCTTCGTGACCATTCCCGCTGCCCAAGCGGTCAGCCTCGATCCCCAATCAGTGCCTGATCGTACGCAGATCACCGTTAGGCACGATTCCGGCGCCACCGTCTCGACTGCCAATAGTCACGAGTCCCGCCCGGCGCTATCCTTGAGCAAGCTCTACCTGGGATATTGGGTGCTCAAGTATGGTTCTGCCGCCGATAAGGCCCAAGTGGAAAATATGATTCGCTATAGCGACGATAATGTGGCCAGCGACCTGGACCGCCGCTACCCGCAGGCCATTCCCAGCATCATCCAAGAATTCGGGCTGAGTGAAACTCACTACACCGGCTACTGGGGAACCACGCAGACCTCGACCGAAGATATCGCGCGGTTTACCGCGGAGATCCAGCACGACCCCATCGCAGCACCCATTTTTGCGGGAATGGCCACTGCTGCTCCCGTGGCTGCGGATGGGTACCGCCAGGATTTCGGCACCGACCACATTCCCGGAGTATGGGGCACCAAATTCGGTTGGTCCGATGACCGCACCATCCACGCCTCCGTATCTACCGGGCATGGGTTTACCGTAGCCGCCAATACGTATGGCGATGCGCAGACCCATACCGCGGATGTCATGCGCGGCATCGACAATGCGCCGGTCGGCGGGTCCAGTGAGGCCATCGGCGCGCGCATCGAAAACGACCTCAACCTGCCAGAACCTGCGCAGCAGGCGCTTCGCGATGCCACCCGCACCGCGGCCGATCTTGAGCGCCAAGCGTGCGCGAACGCTAATCAAGCCCTGGCGCAGGTAAGCCAAGTGCGGGTGTGCCAATAAGCGCCGAGGGACTGGCCGTTAGATCAGGTTCCAGACGGTCACGGCCATGATGACAAGTCCCATGCAAAAGACGAAGTAATTCCAGATGTCGTTTTTGAACTGGGAATAGTCATCGACCTTTTTAAACATGTAGACCGGCACCAGATAGACCAAGAATGCCACGAAGATGCCGCCAACCACTGAAATCATGTCCATGATGGAGGGGTTGAAGACGGCCACGAGGGCCGTTGCCACGAATACGATGACATAAATGATGTTGAGCAGCGCGCGGCGCGAAAGCTTATTGGCCATGCGGGGAACGGCAATGCGCAGGAGGTACTCGGTGCCTTCCTCGGAACCAAGCATGTGCCCGAAGTAGGAAGAGATGATCGCGCACATGGTAATTAGCGGTGCCATATAACCAATGAACGGCGTGCCCGTGACGTTGGCGAAATAAGACAGCACCGGGATGTTTTGATCGGCTGCCTCCTTCAATCCGTCCGCTCCGAGCGCGAGGACGCAGGACCAGACGAAGAACATGGTAAATACCACGAGCATTGCGGCGGTATAGAGCTCCACGCGGGAGACGAACTTCTCCGTCTTTTTGCCGTAGGCCGGCTGCACGTCTACGGAGAATTGCGATAGCGCGGCCATGTGGGAAAAGGAAAAGACCAGCACCGGAAGAATAAGCAGGATGCCCTTAAGGATTCCCCAGATACCGCCTTCGTATTCAACGTTGAGGAAGCTTTCGAAATCCCACTTGGGGATCAAATAAATGGAGGTTGCCGCCAAGGCGACGATGAGCGGGTAGACCAGCATCTGGGCCAGCCACAGCATGGGGCGGCGGCCGATGGCAAAAAGGCCCGTCATGACGCCTACGCAGGCAATGGATAGTATCCACCTGTTGATGCTCGGCCCGCCGAGCTGGTTGACGATGAAGCTATCGACCACATTGGTAATGCTGATGCCATAAATGAGCACTGTTGGCACGATGGCCAGCCAATACAAGACGGCGATGAAAAGGCCGCTATTGCGGCCAAGGTAGTAGCGCACCAGCTCTAGGACGTCTTTCCCGTGTTGTTCTTGTGGTGCGCCGCTGACTATGCGGGCGTAGGTCCGGTGGGAAAAATACACCAGCGGGAAGATGAACACGGTGGCGAAGACGAGCGGCCAAAATCCGAAGGCGCCGGCGTTGAGCGGCAAGAAGAGGATGCCGGCACCAACACCGGTGCCAAAAAGCGCGATGACCCAAGACAGGGCGGAGCCCACCGCCTTCTGCCGGTTGGCTTCCTCTGCGGAATTTGTCGGAGCTGCCCCCTCGGTACTTTCCGTGCTGTCATCCGTGCGGGACTCGTGGGTTGGGGCATTCATGAAGGTCCTCAGTCCTTAAAGTGGAGGATAGGTGGCAAAAGCGCCTTGTAGAGAGTGTAGCGAAAGTCACTACCCGCATGTGCCTTAAACCACAGATTTTTGCGGCCGGGGGGGATCTACGGAAGGCTCGAGCGTCTAAAGCAACCGCGTTTCTCTGAAAGCTGGAGAAGTTTTGGCGGAATGCGGTTGGTTTGGACATTTTGGGAGAAACAAGCACGGCTTGGGGTTAGCGGGTGAAGGATAGCGCCTCCTCTGCGGTGCTGTGGCTGTAGCTGTCATCGTCGTGTGCGTATTTATTGCCGCGCAGGATGAGCCAGACGCTCAGCGGGTACAAGATAATAGCTACGGCAAGGGCCTGGATAACGGCCGCGATATCGGAATCGTGCAGGTAATTCCAACCAAAGTGGAGGAGGAAGGATACCGCGAGGCAGCCGAGTGCCACGCTGATGCGCCACCAGAGCGGCTTGGCGGCAGCGTAGAGGGCCCAGCCGATGCCCCAACCGGCCAGCGCCGTGAGCAAAACGTGCAGGCCAGGGCCGGCGATAAGGCGCAGGCCCCACATCTGTATGAGCCCGGTGAAATCGCTATCCGGGTGGGTGGTAGCGCCCATGGAGCCGTAAAGGATGTTTTCGTTGGCTTCAAATCCAAGGCCGATGACGGCGCCGACCATCCACCCGTGCCAGGGGCGGTTGAGTTGGCGGAAGGACATCAGGACGAATAAAACGCCCGTGGCCTTGGAAATCTCTTCGGGATAGGCGCCGCTCCAGGACATGAAGGAATCGATCCAGCCTGAATTGATGGCGAGCTGCATGACCGCCGGGGAGCTCATAGATGCCAAGCTAATGGCCATGCCGGAGCCCCATAAAAAGGCAAGCGGTGCCCATACGCGCGCCGGGCGCGCCCACATAGGGCTCAGGCGCAATAGCGCGATGACTACCGCGACGAGGATCGCCGCGATGAGGATGCTGATAATGCCCATCAGCGGTGAGATCAATAGGGTGATGACCGTCTGGGAGATAAAACCGATAAGGCCCAGACCGGAGAAAATCCACAGCGCGGTGCGAAAGAGCTTAGACATTTAAACCAAGGCCTTTCCAGAAAACTCCTCGATATCAGCGGTGACTTCTTCTGGTAGTTCGTCTTGCCCGAAGGCCTTCCAGAGGCGTTGAGTGGTCGTGCGCGTTGCGGCGGATTCCCCGGTGACGGTGACCACCCAGTCCTTATTTTCGTCCGCACCGGTGCCGTTGATGGAGATGGCGGCGGTGGAGGAGGGGGCATCGGCAAGCGCGAGGGCGCCATTTTTACCTTCGTAGACCTCGCCCTCGGGAAGACCTGGGGCCATGCCATAGGCCCGGACCATGCGGCGCAGGGTGTGTTCATCGTCGTCGGTATCTTCCACGATGACCGCCTGCACGGAGGTGTCACCGCAGGTCCAGCCAACGCTAGCCAGCGAAGTATAGTCGCGCTCGCAGTACAGATCAGGCACGGTAATATCCCAGTCCTGGCTGGGATCAGACAGGGTTACTTGCTCCACATCGGCGGGGTGCGGCGGTAGCACCGCGTGGACGATGGCGGGCAAGGCGAGGACCACCGTCACGAAGGCAAGGACGGCGATAAAGAGGACGCGCGGCCGGGCTGGTGGAAAGCGGAATTTTTCCATAGTCCATACCTTAACTGGAAGGTTTGGCCTACAGTGGCAACCATGAAAGATCTTTATCAATTAGTCAACGGACCTTGGGTAGAAAATCACGTTGTCCCAGATGATCGCGGTGTGGATGGCACCTTCCACGCGCTGCGCGATGAAGCAGAAGAACTGGTTCATGACATCGTCAAAGACAACGATGCTCGCCCCGGCAAGCTGTATGCATCCTTCATGGATACCGCGGGCGTCAACAATGCCGGCATGGCTCCATTGGATGCGGACCTTGACCGCTTGAGCGCCGCCGATCCCACGGAATTGGCGCACCGCTTGGGCGAGCTCGAGCGCGAGGGCGTGGGGGCGCCGGCGACGTTCTGGGTGGAAAAGGACTCCGGCTCGGAAGAGGCCGTTGCCTATATCGTGCAATCCGGGCTAGGCCTGCCGGATGAGGCCTACTACCGCGAGGAAGCGCACGCGGAAACGCTGACCGCCTACGAGAAGCACGTGGCGGAGATGCTGGGCTTTATCGAGCCCACCCGCCTATTTGGCCTCGGCACCGAAGTTGCCGCCGAGCGCATCGTCGGTTTGGAAAAAGAACTGGCGGCGGGCCACTGGGACGTGGTTTCTACCCGCGATGCGGTAAAGACCAATAACCCGTGCGAGTTTTCTGAGCTGCCCTCCATCACCCAAGCCTTGCTCGCCGGCGGAAAGCTGCCGGAGCACCGCGTGGTCAATATGATGCCGTCCTACCTGGAGCACCTGGAAAAGCTCTTTACCGCTGACCGCATGGCTGATTGGCAGCTGTGGGCCACCTGGCACATCCTGCGCTCCCGCGCGGCCCTCTTGCCGGAAGAAGTAGGCGCAAAGAACTTCGAGTTCTACGGCACCCGGCTCTCTGGTGCGACCCAGCAGCGCGACCGCTGGAAGCGCGCGGTGGGCCTGGCAGAAAGCCTGGTAGGAGAGGAAATTGGCAAGGAGTTCGTGGACGCGCACTTCCCAGAATCCTCCAAGCGCGAGATGGATGAGCTGGTGGATTATCTCATCGCTGCCTACCGCGAGCGCATTTCCCAGCTGGAGTGGATGACCCCGCAGACCCGCGAGCGCGCCCTAGAAAAGCTTTCCCAGTTCAAGGCCAAGATTGGTTTCCCCGATACCTGGCGCGACTACTCCGGGCTGGAGATTTCTGACCAGGGCGCGGAACTGATTGCCAATGCCCGCGCCGGGTCCGCCTTTTCCCACGACTATGAACTGACAAAGATTGGCAAGCCCGCCAACCGCGACGAGTGGGTCACCACCCCGCAGACCGTCAACGCCTTCTATAACCCGGTGGTCAATGACATCACCTTCCCGGCCGCCATCCTGCGCCCGCCGTTCTATAACCCGGATGCGGATGCCGCTGAGAACTTCGGCGCCATTGGTTCTGTCATCGGGCACGAAATCGGCCATGGCTTTGATGACCAGGGCTCGCAATTCGATGGCCAGGGCAACCTGAACTCCTGGTGGTCCGATGAAGACCGCGCGGACTTTGAGGCGCTCACGGCAAAGCTGGTGGAGCAATTCGATGGCCAGGTGCCTACGGTGCTAAAGGATGCTGGCACCGAATCTTCCGGCGTCAACGGCAAATTCACCTTGGGTGAAAACATTGGTGACCTAGGCGGACTGGGCATTTCCGTGGTGGCCTACAAGAATTACTGCGCCGATAAGGGCATTGACCTGCTGGGCCAAGAAGAAGAATTTGTGGTCGACGGCGCCGAGCCGGAATTGGCCGAGCACACCTACAACGGTCTGCAGCGCTTCTTCTTGTCCTGGGCCCGCGTCTGGCGCACGGCCATCCGCCCGGAGATGGCGACCCAGTACCTGGCCATTGATCCGCACTCGCCCGCGGAGTTCCGCTGCAACCTCATCGCCGCGAATATCGCCGAATTCTACGAGGCCTTCGACGTAGACAAAGACTCCCCGATGTACCTGGCCCCGGCGGACCGCGTCACCATCTGGTAAATTAGTTCTTCCCCGAGCCTGCCTTGTGCGCATCATGTGCACGCGTAGGCTCGGAAATATGACTGATGCACACGATAAAGATCCGCACCGGCCGCTAGAGCCCGGCCAACAATGGCGCATCGGCGGGCAAGACCGCCAGATGAGCGAGGAAGAACAGCTAGAGCAGCTGGTTTCTTATATCGACGCCCATTATGAGGCGCCGGATTTCCGCCCGCCTTGGGTCGGCGGTGGCTCGCCGGAGGCGGACCAGTATTGCGCCCTACTGCCAGACCGCATCACCCACGCCGCCATGATGGTGTTGGGCACCGGCGTTAATCATGCGCTTCCGGGTACGGCGTTTACGGACGGCATTACCGTAGACTCCGCCGAGGTCGGCGCCATTTTTCGCCCCTCTGAGCCCACTGGCCGGTGGGCGGTATCGTTGCACTCCGGCGGCTGGTGGCGCGGCGATGGGAAGGCGCTGGAAATGCAGTGGCGCCCCGAGGTTGCCGCCGCCGCGCAGCTTTCCGGCACCACGATCATTGACGTGGATTATCCGCTCGCGCCGGAGCATACGGTCAAAGACATGGTCGCGGCGGTCAACCGCGCCATTGATTATGCCCGCGAGCAGGGCGCCTCCCACGTCACCACGTGGGGATATTCTTCCGGCGGTGCATTGGCAGCGCTCGCGCCTGCCGATGCCCTCTTGCTCACCTTCCCCGACTTCGGCGCCCTAGCCAACCTGCCGGAGGACTACCGCGTGGGCTATGAGCTGCCTAAACAATTCCCTGAGACCTTCGTGCAGACCGCGACCGAGGATGAGATAGCCGATCGTGTCCACATTCCCCAAGCTAAAGAGCGCGATTATGTCTCGACCCACCGCGTGTCCACCCCGGCCGTGGCGCGCCAGCGGGTGCAGGATGCAGCCGAATTTTTGCGCGGTGAGCTGACGCAATAAAACCGGCTGCGGCTGGCTGCACAGCTAGGGGCGGTCGCTATTGCTCGCCCTCTGGCCGGATCTTCATCTCGGACTCTTTCCACAGTCCAGAACGAGTAACGTCCTCATAATCGATCTCTGCCTTGGCCGGGGTATTGCCCTGTGAATCGGTACGCAATTCGTACTTTTCAATGGCGCCCCAGTCGCGCGCCCAATCGTTATTGAGGTAGCTCGGGATTTCGTAGGAGTAGTTCACCGCTTCCGCAGTGGACATGGCACCGCCGCCGGAGAAGGATTGGAAATCCGTCAGGGAGGTTTGCGCCGCCGCATCTGGGAGGATGCGATACTCCGGAATCTCGGTTACGCCGGCGTAGTGGTCAAAGGTGCGCTGGCAGGGGAACTGCAGAGCCACCGCCCAGTCCAAGAGCGCGGGCTTTTCCGCAGGGAACTGGTTATTGATGCTGTCTAGTTCCGGCACGCGCGGCGGGGTGAAGGCTAGCCAGTCATCTTCATCGGTGGAATCGTCCTCGGCCACTAGGCGCACGACATTGGCTTCTTCCGGCAATTCATCCATGGGCAGGCGCAGGTTGCGCCACTTGGGGGTGGCGCCGACATCGGAAAGCTCTTTTTCTCCCTTATCGGTGACCTTGCCATCCTCATCAATGGTGCCGTATTCCAAGGTGAGCTCCATGCCCTCTTGTTCCACATCATTGACATCGTGGTGATAAATCTTGCCCGCGGCGCTGACAGCCAGAACCGGGGTATTTTCCGTAGTCTCCGGCAGGTGATACCACTTCGTGGTTACCTGGGACAGCGACTCTTGGCTTTCGGTGTAGGAGCCCAAGACTGGCACGCTGGTGTAGTCCAAGTTGAAGGGCAGGTGCATGGTCGAGCCATTGACGCCCTTCGTGCCGCGGACACCGCCTTCAGACGTATCGGTGCTTTCTGAAGCCTTCTTCCCAGCGCGGCGGGTCTCCTGCGAATCATCAGAAGAATCCCCGCCCGATTCCTTATCCGTCCCAGCGGTGGCATCGTCTTGGCTGGTGGAGTCGGAATCTTGGGAGCTATCTCCAATGGCACCCACAGAAGCAGAATCCTGATCCTCAGGCTCGATGGATTCGGGGATATTATTCGGCCCGAATCCGTTGCTGGTTTCATCCTTGTCTACCAAGGAATCGCCCAAGTCCCCATCCACCGGGGTGAGGAAGGAGTCATTGGTATTGGTTTCTACCAAGGTTTCATTGGCTAGCGAGCAGGTATCACCGCGCAAGGATGCTAGGTTGCCCTTGCCCACTGAGTAGGAATCCGCCTGGGCGACGGTGGCCTTGGCAAAAGAAGCCATCGAAAAAGCCACCACAATGGCGCAGGCTACCGCGATGGGCGCGGACATGATGCCGGCCGAGCGCGATACCTTCGCGGCGGCTTCTTGCTTGAATTCTTTTTCCGTGCCTTCCTCTTGGGCCTGCAATTTGTGATGGCTGTGGCGCAAGGATTGCACCACGCCGACCGCGAGGACGACCAAGGAGATGGCGAGCAGGATCGAGTTGGCCTCAATACCCTTGAACTGCACCGTGCGGTCCCACCATGGGATGCCGAAGGAGGATACGTACCACCAAGCATTCCAACCCGCGAAGGAGATGGAGAGCAAGAAGAGCACCGCGGCGATGCTAAAGGTGCGGGCGCGCGGGGAGCGCAACGCAAACCTGGATAGCACTACGGCAGCCAGCGCAGCGATCACCCCGGCGACACCGGCATAGATACCAAAGTGGTGCGTCCACTTGGTCGGGGTGAACATGAGGAAGAACATCGACAGCGCCACGATGATGAGCAGACGCTGGGTGGGGCCGACTGCGGCACCAATAACGCGGCGGTCCTTGATAAACGCAGCCAGGATGAGCACCAAGCAAAACAGCATGGTGAGTACGGCGAAGCGGCGGGTCAGCGAACCATCCACGGATTCTTGGAAGAGCGTGGAATAACGGGCGTATTCGGCATACCACGGCAGCGACGGGCCGACCTCCGAGCGCACCCGGGTGGATTCAGCGACGCTGGCCAAGGTCTGATCTCCAAAGGCAGCGACGATGATGGCAGTGCCGGAAGCCAAAAATGGGGCAACCAAGCTAAGCCAACCGGTAGCGCCACCGCCCATGGCGGGCACGCGCGCGGCCATCGCACGGAAAAGGTGCGGCAGGCTCACGAGGAATACACCAACCGCAAAAAGGCCAGTGGGGCCGGCGGCGAGCGTAATCGTGGCAGCGATGGTGCCTACGGCTGCCGGCAGCAACCGGTGGGTGGCAATGGCGCGCTCAAAGGATGCCCACGTCACCATCACGCCTAGGGCCACGATCGGTTCTGGGCGGGTGCCGTTGTTATACGGCAGCCAGAAGGCTAGGAACATTAGTGCGGCGGTCCAGTGGCTGACGCGGCGGGCATCGACGATGTCCCCAAAGCGCGGCAGCATTTCCCGCGAAAGAATGAACCAGATAATGAGCCCCGAAATTAGTCCGGGCAGGCGGACGAAGACCGACGCCGTGGAAATCTGCGATAGTAGCGCGACGAGGTCATAGTACGGTGAGCCGAATGGTGCCTCGGGCACGCCGTACCACCGGTAGTAGTTGGCCATGTACGTGGCGTTATCGAAGACGCGGCTCATAGAGAAGATGAAGCCATCGTCAGAGGTATTGGCACCGAAGATGTACCAGAGGCCCAAGACGGCGGCGACGACGCCATCGAGGGGGCGAATCTTCTTCCACGTTTCTGGCATGAAGCGCAACTTTTGCCCATCAAGGCGGTCAATGCGCCACAGGCAGAACAGCGAGACAATCACCATAGCGACGCCGAGCCACATCGCGATGGACTTAATCAGCGAGGGAGAAGAAGTAAACCGCGAGTTGATATCGACGTGGATATTCAGCCCGTCATCGACCAAGTTCTGCACATTGGCATCATCTTTAAGCTCGGTATACACACCGGTGACCTGCGGGCGCAGGTCATCTTCGGTGGTCTTTTTGTGTTTGCCGACGCTGACGGTGGTGCCGTCACCGGTGGCGGAGATGTGCAGCTGGGCGTCATCGGAAAGCTGCGCTACTTCTTTAGCGCTTAAGGTCAGTAGGACCTCATCGAGCGAGACCACAGACAAGCCGTCATCGCCGGAACGGACAAATAGGCCGCGGTTCGATGCCTTCTTGGACTCGGGTGGGACGGTGCTGTAGACCATGTTTTGGCCATCGCGGAGCTCATCCACCGCGGACATGGGGATGGTGGCCTCCAAGTTTTCCGGCGCCACGGAGATAAGTGGTGCATTGATAGATTGCAGCGAATCATTCTGCGGCCAATCAAAGGAAGACTGGGTTTGGTTCACTGGCAATAGCGGGGTGGCTATAAAACACAGGAAACCAATTAACCCGGCGATGATCGCGGTCCAGCGCAACCCGGCAGGGGCTGTGGCGATACTTAGCCCGGAGGGGCGTGCTTCTTTCGATTTCGTTTTAAGGCTATCTGACACGGCGATTAGTGTACGTCAGTCTGGCCCAAGTTCCCGTGTGCACGCCCCGATAACCCCGGGGAAGTGTGGGTGAACTTACTTGGTTCGCACCGCCGTTACGAATGGACCCGTTTGCTCCAGCTCCCAGCCTTCCGCAAAGACCTCGGGGTTGAAGAAGACTGCGCGGTAGCGAATATTTGGCTGGTTAGGATAGATATCCTCAGCCAAGTGCACCTTGAACCCATCATCTTTATTGTCGAGGTCGCCGCGGAAGATGATGGCATCCGGCCCGCGCCACGGTGCGGAATCGAGGGATTTTTGGAACTCTGCAGGAGTAGAGTCCCATGACTCATCCGCCCAGGCTTCAATCTGGTCATTGCGGTGTTTGAATTCCCCGAGGGGATTTGCATAGTGGCTGGTAAAGGCGTTAAAGCCCCAGTATGGGTAGTAAGCCATGAAGGTTTTTTCATCCGTGAGGACTACCGTTTCGTTGGCCGTATAGCCCTGATCCTGGATGAAGTTGTGGATATCCAGATAATAATGAGCGGAATCGCTGGTAAAGCGATCCGCGCGCTCGCCGTAACCATCGGTATCACTGTAGGCGTGGTCGATGGCATCTTCGTTTGCCTCGGGAATCTGCTGGGCATAATGGACTCCAGCCAAGGCGAGGAAAATGCCAAAAACCGCCGTAATCCGCTTATTGGCCGTGTGGGAGAAACTAGCGGGGTACAGGCGGTGAATACCGGCTGTGCGGACTTCCGCAAGGGCAAGGATACCCGCCGTCGCGAACAACAGCACCACGATGACCTCAAGGCGGAAGCTCAGTAGGGTGGTGCCGACCAAGGTCATCACCATGGACAGCACCGTCCATACATAAATGCCTATGATGGACAACCCCAGCGCGCGGACTTCCGCATCTCGCAACCGGATGATAATAAAGATTAGACCGGCAAGACAGAGGAATCCCACGATGCTCAAGGAAAGGAACGGCACCGGAATTTGCGTGCCTTCTTCCGGCAAGTAGTGCTGCGCGGTGGCTTGCAGGGGTGCGGTCGAATGCAGAACCTGCCAGAGGTATGGGGCCCAAGCGATGGCTGCGATGGCCAGCGATCCCACCGCGATGATGACTAGGCGCACGATGGGTCGCCACGCCCGGTCGTACAGCGCGGTGAAAACGGCGATCAGACTGACCACGGTCAGCGCTGCCGCGCCGGTGAACAAGGTATAGAAGGTAGCGGAGATTCCGAGGTAGATAGCGACCGCGGCGGTAGACAACGACGATCCTTTGAATGCGCGCGCGCTTAACACCGCGATGGCGGGCATGCCCATGGCGATGACCGCGGAATAAGGCTCTTCCGCCGCGATGGTCAAGGTAATGGCGGTGGTGGTAAGCGCAATAGCTGTTCCCACCGGCAGGGATTTAGTGAGGTGTTGCCAAATGGGAACGAGGATACAGCCTGCAACCGCGATGGAAATCAGGCCCCACGGCTGATAAACCTCCCAGCCGGGAATACCCAATATGGAGCCGAGCCGTCCGCCTAGCCAGAACCAGCCCAGCGGGTAAAACGTGGGCATGTCTAGGTAGTTCATGTCCGCATAGCCCATTTGATCTACTGACCGGGTAAGGAACTGGGTGCGGAATGCCTGGTCCACCTGCACGCCATCGAGCCATAAGCGCGAGGCAGACAGCGGCAGGCCCACGGTGGCAAGGGTCAATAAGGCGGGGGAGAGATACGTGATGGCGTAGGTCACCCACGTGCGCCAGCGCGGGCGAGAGAAATTCTCCTTGTAGTGGTCATAGAGCCACCACGCGCTAAAGCCACCTGCCAAGGCCAACGTCAAGATCACGCCGACCGTACACAGCGCGCGGGTGACCATGGAGGTATTAAAGGAGGGCAGGGAGACGGTTTTGAAGGCATACCAGCCGAAAAGCGTAATTGCCCCGCCGCCCAGCGCTGCGAAAATAATGCCCAGCAGGGTGCTGCGGTGCGACATGGCATCGGCGTGGTAGGCGGTGGTGCGTTTCTCCTCGCTCACGGGAACTGCTTGGGAAGGCGTAGCTGGGCTTGTCATGCCCTTTAGTTTCGCATACCTTAATCACTCTTCTGGGATTAGGCGCGGTGTGAGCTGGCTTATTAACTAGCAAAGCGCGCAGGGCCGCGGGCCTTGAGGAGCCCGGCATACCCTGCGCGCAGGAACTGGTTAGAACGGCAGCTTGCGGAAGATGGGCTGCGGGATGAACTTGAATGCCAGCGATACGTACTTGAACAGCGGGTGGACGTAGATGGACTGCTTGCCATCCAGTACCGCCTGCACGGTGGCCTTGGCCACGTCAGAGACATTGACGGTCAGCGGGGCATCGCCGGCCTCAGCGGACATCTTGGTGCGAACCTGGCCCGGGCGGACGACGAGCACGTTGGCGCCAGAGCCGCGCAGTGCTTCATCCAAGTTGATGTAGAAGCCATCCACGCCGGCCTTGGAAGCACCGTAGACAAAGTTGGAGCGGCGCACGCGCATGCCGGCCACCGAGGACATCGCCACGATGGTGCCGTGGCCCTGGTGCCTGAACTTTTCACCCAACAGCACGCCGACGGAGACGGGCGCGGTGTAGTTGGTCTGGGCAGAAGCCACGGCCTTGTCGTGGTTTTGCCACAGCTCTTCCTGGTCACCTAGGGTGCCAAAGGCCACGATGGCGATATCGACATCGCCGCGCTCCCAAGTCTTATCGATGACCGCCGGGTGCGAGTCAAAGTCGGTGGCATCAAAGTCCACGACCTCGACTTCCGCGCCGCGGGCCTCCAGGTCAGCCTGTGCCTTCTCGATGCGCGGGGACTGGGCGCGGGCGGCCAGGGTGACCTTGGCGGGTCCGCGCTCGAGGAATTCGGCGACGACGCCGAGGCCGATTTCAGAGGTACCGCCCAAAAGCAGGATGTGCTGGGCTTGGCCTACTGCATTAAGCATGGTTTAAAAAATCTCCTTCATGAGGGGTGGTGATGAGTCCAGTGATTAGTGCAGCTCGAGGCGGCGGGACATATCGGAGGCAAAGACCCCGGTGGGGTCGATGTCATTGCGGGTCTTGAGCCAGCCTTCTAGGCCCGGGTACATCTGGTGGAAGTTCTCGGCAGAGGTGCGCGATTCCTTTGCCAAGTACAGGCGGCCGCCAAACTCCATGACGCGGCGATCCAGGTCATCGAGAAGCTCGCCCAAGCCCGGGCGGATGGGGAAGTCCACGCAGACGTTCCAGCCAGGCATCGGGTACGACAGCGGCGCGCGGTTTCCTTCGCCGAAGAGCTTGAATACGTTCAGCGCGGAGTAGTGGCCGGAGCGCTGGATATCGCGGATGATCTCCTTGAATGGCTCCACGGCCTCCGTGGGAACGACGAACTGGTACTGCAAAAAGCCCTTGGAACCGTAGCCGCGGTTCCACTCGCCAATGAGATCGAGCGGCTGGTAGAACTGCGTCAAGTTCTTTACCTGGTTCTTCGCCGGCGCGCCCATGGTGTAGTAGGCCAAGCCCACAGCGGACAGGCTGAGCTTATTCAGCGTCCAAGACGGGAAGATATCCGGCACGGTCATCAGCTGCGGAGCGTTGAACTTGAGCGGATCCTTCGCCAGCTTGGGGGCCAATTCCTCGAGCTGCGCCAAGGTGGCCAGGGAGCCGCGGGAAATGGTGGAGCGGCCCAGCTTCGGCTCTGGGGAGATGACATCGAACCAGGCGGAGGAATACGTGTAGTTGTGCTCCGAACCATCCGAGTGGAAGGCAATGGTTTCTTCCAGGTTATCGGTGCGATCCGTATCCGCGATGAAGTAGGCGGTCTCCGTCTTGGTCATGCGGATGGTAGCGCGCAGGATGATGCCGGTAAGGCCCATGCCGCCGATGGTGGCCCAGAAGAGGTCACCGCTCGGGTCATCCTCGCTGCCCTCTGGGGTGAGGTGGAGAACGCGGCCATCAGCAACCAGCAGCTCGATGGAGACCACGTGGTTGCCAAAGGAACCGGCGGAGTGGTGGTTCTTGCCGTGGATATCGGGGCCGATGGCGCCGCCGATGGTGACCTGGCGGGTGCCCGGCAGGACCGGAACCCACAGGCCATAGGGCAGCGCGGCCTTCATGAGCTGGTCAAGGGTGACGCCACCATCGACATCAACAAGCGCGGACTCCGGGTCAATGGAGTGGATCTTGTTCAGCTTTTGCATGTCGATGACCAGGCCGCCGCCATTTTGGGCGGGGTCACCATAGGAGCGTCCCATGCCGCGCGCGATGACGCCGCGGCGCAGGTGGGCGGGCTTGTCCGAGTTATCGTCCGCGACCTGTGCCACTGCATTCTTGATGACGTCCACGTCTTCCGTGGACAGCACATGGGCGGTCGTGGGGGCGGTGCGGCCCCAGCCGTGCAGGGACTTTTCGGTGGTATGTAGTTCCATCTCTTACTCTTTGCTCGACGGATTGTATCGATGTACCAGCCTACCTAGCTCATAGTGCGGTGGCTGGAGTGACGTTCGTGATATTTAAAACAGCTTGGGGCACACAGACTGCCCCGAATGCGGCGCTTTAGAGATCCATGATCTCGCGGATTTCTTCCGGCAGGTCCGCTTGGGACTCAATGGTGGGCCCTTCATAGCTGTCCAAAATCTCGTACACGCGGCGGCGCGAAGTAGAATCCAAAATCGGCATTTCCTCTGCCATCAGGCGCGTCATAAAGGGGCTAAGCGGCAGATTGGTGTGCTCTGTTGCCTCAAAATGCCCGTTGCGCTTATCGTCCTCGGCCCGCTCATCCTGAGCGGCTTGCTGGGCGGGTGTCATATGCTCTGTCTTTTCCGAGTACATGCGCAATAGCTTACCGCCGCTTAGAGTGGTCGCTATGACAAACAACCGCGAAGCAGCAGAAGAATCCCGCGATAATTACGCCCTCGATGACACCTTGGCCGGTCGCATCACCCAAGCGGCCGCACAGGGCATCGTCACCTCTTACCCGGACTGGATTAAATCCACAAAGGGCCTTATTACCGCCTACGTTTTGTCCACGATTGGTTTTGGCGCATTGGTGGCCTATACCAACGCCCAGGCCGAAGAGGACGGCGATGAACCGCGCTCACCGCAGGAATTTGCGGATAAGGGCCTGAAACTTTGGGCTATTTTGGCGGCGGTGCTCATCTTGGTGGGCCTTGCTTTGTGGGCCGATGTAGCCGTATCCCGCAAGGTGGTGTCTTTCCTGCGCAAGCGCGGCGTTAAGCGCCCGTGGACGCTGTTGGGAGCAATTGGCGCGGCGGCGACGTTTATCATCAGCGAGCTCGAAGCGCGCGATATAGAAAAACTGGCTTCTTAAAATTTGCGTATGGTGGGGCCCATGAATGCAGGGGTCACCGATACTGCACAGGCGCGGGCTCGCCGTGCCGACCCGCTGCTGTCGCTAAAGCGGGAACCGCTCACCGTCATCTGCCAAGCCTCCAATATCCGTGCGGATGGGGAAGTCCACCGTCAAATCGGCTTTAGCGATGCGCTTACCTTACATGAGCTGCAGAAAGTACTACACATCTGCTTTGGTCTGCCGGATGAAAACTCCCCGTGGCACTTTTACGAGCACAGTGATGCCCGCGGCCCGCGCCTTGACCCAGAGCGTCAAGCCTCCGAATTCCTTTGGCGCGAGGGCGACCAGATCGATTTTGTGTGGGGCCTCTGGGACTTTGAGCTGGTGGTCGCAGAAATCTATCCCCGCGATAATGGCACCCCCAGCGCGCTGTGCGTGGGCGGCTCGGGCAACCTCTTCGCGCCCTTTGAACTTACTGCGGTGAACCGGGAATTGACCGGTGAAAAAATCACCGATGAAGTTCTGGCACAGGTTAAACCCCAGGTAAGGGCGCTCATCGAGCGCACCAAGCTCTATGACTTTGTTCCGCTCTTACAGGCCATGGACTTAAACCGCGGAAGTGATCTGCCGGCGGCCACGGCTGAGGCGCTGGCTAGCCTGCCGCGTGAAGTCACCAATGAGGGAAAAGATGCCTTTTGGTCCATGGCCTTGGCGCTATCCTGCATGGGCGGTGACGAGCTGACCGATTCCGTGGTGGAAACCACCATGGATGCCTTGGGCTGGGTCAACGATGATGGCAACACCTTGAAAGGTGCGGAGATTCGCGCGCTGTGCGATGCCTCCTTGCACCAGCTATCCCAGATTGGTGCCTACGGCAAGGACGCCGCCGCGCCGGTGTACCGCCTAGACATGTACCGAGCGCTGCTGCGCGGGTAAGCTAACTGCCTGTGACTAATCCACTTGAAGATGCTGCAGAAGTAAAGCGCCCCTCCAGCTCTTTGAAGCAGCAGCTGGTGCGATTTATTGCGGTGGGTGTTTTTGCCGCCGTCATTGACTATGGGTTGACGCTGCTATTGACCCACTTAGGTCTGCACCGCTCTGGGGCGAAGGCGATTGGTTGGGTCTTTGGCACCATCGCTGCCTATCTGGCCAATGCGCGCTGGACCTTTGGCACAAAGGTGTCCGGACGCACGGCCGCAACGGTGGGCGTGTTATACGTATCCACCTTTGCCGTGCAGAATTTCTTGTACTGGGTACTCAATGAGCCGCTGATTTCCCTAGGCTTTGAGGGCGCGGTGAAAGACACCATCGCCTTCGTCATTGCCCAAGGCGTGGCGACGGTGACCAACTTTGCCATCCAGCGGGTCTTTATCTTTAAGGAAAAATAGGCCAGCGGCACGCCTTAGGAGCGATTACCGGGGGCGGCGGAAATCCTCGCGGCGCCCGCGGTTGTGCAGCCTGAGCCACTCCAGGAAGCCGGCCGGATCGTGGCGTTGGACCAAGAAGAACCAGCCAAAGCGAGCAAATTCCTGGGGCAAAAGCTTGCGCATGCCGCGCTGCCACAGCAGGTAGCCGCGGTTGCGGTAGGTAAAAAAGCGCTTGAACTCGCCTTCCGGGTACTGGGTATGCATCTTGCCGCCCAGGATGGGCTTGAACTCATCCGAACCGTCCGGGTGCAGGTAGCTGGTGGTCAAGGCGGTGCCGAAAGACAGCCCGGAATTGACCAGGCGGCGGTGGTATTCCACCTCATCGCCGCGGATGAAGAGGCGATAATCCGGAACGCCAATGGTCTGCATCGCCGCGGCGGAAATCAGAGCGCCATTAAACAAAGAAGCGATGCCGGGCAGGAAGTCTCCCTCGAGTTCCTCCATGCGGCGGCGCCACACCAGCCCTTGGCGCAGCGGGAAGGCCAAGCTGCCGGGATCGTCGATATTGCACACGGCAGGTGAGACCTCGTGCAGGTTATTATTCCCTGCCACGCGGTAGAGCTCTTCTAATACGCCGTAATCGGCGGGGCGGCCATCATCATCGGCGCACCACACGGCGTCGGCGCCGAGTGATAGCGCGGTAAGGAAACCGAGGGCGAATCCGCCCGCACCACCTAGGTTGGTCTTGGACGGCACGTAGACCGCGCGATCGCCTGCCAGGGATTCCACCGCGTCACGGACCGCATCCTCGGCGCCATTATCCACTACGATGACCCACTGCACGGGGTGGGTTTGGTTGACTACCTTTTCGAGCGAGGCACGCAGCAAGTCCGCGCGCTGGTGGGTGACAATGACGGCAGCGGTGGTACCGGTGGAATCAAGGGTGGCAGTCATGCGTTCCATCTTGCCACCGGGGAATGGATCTGCCGCGGATAAACACTCCGCGTGGGCTAAGCTGACTGCCTATGGAAAGCATGTGGCCACCGTTCGGGCTGACGATACGCGCGGGCAATACAACCCACCCTGGCGTGGAGTTGCGCGTAATGCGCGATGAGGATATTGCGGCAATCGCCGGTGTGGCGGCAGAGGATATCTACGGCGCAGACATTCCGGATTACGCCTTTCCGTGGCTCTTTAATCCCAGGATGAATACTCCGTCAGCGGCGGCCCAGTTCCGGTGGAGCAACCGGGCGCAGCTGCGCCCAGAGAAATGGTCCTTGGATTTCATCGTGCGCGACGCAGATTCGGGAGAAATCCTGGGCACCATCGATGCGCGGGCGGAGGACTTTGCTGCAACGCGAGAAATTGCGACGGGCTCCTGGGTCTTTCACCGGTTCCAAGGCCAGGGTGTGGGCACGCTCATCCGGCACGCGGTAGTGGCCTTTGGGCTGGATTACCTAGGCGCGCAGGCGATGACCACGAGCTGGGTGGCACAGAATGAGGCCTCGGCGCGGGTGAGCCAGAAGCTGGGCTACCAGGTGGTTTCTGAAGGAGAAGAAAAGGCGGGGCCGGAGAATAGTCCGCAGCGGCACGTGACTGCGCGCGTGGAGGCCCCCAATTACAAGCGCCCGGATGACCTGCACGTGGAGGTTTCCGGGCTGAGCCAGCAGCTGCTGGGGATGCTGCGCTAGCTTCTACCCAGCCGCCTCTTCGCCCTCAAAGCGCTGGCGCAGATCGCGGACGTATTCGCCTACTTCTGGGCCCTCGTACTGGCCCACGACTTCAGATACCTCGCCCACGGAGCGGATTTCGCCGTGGTCGATCCACAGCGCGGTATTGCACAGCTGCGCCAAAAAGTCATTGGAGTGGGAGGCAAAGACCAAGATGCCGGAGCGCTTGACCAGCTCTTGCAGGCGCACGCGGGCCTTGGCCATAAAGGCTGCGTCGACGGCGCCGATGCCCTCATCCAGCAGCAGGATTTCCGGCTCAATGGAGGTCACCACGCCAAGTGCTAGGCGCACGCGCATACCGGTGGAGTAGGTGCGCAGGGGCATGGACAAGTAATCGCCCAGCTCGGAGAACTCCGCGATTTCATCCATCTTTTTCTTCATCTGCTTGATGGATTGGCCCAAAAAAAGCCCGCGGATGATGATGTTGTCGTAGCCGGATACCTCCGGGTCCATGCCCACGCCCAAGTCAAAGACGGGGGCGACGCGCCCGCGGACATCGGCGGTACCGCGCGTGGGCTCGTAGATACCGGAGAGCAGGCGCAACAGCGTGGACTTGCCGGCGCCATTGTGGCCAACGAGCCCGACGCGATCGCCTTCCCGCAGGTGCAGGTTAATATCTCGCAGCGCCTCAACCACCACGGTGTTGTGGTCATTTTTCCCAATGGCACCACCCGCGGTAGAAAGCATGGCCTTTTTTAGGGAGCGGGATTTGGCATCAAAGATGGGAAAGTCCACGCACGCGTTATACGTATCAATTGAGACCATCAGTTTTTATCCTTTCAACGAGCCTCATGGTGGGGTGGGAGTAAAGGAAGGGAAGCTATACCCAGTAGCTCACGCGGAAGCGCCACTTGCGCATGACTAGCCCAGCGATGAACAAGCCGATTGCGGTGCAGCCGATGACGATCCACCAGTGGTAGGCGGCAACGGGCTCACCAATCATTGGGGCGCGCACGATTTCCAAGTAGTGATACAGCGGGTTGATTTCCGCGATGCGGGCGCGGTCCGCCACCGCACCGCCTTGGTCCTTGAGCGTATTGGTCATCCAGACGATTGGGGTGACGTAGAACAGTAGCTGCGTCAGGGCATCAAGCAGCGGGGCGACATCGCGGAAGCGCGTGGCGATGATGCCAAAGAACATGGTGACCCACACGCCGTTAATGAGCAGGAGCAGTAGCCCGGGGATAAAGAGGAAGAATTCCCAGCCCAAGTTGCGCGGGAAGATCATGATTAGCAAGAGCCAGATGATGAGGTTATGGCCCAAAAACAGGGTTTGGCGCCACACCAGCCGGTACACGTGCACCGAAAGCGGGGCGGGAAGCTGCTTAATCAGTCCCTCATTATCAATAAAGACCGTGGACCCTTCCTTAATGCAGCCCGAAATAAAGGTCCACATAATAAGGCCCACGGTGACGTGGGGAAGGAATTCCGCGACGGGAATCTGAAAAAGCATGGAATACAAGAGGCCCAAGGCAAGCGCCATCACACCGGTGGCGATGGTGATCCAGAATGGGCCGAGGACGGAGCGGCGGTAGCGCTGCTTGATATCTTGCAGGCCCAGCTTGAACCACAGCTCACGCTGCTGTGCACCCCGCATAAGGTCTGCGAAAGCAGCTTTGAGGGTCATGGACTGGGACGCTGGGATAGCCTCGCCTTCTGGCTGGGAGGTCATGCGGGCGATATCAGCGCGCAGTTGATTGTTATCTTGCACGCCCAACACCCTAGCGCGCGTGCTGGGCAAACGGGAACTACACGCCGCTAGCCTGGGAAAACAGTGATGCCCAGGGAAAATTCAGATTTGGGAAACTGAGAGCAAACGCGTATACAGTAGGGAATCGACCGCCACGTGGTGGCAGTTGTTCAGTGCGATGAAGAAGGGGACCTAATGCCAGCAGCTTCGGCACACTATGACGTCTTTAGTGCGCGAGGTTTGTACACCGGACTATCTGATGGCTGGACATACCTCAATGCGCACGCGGTGCCCCAAATTTCGGAGCGCGTGACCTCCGGCGTTGCCCGGTCTTTCCGGATGGCGACGGCGGTAGCGACGCAAGAGGGACCAGGCGGCGCCCACTCGGCCGCGCCCGAGCCGGGCCGGTTGGCAGGCGATGGCAACTATGCAGCAGCGCGCATGGCCATTGCGGATCTCACCGCTTCCAAGGCAGACCGTGTGGTCCTTGGCCCATCCCTGCCCGTGCTGTACCAATCCCTGTCGCGTGCGGCACGCCCACTATTGGGCAGCAATTCCTCGGTGGTGCTGTCCAAGCTGGATCCTCCCACGCTGTATTCCGCTTTTTCTGACGTGCGCGCCGATATCCGCTGGGCGCAGCCGGACCTTGGCACCGGCGAATTGCCGGGATTCCAGTTCGCAGAGCTTGTCGATGGCTCTACAAGGCTCGTTTCCTTTTCCGCCGCGCATGAGCTTTTGGGCACGGTATCCCCAGCTGAGGAGATCATTGACACGGTGCGGGGGCGTTCGCGTGCCTGGACGCTTCTCGATGTCTCCGCAATCGCGCCCTACCGCCCCATCCGCTTCGATGAGCTGGGCGCGGATATCGTGGGCATCGACATCGGGCTGCTGGGCGGGCCGCAAATGGCTGCCTTGGTCTTCCGCGATACGCGCATGCTCCGCCGCCTGGATGCCCTAAATCCCATCTATTCCAAGGAAGACGGCCGCAAGCTAGAAACCCCCGTCTCCTCCGGCTTAGCCGGCGGAGTGGGCCCACTGGTAGATCACCTCGCGGCCCTGGCCGGTGGGGATAAGGGATCGCGCCGGGTGCGGCTTAATAAGTCCATGACCGCCTTGAGCGCCTACCTCGAGGACTTGCGCGCGGATCTGTACTCATTTTTGAGCACGCTTCCCGCCGTACACATCCTGGGTGTTACCGGCGAGGCGGCAGCGGGCGCATCCGATAATCGCTTGCCGCGCCTTACCTTTGCGGTCCAGGGCGTGCCCGCGGAGACGGTGTACAAGCGCCTCTTTGATAATGGGCTCGTCACCACGCTGGCCCCACAAACGCCGCTGCTCACGGAAATGGGCGTGGAAGAAATCGGCGGTGCCGTCACCGTAGCATTGGGCCCGTTTAATACCCACCACGATATCGAGCACCTCGTGCGCGTCGTTGCCTCGCTCGCCTAAGGAAGGCGCGCTGGGAAACTACACCGTAAGCACCAGCGTGCCGGTGACCTCGCCGCTGTCGAGGGCGGCGTGGGCTTTGGCGGCATCGGCAAGCGGGTACGTGCCGTGCAGCGCGTGCTTCACGCGGCCATCTTCCAGCATGGGCCACACATTCTTGATGGTGCCGGCGACGATCTCCGCCTTATCGTCCAAATCACGCGCGCGCAGCGTCGTGCCCTGAATGGTCAGGCGCTTCGGCAGCATGGGGGCCAGGTTGATATCCGCCTTGGTGCCGCCCTGCATGCCAATGATGATGAGCTTGCCGTCCTTGGCCAGGCACTTCATGTTCTTTTCCAGGTACTTCGCGCCGATGATATCCAGGATGACATCGCAGCTGCCCTTGAGCTTATCGACGAAATCCTGCTCCTTGTAGTTGATGAGAATATCCGCGCCGAGCTCGCGGCAACGGTCTAGCTTTTCCTGTGATCCGGCGGTGACAGCTACCTCGGCGCCCAACGCCTTGGCTACCTGGATGGCAAAGGTGCCGATGCCGCCGCCACCGCCGTGGATGAGCACGCGCTGGCCCTCGTGCAGGCCCGCTTCGATGCCCAGGTTGGACCACACGGTGCAGCCGACCTCAACCACGGCCGCGGTTTCTTCCAGGCTAAATCCCTTGGGCAGCGGAAGCAGCTGGCCCTGCGGGACGGCGACGTATTCCGCATAGCCGCCGCCTGCGAGTAGGCATCCGACCTCGGTGTCGGCTTCCCAGTCCGTATCGCCGGCATCCTCAATCACGCCGGCGGCCTCCAGCCCAATGATGTCCGATGCCCCTGGCGGCGGCGGGTACGCGCCCATCGTCTGCAGAATATCGCCGCGGTTGACACCCGCGGCCTTCACCTTCACCAGTACCTCGCCGGAACGCAGCTCAGGAACGTCTACGTCCTGTAGCTCTAGCGACCGTGGGGTATCAGGATCGGTTTGGACGATTGCCTTCATCTGTGTAGCACTCATACGGCCAATGTAATGGAGGGGGTGTGGTGTGCGCCACGTCCATTTCCTTGTGGGGCAATGTGATTCGCGCGGGACCGTTTAGTAAGCTAACCAAGTTGCCTCTTCGGCACGATGGAGACGTGGCAGAGCGGCCGAATGCACCGGTCTTGAAAACCGGCGAGGTTTATTCCTCCGCGGGTTCAAATCCCGCCGTCTCCGCAGAGAGCATTTCCCCTAGTCCCAGCTGACTAGGGGTTTTGTCTTGTCTGTACGGCTCATCCTTTCCTCGGACGGGAAAACGTGGAACCTTTCCCTACTTCCCTTGATCATCTTTGAAACTAAAATTTATTGCGCGAAAGTTTTAGATAGAAAGAAAATGTAATGCAGATCGTTTAAACCCCAGGACGATTGTTTTCTAACAAATCTATAAACTGCCTACTCGAAAGTTGCACATCACCGCACCTAACCACATACAATGATCAGTGCGCGCGGAAACGCGTATAAGAATTTTCCAACCTCGAAAGGAATTCTGAAATGATTCTTGATCTTGTATCCAACGTACAGGAAGCAGCACACTCCGCAGTCTCCACCGGCTGGGACGCTCTTGAGCAGGCAAGCCTGTTCTTCCGTCAGGTGCCTTACCTGGTTCCGGACGCTGTTAACGAGTTTAACCGCTCCATCCTCGGCTTCTAAGATTTAAGAAGCGAGAAAATAAATCCCCGAGGCCATTTGGTCTCGGGGTTTATTCATGCGCTGACCCATCCTGATTTCTAGCGATGATGGTAAACCTGATATGCATTAGAAATTTGTCTGGAATCAGAACGGAGCCCCCTACTTCCTTTCCAAAAGTGACCCACAACAAGATGATAGTTGGCTAGCTTCTGGTTCCCGCCAGGTTGCCGAATTCTCATTTTTACCTCCATTGGCGCGAATCCAGCCGCCCTAGCACTGTATGCTGCGCTTATGCCTAATTCTCTCACCTCTCCTTGCGCGATCCTGGCCGTGACCGCTGTCGCTTTTGTTTCCGGTTGCTCTAATTCCGATGAACCTAATAAGGCCGATAGCGAGCCGAATTTCACCGGATCTAGCGCGACCTCCGAGGTCAGCGAAGAATCCTCCAGTTCAAACACGGATGATGAAGGTGCTGGAGCCTCAGATTCCGCGACGGAGCCGAGCACTGCGACAGTGACGGAAAAGGCCCAGAAATCTGCGACTTCAGGGGAAAATAAGATCATCCCAGTGGAAGACTTGTACTCCTTGTGGGTACCAGCGTTGTGTGAGCATGACGCCGGCACGTTGGTGGATGGGACTTTGCCCGAGCACTTAAAGACTGGATATCCCAATGCTGCCGCCGGGCTAAAGCTCAACAAGGATGGAACCCCTAAGGGTGCTTACGCCGATATCAACGGTGATGGCAAAGATGAAGCCGTTATTACCTATGTCTGCGATCAAGGCGGCGTGGCCTGGCCGGATAACTTGCTCATTTATGACAATGACCTGAATTACATTACCCAGGTAGAAGACTGGACCCGTAATGGCATGGAGCCAGCACGCAGGCATATTAATCAGCTGGAGTGGACCGACGATACCGTGACAGTAACGTGGCGTGCCTATGGGGAAGGCGAATCGGGTGCTGTGGCCACGCAGGAACTGACGGGAAACCTCACCTTAGATGGCGACAAAGCGAACCTAGAGATGACAGGGCACCGGAAGACCTCTTAGATCAGTGGGATTCTGCTGTGGCATTTCATACCGGGGGATGACGCGCCTAGTGCGGCGCAGACTTAATCTTGGAAATGTACAGGGCAAGTCAGGTATCGATGCGGTGCTGGCTTTGTCCCAGAGATAAAAATGCTCGACGAAAGGACGTCATGAATACCTCGGAACTTTATGTAGCAGCAGCGGAATCTACTAACTCTAATGACACGTGGTGGTTCCTTGGGTTCCTTCCCATTATTTTGCTCGTCGCGTTCTGGATTGCGGCGGTTATTTCTATTATCGCTTCTGGGTACACGATTGCGGCCAAGATACTCTTTATCGCCGCTACCTTCGCCCTTCCTTTCTTGGGGCCGCTGATCTGGTTCGTCTTTGTTCGCGGCAAGGAAGACAAATACGGAAGGCCATAGGCACCCCACACTGTTTGGCGAGGCTAGGACAAATCGTGCTGTTCCAACCACGCGTTAATGCCGCCGCGCAGTGAAACAACGTGCTCGTAGCCGCGGCCGCGCAATGCGTGGACGGCTTGCGCGGAGCGGATGCCGCTAGCGCAGTAGATAACAGCGGCATCGCCCTGGCCGATGTCCGGGTTTTCGCCGGCGAGGATGCGGTCGAGGGGCAGATGCGTTGAATGAGGAATGGCAGAGCGGGCGCGCTCGGCGTCGGTGCGGACATCGATAAGCGGGGCGTGCGCGGGGATCTCGCGAACCTCGGGGGCATCGGCTGGCTGGGTAGGCTGCGCGCCGGTGGGGCGGATGGGGATATACTCCCAGGTCCCAGATAGCGCCTCAAAGTAACCGAGCGTGCCAATAAGTGGGGCACCGACGCCGGTAATGATCTTCAAAGCCTCCAAGGCCATCGCAGAACCCACCGTGCCAACGATGGGGCCCAGGACGCCGGCTTGGGAACACGACGGAACCTCGCCCGGGGCAGGAGCGGTGGGGAAAACATCCTCGTACACAGGGCCCTTGCCGGACCAAAAGACGCTCATCTGCGCATCAAAGCCCAGGATAGAAGCCCAAATGTGGGGAATGCCCAGGCTGTGGGCGGCCCATGAGCACAGGTAGCGGGCGTCGAAATTATCCGTCCCATCGAGGATCACGTCGCAGCCGCGCAGCTGCTCGAGGGCGGTGGCGGATTCTAGGCGGCCGTGGCAGATGAGCTCCACCTCAGGGTTGAGGGCCCGCACCGCCGTTGCGGCCGATTCGGTCTTTACGGTGCCAATGGAGGCGGTGGTGTGAATGACCTGCCGGTGGAGGTTGGAGGGGGAGACGAGGTCGTCATCGAAAAGCGAGATGCGGCCCACCCCGGCTCCTGCCAGGTAGAGCAGCGCCGGTGAGCCAAGCCCGCCCGCGCCGATGACCGCGACGTGGGAGTCAGCCAATTTCTGCTGGCCCTTATCACCCCACAGGGCCTCCTGGCGGGCATAGCGTGTGCTCATTCGAGGCCCACCCAGTTGATGGAGCCATCGCCGTGGCTTTGTTCCTTCCAAATGGGCACCTCGGCCTTGACTCGATCGGCACAGGACTCCGCGGCGCGGAAGGCATCGCCGCGGTGGGCAGAGGCGGCGACGACGGTAAAGGCCAAATCGCCCACCTGTAGATCGCCGGTGCGGTGGGCCGACCACAAGCGCACGGGGTGCTGGCCTGCTACTTCATCGACAATCTCGCGCAGCTTTTCTGGGGCGCTAGGGTGTGCGGAGTAAGACAGCTGAGTGACATCGGGCCGGCCGCCATCGTGATCGCGCACGATGCCCTCGAACGTGACCACCGCGCCCATGGCTGAGGTGGTGACCTCTGCTTTGGCGGCGGCAAGGAGGGGCTCGAGGGGCTGCTCGGTCAGTATGGCGCCGACAGTGAGCCCAGTCTGCGCGGCGACATAAGAAGGATCAGTGCTCATGTTTTCCTTCTAACATATCGACGATGTGGACGATTAAATCCTCTAGCACGGCGCAACTATCTTTGACTCCGCCGGTAGAACCGGGCAGGGTCATGGCAAAGGTGGTGTCATTGACGCCTGCGACCGCGCGCGAGGCCACTGCGGTGGGGATAGTCTCCAAGCCTTTATTCCAAAAGGCCATGGCGATGCCGGGAAGCTCCCGCGTGAGATGGGGCTGTACGGCATCGACGGTGAGATCGTCCGGGGTCAGGCCCGTTCCGCCGGAGGTAAGGATAACCGCGGGCTTTTCGGCGAAGGCCTGGTCCACCGCTGCGGCGATATCGGCATCGGGCACCACGCGGGCATCAGGGCAGTCGAAACCCTTGCGGCGCAGGAAATCTACTGCGATGGGGCCCGAGCGATCCTCGTAGACCCCGGCGGCGGCGCGGGTGGAGGCGACCAAAACAATGGCGGTGCGAGCAGAACTCATAGGGGATAGACCTTTACTTTTTCTCCTGCGCTGAGGCTCTTACCGGCAGGAATGCGGATGAGGTGGGTGGCATTGGCGGCTTGGGCCAGCAGGTGAGAGCTAGCACCGCCAGTAACGTGGGCTTGCGCATCGGCGTACCCGCGGCGGAATTGATCCTTGTGGGGCAGCCCCTCGATGGCGTGCGCGATTGGTACGCGATATGCCGCGGGTGCCCAGCCCAGGGTGGGGGCGACAAAGAGGCGGAAGCTCACCATGGTGGAAATCGGATTGCCGGGCAAGCAGATGACCGGGGTGCCATGGAAACTGGCGATGCCCTGCGGCCCGCCGGGCTGCTGATCCACGTGGCCAAACCAGCCGGTGAGCACCTGCCGGATGACCTCGTATTTGCCCGCAGAAATACCGCCGGAGGTGACGATGGCATCGGGGCGGTGGAGCTTAGTGGCCTCCTCCAGCGCGCGGGTGAGCACCTCCGGATCATCATCGGTGGTGACATAACCGGCGACCTCAATGCCGGCGCGGTGGGCCATAGCAGAGATGAGCGGTGCATTGGCATCGGGAATAGCAGCTATACCCGTACCAATTTCCGCGCCGCCGGTGCACACGAGGATGCGGGCGGGGCGGTAAACGGTGACCTCCTCGATGCCCTGGGAGGCCAGCGCGGCCAAGCGCACCGGGGTGAGCTTATCGCCCTTGGCGGCCAGGAGAGCGCCCTGCTCGAGGTCCGTGCCCGTCCCGCGGATGAATTGGCCCTTTTCAGTGGCCGGAACTGTAATGGTCTCGCCCGGCTGGAGGAACTCCTGCGGCTGGCACTTTTCAATCGGCACGATGGCTGCCGTGCCCTCCGGAACCTTGGCTCCGGTCATGATGGGGCTGGCGGCGCGCAAAGGGCCATCCAGCAGCTCGGCGGGATCCGCGCCTGCGGCGATGGTGGGGCCCACCTCATACGCACCGGCTTCGGTAGCAGGCAGCGCGTAGCCATCCATTTGGGAATTGCTAAAGCGCGGCGAGGGGAAGGTGGTATAGACATCGGAGGCAAGGACCATCTCCTGTGCCTGGCCCAAGGACCGGGATATGACTTCGCGCGGGCCGAGGGCAGCCGCGACCTCGTGCGCGTGGGTTTCGGGAGTGCGCATGGCGTCAAGTTTACCCGCGAGTTCGACACGTTCGAAGCCTGCGGGCATAGTAGGAAGCATGTTGACCGTTCACTATTTCGCCGCCGCTCGTGCCGCGGCTGGCGTAGCTTCGGAGCAGGTAAAAGCGCCCACCACCTTAGGCCAGCTCATAGAGCAGCTGGGCAAGGACCACACCGGCACTACGGAGGCCGGTATGAGCATGAAAGAGGTGCTGGGGCGCTGCAACTTTCTTATCGATGGCGCCGGCAACACTCAGGCGGACTCGCCGCTCATGGGCGTGACCCGCGTTGACGTGCTGCCGCCCTTCGCCGGGGGATAACCCGTTCCTTTAGACCGGCTCGCGCAGCGGGCTGGTAAAGAAATTGACCAAGCTGCTGACTAAGGACAAGACGATGGCGCCGAAGATTGCAGAGCCCCAGGAATTGACCACAAGGTGGCCAATTCCTAAGTCAAAGGTATTGAGCGTCCACTCCACGATCAGCAGGGCGGCGCCGTTGATGACGAGCGCGAATAGCCCTAGGGTAAGGCAGGTCAGCGGGGCGCCGATAAAACGCAGCACGGGCATGACCACCGCATTAATGATGATGAAAACAATGGCCACAGCAATGAAATTGCCCAGCTTATCCGGGGTGATATAAATCCCGGGGATAATGCCCACTACGACCCAGAGCGCAATCGCGATGGCGACTACATTGAGGGCAAAATTGGTCAACGAACGCATTTAGCCTCCTACGGTATCGTTCCACGCCTGCAGCAGGGCGTTAGTTTCTTCCTCGGTTGTAATAGTAATGCGTATGCCTTCGCTAAAGGCGCGAACGAGCACGCCGCGTGTGGCTAGGCGTGCGGCTAATTCCTGCGGCGTTCCTAGCCTTTCAATATTCGCCGCCGGCAGCCATACGTGGTTGGCTTCCGAGTGGGGAACGCCCCATTCTGCCAGTTCCTTTTCCACCCGTTGGCGCTGGTCACAGGTCTCTTCGGTGCGCTCGCGCAGCGAATCCTGCGCTGCTAGCGCGGCGCGGGCACCGGCCTGGGCCACGGCGTTGATGGAAAACGGAATCGCTACTTTATTCAGCGCCGCGATGACATCTTCTGGGCCATAGGCATAGCCCACGCGCACGCCGGCCAAACCATAGGCCTTGGAGAAGGTCCGCAGGAAAACCACGTTGGGATAAGTGCCAAAAAGCTCGGTGCCCAGCGGGGTATCGGAATTCCGGTTGTATTCGATATAGGCCTCATCGAGGGCAACGAGGACATCGCTTGGCACCGCGTCCATAAATTCGGCGAACTCCGCCTTAGTCACGGTGGTGCCGGAAGGATTATTCGGATTGCAGACGAAAATTAGGCGCGTATCCGCGGTAATCTTCTCCGCCATCGCGGCCAAATCCACGCGCTGGTCCGCATCGAGTGGAACTGGAATGGGGCGTGCGCCCACAACCTGGGCAAAGATGGGATAAGCCTCGAAGGAACGCCACGGAAAAATCACTTCCTCACCGGGCGTGGTGGTGATCTGTACCAATTGCTGGCACAGCGCGGAAGAACCCGTGCCTACCGCAACCTGGTCGAAGCTCACGCCTAAGTGCTCGGCCAGATCCTCACGCAACTCGGTGGCCGCGATATCCGGATAGCGATTGGCCTCGGCGGTGGCGCGGGCCATAGCCTCTGCGGCCTCAGGCAGCGGTGGCTGCGTGGCCTCATTAGAAGAGAGCTTGAGGGCATCATCGTGGCGCGCGCCGGGCACATAGCCCGGAATGGCGCGTAAGTCGGAGCGAATCATGGCTACCACTCTAGGTCGTCTCTCCTGCGCGCGTGGAAGAAAACCGGGGACAAAACCAGGGGGTTAGTTTGGCCGTGGCGCATGCGGCAGGTATTGTCTTTTACGGTTCTTTCTGAACTTGGAGATGTGCCAGAGCGGCCGAATGGGGCTCCCTGCTAAGGAGTTGACCCTTCTGGGGTCCGGAGGTTCGAATCCTCTCATCTCCGCCACACAAATCCCGGGCGAATGCGCTTGGGATTTTGTTGTTTTGCCAGCTTAAACGACAGGCCTAAACGGGGTTAAATGACAAAATGCGGTGGCCACCAATCAGGAGCCAGGCCCCCTATTCTGCAAGCGTAATACGAGTATTCCCCCGCTACGGGCATGAAATGGAAATGTAGTTCTCCGAGGGCGCTTTTGGTGCTCAAGGAGATTTTTCAGAAGGATGAACTCGTCGCGTGGTGAGTTTTTATCGTGAATAATGGAGACATGGATAAAGCGCAGAAGACAAAAACGGAGTTTTGCTCGCTTTAGCAGTCGCCTCTTTGGTGATATTTGTTTTGTGGCTGACCGATGTAATAGGCATCGGCTTAGTGACCATCTTCATTGTTGTTCTGACTGCTGCTTCTGTCGGAGTGCGCGTGTGGGCGGAGAATGCAGGGCGTCAGTCTAAATAAGTAGTAAACCACACCTTGTTGACCCCAGAGCGGCTGTTACGTCATCGCTGGTCCACGATTCTTCCCGCCGCAGGTGACGGGGTGTAGGCGTGGCTCTCTGTTGATACGCGAGCTTGACCACTTTACAGCGCCGGAAAAACCTTGCTACGCAGGAGATCGGCAAGCTCGCACTGCGGGTCGGCGGGATCGATCCAGGCGGTTTCGGCGATTTCGGCCGCGGCGTGGGCGATGACGGGGCGCGGGTAGGTAAAGATATGCCCGCGGACGGTCTGGCCCGGTTCATTGGCGGCCGGGGCAGTGAAGGTGCCGAGCTCAGTGAGTTCAGGTAGGCGTACCTGCACGCCGATTTCTTCTTCCGCCTCGCGCGCAGCGGCCTGGACAGGGCTTTCGCCTTCTTCTAGCTTGCCGCCCGGCAGCTGAAACTTTGTGGATGAGGCCTTGCGTACGCCAAGCACGTGGCCAAAGGAATTGCGGAAAACGATGGCTGCGACTTCAATCATGGCCCCGATCATAACGAGGTGACCGGCGAACAGGCTCGCGGCCTTATCGCGCTAAGGACGTGCATTGAATATAAGGTAGGAAGGCATGAGCGATTCGAGGTTTCCCCGCTCGGTATTTGGGGTAGGAAGTGACCCTGATCCGCGTTTTACGCTGGCGAATGAGCGCACCTTCCTCGCATGGATTCGCACCTCGCTCGCGCTGATTGCCGGGGGAGTGGCCTTGGAGGCTTTCGATGTGCCGCTACCGGCGACCCTGCGCGCGGTGGTTTCCGCATTCATGCTGGTGGTGGCGATTGTGCTGCCGATAGTCGCGTGGGTGCAATGGAAGCGGGCTGAGCGTGCCTTGCGGCAACAGCGCCCGCTGCCCTTTAGCATCGCCATCCCGGTGCTGGTGGGCACCATCGTCGTTATCGCGGCCGTGCTGCTGGTAGGAGAGTTACTTGCCTAGCCCGCAGCCGCATGGGGAGCTCTTTGACCCCGGCTTGCAGCCCGAGCGCACCCGCCTATCGTGGCAGCGCACCATCCTCGCGCTGGCGGTGATACTCCTAGGGGTCATGCGGGTGGTCAGCGTTAGTGTGTTTCTCCCGTTGCTGGCGCTCGCGGCGGGCGTGCTGGTGCTGATCTTGGCGGTGAGGAAGCGGGCATCGCTTGTCGATGCCTCCCTGCGCACCCACCGCCACCTCCCCAGCGCCGCCGTCTTGGCCAGTAGCGCGGGGCTGGTCTCCCTGCTTGCGGCCTTTGCCTTGTGGGGTGTTTTTGCCTAAAGGCAGATTTTTCCCCGCAGCGCTGTGTGCTGATGGGAGATACGCGTAATCTATGTGGGGCTATATCAATTACGGTGGCCACCGGTGCCGCGGTATGAGGGGCGAGAAGGGCAAGGTGACGGCGATGGCGGATACTACTGAGCAGGCCAGCGATACGGTCGAGGCATGGTTGAAGCAGGATTCTGCCATTGACCCGCAAAAAGCGCCCCGCTTGCAGGCGTTGCTTGATGAGGTGCCACTGCAAGAGCTCATCGCCATCGTCGAGCGGCAAAATGCCATCCGCGCCGCGCTGGCCCTGCGCTTGTTGCCGCGGCGTAAATCCATCGTGGTATTTGATGCCCTGGATGCCAAGCACCAGGCAGATATCATCGATGAGCTGGGAAATGCTGATGTTTATGAGTTCTTCGATGAACTCGAGCCAGAAGACCGCGTGGCCCTTTTGGATGAGCTGCCGGCGGAAATCGCGGATCGGCTGCTGCGCTCGCTTACCAAATCAAAGCGGGATGTCACCGGGGTTGTCCTGGGCTATACCAAGGGCTCGGTGGGCCGCCGCATGTCGCCCGAGGTCCCCGGCATCCATCCCGAAATGAGCGTGGAGGAAGCGCTGCGGACCCTGCGTGCGAAGGCCGATGAGCTGGAAACCATCTATGCGGTGCCCATCACCCGCGCGGACCGCCGCCTAGTGGGCGTGGTGACGCTGCGGGAGATTTTTACCGCGGAGGAGGGCACCACGATTGGGGAGATCATGCAAAGCCCCATCTATGCCAACGCCAATGATGATGCGGAAGCCACAGCTAGGTGGTTCCTGCCGCTCGATATTTTGGCATTGCCCATCGTGGATGATTCGGACCGCCTGGTAGGCCTTTTGACCTGGGATGATGCCATTGACATCGTCGAAGCAGAAGATAGCGAGGACTCAGCGCGCGCCGGCGGTACCGAGGCCCTGCAGCAGCCGTACCTGTCCACGCCGCTATTAAAATTGGTGAAGTCCCGCATCGTGTGGCTGCTGGTTCTGGCGGTGTCCGCGCTGTTGACCGTGCGGGTCCTGGACGCCTTCGAGGACACCTTGGCGCAGGCCGTGGTGCTTTCCCTGTTTATCCCGCTGCTGACCGGTACCGGCGGCAATACGGGAAACCAGGCAGCAACGACGGTCACCCGTGCGCTGGCGCTTGGCGATGTCCGCGGGCGCGACCTCCTTGCCGTTCTCTGGCGCGAGCTCCGGGTAGGCATGCTGCTTGGTGCAGTATTGGGCTTGGCAGGGTTCGGCCTGGCAACGGTGGTCTATGGCGTAGATATTGGCCTAGTCATTGGCTCGACGCTGTTTTTAATCTGCTCCATATCCGCCACGGTGGGCGGGCTGATGCCCATCGTTGCAAAGACCATTGGCGCGGACCCTGCCGTATTTTCCAATCCGTTTATCTCCACGTTCTGCGATGCCACGGGTCTGATTATTTATTTCCTCATCGCCAAGTCCGTGCTCGGGCTATAAAGGCCCCCTGGCACACGGGGCCTGGCGCGCCGGGCGGGGGTAGCGAACCGGTGGGGAAAATTTCACATTGTGAGTAGCTGCGGTGTGTGAATTTTAAATGCGGTGGGGGTGAATTCAGTAAAGTTTGTGGTTTCTGGTGCAAATGTTTTGTAGGGTCTTAGCATGCTCTGCACGGACTGAATGATGTTCGGGATGCACCAAGGATCCGGCTCGATTGCTGGTAATTGACAGAGCTATCACACCCCCGCCCTGCTAAAAGTCTCTCTAGCAAAGGAGTTCGCGGCATGACCACCCCGCATACTCACGAATCTACCGCCCAATCAGAGGGCGCTGAGGATCCGGGTGCCCCACGCAATGAATGGCGCCGCCAGTTCATTGGCCTTTTCATCGGCCTCGCCCTGGCCATCCTCGTATTTTTCATCTTCCCTTCAAATGCCATCGATACGGTCCAGCAGTCCACCGGCGTGGACGAGGAAGCCGATTACACGCTAAGCGCCATCCGCACCGTTGCGGCGGTCACCATCCTCATGGGTGTGTGGTGGATGACTGAGGCCATCCCGCTGGCTGCCACCGCGCTGATTCCGCTGGTCATCTTCCCGCTCGCAAGCGTGGGCACCATTAAGGAAGTCGGCGCGCCGTATGCCTCTGCCACCATTTTCTTGTTCATGGGTGGCTTCCTTATCGCGCTTTCGCTGCAGCGCTGGAACCTGCATCGCCGCCTTGCGCTTTATGTGGTAAAGCTCATCGGCACCTCGCCGCGCCGCCTCATTTTGGGCTTCATGCTGGCCACCGGCTTTTTGTCCATGTGGGTATCGAATACCGCAACGGCCGTCGTCATGCTGCCGATTGGTACGTCCGTGCTGGCGCTTACCGCAGAGACCGTTGGCGGTTGGGATAAGCAGAAGAAATTCGCCACCGCCCTCATGCTGGGCATCGCGTACTCCGCCTCCATCGGCTCGCTGGGTACCCTGATTGGTACACCGCCGAATGCCTTCTTGAATGCGTACATGGCCGATACCTGGGACGTCACCCTCGGCTTTGGTCGTTGGATGGCCGTCGGCGTGCCGCTGGCGCTTGTCTTCCTACTCATCGCATGGGCGCTGTTGATTACCATCTTCAAGCCGGAAATGACCGAAATCCCCGGCGGCCGCGAGCTCATCAACGAGGAAATCAAGGCGCTGGGCTCATGGACCCGCCCGCAGATCATGACCGGCATCATCTTCGTCCTAGCCGCCCTGGCCTGGGTAACCCTGCCCATCGTCCTTGGCGATTTTGATAATTATGACGATGCCATCGTCGGCATCGCCGCAGGTATCCTCCTGTTCATCCTGCCGGCCGATTCGGAGCGCCGCATCCGCCTGCTGGATTGGAAGACGGCCAATGAAATGCCATGGGACGTCCTCCTCCTCTTCGGCGGTGGCCTCTCCTTGTCCTCGGCCTTCAACTCCTCCGGTTTGTCCCTGTGGATCGGTGAGATGGCCAAGGGGCTCAGCTCCCTGCCCATCGTGCTCATCGTCGCAGCCGTGGCCGCCCTGGTCCTCTTCCTGACGGAGATCACCTCCAATACCGCCACCGCGGCCACCTTCATTCCCATCATGGGCGGCGTCGCCGTGGGCGTGGGCCTGACCACCGAAGGCGATATCAACGTCCTGCTGCTCACCATCCCGGTCGCCTTGGCCGCAACCTGTGCCTTCATGCTGCCGGTGGCAACCCCGCCGAACGCCATTGCTTATGGTTCCGGCTACGTCAAGATTGGCGAGATGATCAAGGGCGGCGTTGGACTCAACGTCATCGGTATCTTCCTCATCACCCTTACCGTCTTCCTGCTGGCGGTACCGATCTTCGGGCTGACGGTCTAGACATTAAGCACCTCAGTAGCCATCCTTTAATGAAAAACGTTACCATTAAAGGATGGCTACACCTGTTACCGTGCTGTCCGGATTTTTAGGCAGCGGAAAGACCACGCTACTTAACCACCTGCTCGCGAACCGGGAGGGGCGCAAGCTGGCGGTCATCGTCAACGATTTTTCTGAGGTCAATATCGATGCCGCCCTCGTCGCCGGCGAAGGCCACCTCGAACGCGGCGAGGATCGCTTCGTGGAGCTGTCGAATGGCTGCATCTGCTGCACCCTGCGTGAAGACCTCATCGAGTCCGTGGGCAAGCTGGCGCGCTCCGGCCGCTTTGATCAGATCGTCATCGAATCCACCGGCATTTCTGAGCCCATGCCCGTGGCTGCCACCTTTGAGTGGGAATTTGCCGATGGCACCACGCTTGCCGATGCCGCCCCCATCGACACCATGGTCTCCCTCGTCGATGCCTCCACCTTCTTAAACCAATTGCGCCGCGGCCGCAGCCTCGTCTCCGAAAGCATCGAGGCTACGCCCCAAGATGACCGCACCATTTCTGATCTCTTAGTGGACCAAGTCGAATTCGCCGACCTTATCCTCATTACCAAGACCGATCTTGTCGATGCCGCCGAAACCGAGCGCGTCATCGCCGCAGTCCGCGCCATGAATCCACGGGCTCGCGTGGTGCCGGTGACCCACGGGGTCATCGAACCGGGGCTAGTTCTCGATGCGCATTTGTTCAATACCGCCACCGCTGCCGCCTATCACGGCTATGCCGAAGAGCTTGCGAACCCACACACTCCAGAAACCGAGGAATACGGCATCTCCTCAGTCGTCTTTCGCGCCGACCGCCCCTTTAACCGCGAGCGCCTCATCGCCGCCCTCCGGGCAAGCACGGGCCTCGTGCGGTCCAAGGGGTATTGCTGGATCGATACCGATCTGCGCGTGGCCCACGCGTGGCAGCAGGCCGGGCCAAACCTGCAGATTATGCCCGCTTCTTTATGGGCCGCCAATGGTGTAACCCCCGGCACGGAGCTCGTGCTCATCGGCGTCGACTTCGATCATGAATCCACCCTGCAGGCCTTTCAAGACGCCCTGCTTTCCGATGCCGAAGCCTCCGCCCTTGTATAGCCTCCCCTCGCCCTCCACACCGAGCTCAAGCGTGAACGGCGGGTGAACAATACACCGCTGGCTATCCCGCCGAACACGGCTCTGTACAGGCGATTTGTTAGTTTTCAGGTCCGTGGGTATAGTAAATTCTCGTTGCACAGCAGAGCATACGCGCTGCTTCACAACGGACTGCGCCCGTAGCTCAACGGATAGAGCATCTGACTACGGATCAGAAGGTTGGGGGTTCGAATCCCTCCGGGCGCACAAAATTTCGAATCTCGAGACATCATCTCCAAGACGGTGTCTCGAGATTTTTTATTTCCGGGCTTATTCTCGGAGTGGGCGAGGAGTGTCGGAGGCTTGGATTCTAGGGGTCGTTGCAACGATGATGGTTACTTTGGTGTGATACTACCGGTTTGTGTCAGGGCGTTGGTCATGACTTCGGCTGGGGTGCGCCAGTTGAGCGCTTTGCGTGGTTTGTGGTTGTGTATGTTGGCGATCATCTCCAGGTCCTCGGCGCTGTAGATGGACAGGTCGCTGTTTTTGGGAAGGTTTCTCCTGAGCCTGCCGTTGGTGTTTTCGTTGCTGCCGCGTTCCCACGGTGATCCTGGATGGCAGAAGTAGATGGGAATGTCAGTGGCCATGGTAAAGGCTTTATGGCCTGCCATTTCGCTTCCTTGGTCCCAGGTAATTGATGACCAGAGTGCTTTATCGATTCCAGCGACAGCCTTGTGCAGGGCTGTGAATACTTCTTTGCTGGTGTGCCTGCCTGGCAGGTGGCCAAGGACAACAAATCGGCTGACGCGTTCGAGTAGCAGCCCGATTGAAGCAATGCATAAATTAATTTATGCATTCACAAAAAGGTCTTGCGGGAAACGGAGAGTTAGACCATCATAATTAATGAGACAGGGTTTCCTTTTTGGTTCATGCCTCACTTGACACCAACATCAGCACCAAAGGTTTCATTCTCTCCCGTCGCAAATCTTCCAAACACATTTGAATGGCGTTGCCGTGAAAGTAAAGAAATTTTTATCCGCCACTTTGGCGGCATTTATCGGATTACTTGTTTCCCCCACTGCAGTGGCCGCTCAGCCAATTGACTGGACCATCAGCCAAACAATCATTGGCCCGAAAGGCGAGATCTTCCACTCCGCGTAGGACAAGGAGATGAACCCGGCAGTGTTGGTTTTGGGCTTTCTCACATCAAAGACAGTCACGACGGTTTCGTTCCAGCCACTACAGAGATTGACACAGTTTTACATAACGCCCCCGACTGCAAAGGCGGCTTAAATGCAGGAAATGGCAAGAAAAAATGCTCTTACCCAATCAATGGAAGAGTTATGACGGTTGTTGCCACAGAACGAGTAGATCCCGCAAGCGGAGACGGCCGACCTGTCGGAATAATCACTGCTTTCTACCGCTAGGAGAATAGTCATCAATCAATTTGTTTCTATCACGACTGATGAAATCAAGTTTTTGAAAAATATATCCACCCAAATGTTTCAAGACACCATACTTCCAGAGGAAACAATTTTAGCCGGAGTCGGCATCCAAGCGGGAAGAAACAGCGGCTCCCCCGAAAATCAGCTCTGGTACCACTTCGACCTCTTTAACCCTAGACTTCACGAAGGAAAAGTCGTTCGCCTTTGGGGAAGATTCCCTGATTTAAGTAGAAATGAAGAATCTATCGAGTGGGATGAAATACTTCAGGGCTCTGGTTTCGTAGAGATGTTCCTTACCTCAACTCCCGAAAAGGATAAATTCAATTCTATGGAATATATCCAGAAAGGATGATTGTCAATGACATGGAAAAGGGTCTCATTTTAATGGGCTGCACTTTACTAACTGCAGTGTTCCCTGTCACCGCCCACGCATCTGAAAATAATCAGTATCAACCTGGGGACACCGTGCCACTCTCTGTCGACCCAGACGGTTTTCTCCCCGACGCAACTAAGGGCGGAATTAGTTTCTTTTCCGCTTCGTCCCCGGTTGCTACCTGCGTTAACGTCCAGCCAAGTGCTGACAACGTAAAAGTAACAAATAACTGCCCAGGGAAACAGGGAATCAAAGTGGGGTTGCCCGCAAATCGTGGACACGTAGTAGAGCTACCTAGCGGTTAGGCAGCGATTTTTTCTTCGTTTCTGGTT